>JBNJFZ010000094.1:0-20926 GCA_051747295.1 Myxococcota bacterium
CCGCAGCATTCACACCGGCGAGTCGGTGAGTCGGCTCTTCGAGTCGGATGTGTTGGATAAGGTGTTGGACTGGAACGGCGAGGGATGAGGTCCGAGCGCACGGCGGTTCTCCCTCACGCCTGCGTGCGGGTGTTCTCTCGCTGGAGCAACTCGAAGAACTCCTTCATCGTGCACTGCGGGTCGTAGATGTCGAGAAATGCATCGAGCTCGGATGCGCGCGGGGTCTTGTCCGTGTACTCGGCCCACTTGAGGAACGGGACCAGGTAGGGCCTCGCCTCCTCGACTTCCATCTTGAGCAGACGGGCGGTCACGTCGCCTTCTTCGAGGAATCCAGTGGTGTGGTAGGTATCGAGGAATTCGTCGCGATCGTATTCGACGTACGCAAATTCGACATCCCAATCCAACCCATCGTAGTCGAAGATGGCGTATTGTGCCCGCCAATCACCGTTGAAGGGGAGCCCAACCGAGCCGACGTTGACGATGAGGCCACCCTTGATCTCGCGCACCAGCGGGCGGTGGGTGTGGGCGCAGGCGAGGACGTGCTCGTCGATCGCATCCCAGTGGCGCTCGAGCTTACTGTCTGACGTCCAGTCGCCGATGCCGTCGCTGTAGCTGTCTGGGCTGCCGTGGAACAGCCGCAGCGAGGACTCCAGGCTGGATGACACGGTAAACGGGAGCGCGTCGATATACTCGATATGCGTCTCATCGAGTTCTGCGGCCATCCAGCGCGACGCCGCCCACTCATCGGTGACCAGCCACTGTGGAGGGACATCTTTCTTGAAGAAATTGATGAGGTAGTCTTCGTGGTTTCCGCGGACGCATGCCCACTCGCGCTCGATGATGCGCTCGATCACGGCGCTCCCGAGCGGTCCGCGGCCCACCAGATCGCCCCCGACGAGGACCTCGTCGATATCTCGTCGCTCGATATCGTCGATGACCGCGTCGAGGGCGACGGGGTTACCATGGATGTCTGAAATGACGGCGATGCGCGTCATCGAGGGGTTCACGGTGCTCCTCCCTGAAGGGCGAAGCCCCGCGCTCGGTTCAAGTCCAGAGATAGGGCTTCCAGGATTCTGGGTGCTGCTCGAACCTGGCGCTGCCCGCCGAGAAGGGCCACCAGCGCGGTTCCTTGGGCTCGTTGAGCAGCGGCATGTCGGCCTCGGGAGGCGTACGGTCACCCTTGACGCGATTGCATGGCTTGCACGATGTCGTGATATTCGACCAACTCGTATCACCACCACGGCTTCGAGGCATCACGTGGTCGAAGGTCAGCTCCTCACCGCGGAATTGGTCGCCACAATACTGGCAGCGGAACTGGTCTCGGCGATACACGTTCAGTCGCGTGAATCGCACGCGGCTTCTCGGCACGCGCACCCGCTTGACCAGTCGCAATACAGACGGAAGCGTGAAGGTGCGCGTCGCGGATCGGACCTCATTTCTCTGCTGCTCGATCATCTCGGCCTTGCCCAGAATGACCAGGGTGATCGCCTTCTTCCAGGAGACCACCGAGAGCGGCTCATATGTCGCGTTCAGAAGAAGTGCAGGTCTCATCCCGTCTTCACTCCATTCACCAGCCGTTGCAGGCGACTGGTTCTCATGGTTACGTCTGCCGGGCATTGTCGGCGGGTCAAAGCGCCTATTGCCGGCCACAATTATGCAAAATCTGTGAGTTGCCGTGAACATCCCGTTCGATATTCACCTCTGCGAGGACGCCTCACGCCAGTCTCGACTTTAGATGACGATACACGGTCGAGAGTTCCAATCAAACGCCTCGTGACTTCTAAATGCAGAGAATCTCGAAACAATTCCGTGGCGTGAGTCGCCCGATCGCGAATCGCGCCCCGATCGCTACTGACACACGCCTGCGACGCACTCGAGTTTCTGCTCCTGAGGGCAGTCTGCGTCCGACGTGCACTGGTTGAGGCTGTCCTGCCAGCGGCGATAGGGAATCACGACCGTATCGCCGGTCACCGGCGGGTTGCTACCGTTGAAGATGACGCGGTTGACGATCGCATCGTAGTCCCACCCATCGGCGCGGCTTCGCGGCCACTGCACGATATTGCCGGTGGATTGTTGGCCGACCTTCACATCGATAGACGGTGGGGCGGGCGTGCCGCGCAGGCGCAGGCCGCTCGCGATACCAGCGGCGGCGGTCGCGATCTGCTGGAGCGTGGAGTTCAGGCTCGATGCGCAGATGCTCCCGGACGTGCCTCCTGTCGCGCCGGCGATGCGGAAGATCCCCGCGGCGGCTTCGGACGCATCGTTACACGACTCGCCCGGGATCCAGTGGATGCCAAAGACGGTGGCGCCGACCGTTGGCTTCAGGAAGTAGTCGACGATGGGTTGGATGACCGTGTCGAGTTGCTGGCTCTCGGATGCGCTGAGTGGGGTCGGGTCGTTGGGCGGATCGCTGGCCCCGCCCGCGTCGGTCCATCCCATCTCACTCTGGATGTACTCCTCGAATTCGTCGGTGACGCTGATGACGACGACCGCTGCGCCGGGACGAAGCTTGCTGTTATCGGTCGCAGACCGAGGTGTGGCACGGTCGATCGCCGCCATGCCCATGGTCGTGCTGAACTCGCCGGTCGACGAGCTGGCGATCTCATCGATACACGCCTCGAATTTGGCGACATCGGTCGTGAAGTTGGCTCCGTTCGTGTCGCACAGCTTTCCGTTTTGGTAGGGGCTCAGAGGGAGCGGGACGGGAAATATGGAGGTGTCCGGGCAGGAACTCGAAAAGCCGCTGCCGAACAGGCCACGCACCTCCTGGCTGATCGCCGTGTCGTCTGCAATCCCGTCGCAGGAGCCGGTTGTCACGCCGAGTCGCCAGTCCAGGTTGGATTGCTGCAGGACCTGGGCGAACTGGCTCGCGTAGGACTTCACGTTCGCGATCTCGTCGTCCATCGAGCCCGAACCGTCGAGTACCCAGATGAAGTCGACCTTCGGCTGGTTGTTGACCGCGTACGAGACGCACTCGGTGGTCAGCGTCTCGCTCGCGTCGGCGATCGCGGCGCCGCCGGTGAGGTCATCGACGAACATGCCGGTATCGGCGTTGTCGTCGCCGTACTGGGTGTTGCCGGCCACGGCGGCGGAGATGACGTAGGTCGAGCCGCGGTCGATGACCTCGAAGACGAAGAGCAGACCACCGCTGGCCGATATCGAGCTCGATAAAGACGTGCTCGGTGTGCCGCCGGCGAGCTGCCCGAGGATCGCATCTCGAGCGCTGGTGGCGTCGGTGACCCCGGAGAGCTCGACGATAGCGCCGACCACCGCGCGGTGGCCGTCATGGGTGGAGATGCGTCGACCCGTGGCGCGTTGGCTGGAGCCGGCGTACAGCGACGTGATGTCGTTGATGACCGCGTCCCGGACGCCTTCGGCATCGCCGGCGCCACTGGGCTTGGGCAGGGCCGCCACGAAGCCCGTGTAGTTACTCGCCGAGTCGACAAATGCGTCTGCGTTTCCGCTGCTGATCCCGGAGACCGATGCGTGCTGTACTCCGGACTCGGCGGCGAGTTGATAGTTGCCTCCGCTATTAGTGATCAGGGTCGGCTGCGGGAGGTTCTGTGTCGCGCTCGGTGAGCACTCGAGGTAGTCGGCTTCGTCGCCGTCGTCGGTTCCGTCGCCATCCGTATCTCGCTTGCATGGGTCGGACTCGCCCTGTGCGCAACTCGTGTCGTATTGGCGGTCCGGGCACGTGCCGAGCTCGCCGTCCAGGTTCGAGTCCTCAGTGTCGTCTGAGAGCCCGTCGCCGTCGGTGTCGGTGCTGTTCGGATCCATGCAACCCGAGTCGACCTCGGCCCCGTCGAGGATGCCGTCGCCATCGGAGTCGGGGTTGAGCGGATCCGTACCCTCGTCGATCTCGTCTCCGTCGTTGAGTCCGTCCCCGTCCGAGTCGCTGTCGAGCGGGTCGGTTTCGTCGGTGTCCACCAGGCAATTGCCGTTGGCGTCCTCCTCACCGTCACTCAGGCCGTCGTTGTCGGTATCGGGGTCGGTCGGGTCGGTTCGTAGTTCGTTGCATTCGCAATCGTTGTCGAGCCCGTCTCCGTCGCTGTCTATGCCGGGGGCACACCTGTCGTCCTCATCGACATCGACCGATTGATGGGTGTCTTCGCTCGACGTATCGGCCGAGCTGGTGTCCTGCGTCGTCGTGTCTCCCGGGTCCTCGGAGTCGGTCGTCTCACCGTCGTCGACACCCGTGTCGTTGCCTCCACCGTTGTTCCCCGTGCGACTCGGCACGCACTCGCCAGAGATCGGGTTTTCCGTCTCTCCGGGGCCGCAGTTCCCCGAGCCATTATTGACATTGGCGTCGTCGCTACAGGCTGTGAAAAGACACAAGACTGCCAGGACGAAGACTGGCAGAAACCCCTTCCGGTCGTACACGTCATTCATGGAACACCCTTCCATGTGATTTTAACTGTGACCCTGTTGCGCACAATGTAGCCGAAAGTAGGTCCGCGTTACAAGCACATGGGAGGCCGCGTCCTCACGTGCTCGGAGCGCGGGCGATGGTTGCGACAAACACCGCGCTTGCGCCGGCCTCGATCAGCGCCTTCGAGGCCGCGTTCGCCGTCGCTCCGGTGGTCATGACGTCATCGACCAGCAAGATGTTGCGACCGGTGACCGACGACGGGTCGTCGACCTGGAATGCCCCCCGGACGTTTTTGAGCCGCTCGCCGAGCGTCAGCCCTGCCTGCGGCCGGGTAAAGCGCCTTTTTTCGAGGAGGCGAGACGTCTCGAAGCGCGCATCGGTGCGCGAAGACAGCGCCAGGAGCATTTCTATGAGGTGAAAGCCGCGGCGTACGAGGTCGCGACGATGCATGGGCACGGTGGTGACGACGGGGTCGTCCAGATCGTCGATGACATCGCCAAGCCACGCTGAAACGGTGGGTTCGAGGATGCGAATCGGCCAGCTCGCCGGGGCGTATTTGATGAACTGTATCGCATCGGCCACCGCTCCCGTGTATTCAAAGAGGCTGTCGGCGTGCTCGAAAGCCGGGGGTTGGTCGACGCATCGCGAGCACCGCGCGTCGACTCCACGGTACACCCGGCCGATCTGCATGGGTCGCGGGGTCGCACAGATGCTGCAGCGCGGCGACTCCAGCGGGAAGCACGTCTCCGCGCAGGGGGCGCACCACCCGCGGGTTTGCGCGGACTCCTCGCGGGAGAGGCGCATCCGACAGCCGGGACAGCGGTCCGGGTAGACGTGTCGGAGTAACTGCTGCGTCCATTTCCTTGCGTGAGTCAGACATCGCGTGAGCGCGGTACCTTCCAGTTGATCTCTGCGCATCGAAGCTCCTCGAGTGGCCATGGTCAGTTCGGCGGATCGAACGAGGGCACGTTCGACTGCACCCTCTATTAATGGTATTCGGCGCACCCCCCGGAATCGTTGCGTAGAAATTTTCGAAATCGCTGCGTGGAGGGGTTCAGGGCCTGAATTTGCGAGTCGAGGTGTAAAGGATGAAATTCGAGATCATCGCGGTCGGAAAGCTCAAAAACGACCACTTTCGGGCGCTGACCGACGACTACCTGGGCCGTATCCAGCACTATGTGCCGGTCGAGGAGATCGAGGTTCGCGGCTCGTCGGTGCGTGACCAGAATGTCGACAAGGGCAAAAAAGAAGAGGCCGATGCCTTGATGGCAGCAGCCTCAGATGGTGCGTACGACATCGCTCTGGACGAGGGCGGCAAGCAGATAAGCAGCCGCGAGTTCGCGAAGATGATCGATGACTGGATGATCAGCGGCTACAAATACGTCAGCTTCTATATAGGAGGGGCGGATGGGTTGGACCGGAAGATACGAAAATCAGCCCGTCGCACCATCTCGCTGTCGAAGATGACGATGCCCCACGAGATGGCGCGGATGGTGCTCGCCGAGCAAATATACCGCGCGATGTCGATCATTCGCGGCGAGCCCTACCACCGCTAGAGAGCGCCGCTCAGCTCTGTAGTTGCTCGAGCTCGAAGTGGCCGTACAATTCGGCTGGCTCGTCCTCGAGCTCCAGACGTTCTGCGTCGGGCCACATGCGCTCGAGGTCGTACTCGTCTCGGACGTCTCCGTTGAACACGTGCAGGACGGCGTCGCCGAAGTCCATGAGCGCCCACTCACCGGAGTCGACACCCTCGATGCCAATCGCATCGTAGCCGGCTTCCGCCAATGTATTGATGACGTGTTTCGAGATCGCCTGAATATGTCTCGGGGACGTGGCCGTGCAGACGACCGCGAAATCTGTGTAGCTAACCAGCCCTCGAAGGTCGATGACGCTCGTATTGAGGGCCTTCAGATCCCAGGTCAAATGCGCGATGTCGCGAGCGAGGGTCTCTGTATCGACCTCGTCGGCGTTGAGCGCATAGATATCCGGGTTAGAATCGGGCGAGTGCTTCGATTTCGCGGCTTCGTTACTCATGCGGTACCTAAATGGTGGGTGCGTGTCATCGTGTGCTCCATTACTGGCGTATTTGCCCGTTTCCAAGCACGACGAACTTCGTCGTCGTCAATTCTTTCAAGCCCATCGGGCCGTAGGCGTGCATCTTCGTGGTGCTGATTCCGATTTCGGCGCCGAGCCCGAGCTCGCCGCCATCGTTGAAGCGTGTGGACGCATTGATCACTACACACGAGCTGTCAACTTCGGCCTGAAAACGCTCGCTCGCGTTGTAATCGCTGGTCAGCAGCGCTTCTGTGTGCCTCGAGCCAAATGTATCGATATGGCTGATGGCGTCCGTGAGGTCGTCGACGACCCGGACCGAGAGCTCGAGCGCGAGGAATTCGCGCGCAAATGCGTCGTTGTCGGCTTCGACGAGCAACGACGGATCGATCTCCGCGCCTGTCGCCAGCTCCATGGACCTGGGGCACAGGTGCATCTTGACGCCCGCGTCGGCCAGCTTCGCGAGTACGCGTACGCCGTGCTCTCGTGCTCCATCGGTGGTCAATAGCAGGGTTTCGGCCGCGTTGCACACGCCGGTGCGCTGAGTCTTGGCGTTGAGCACGACGCGATCGACAACGTCGGGCAGGGCGGTCCCGTCGACGACGACGTGGCAGACGCCTTCATCGTGTTTGATGACCGGGATGCGCGAGTTCTCTTTGACGAACTCGATGAGGCCGTGCCCGCCGCGCGGGATGATGACATCGACGTATGCGTCCATGCCGAGCATGTCTTTGACCGCGCCGCGCTCCCGCGTGTCGACGAAGCCGACCGCCGCGCTCGCCTCATCGGGCAGGGCGCTGGCATCGAGTCCGGCTCGTATCGCCGCGAAGATGGCGCGGTTCGACTCGAATGCGTCGCTGCCACCCTTCAGCAGGACGCCGTTTCCACTCTTGAGGCACAGGCACGCCGCGTCGCTGGTCACATTGGGCCGAGATTCGTAGATGATGCCGATGACGCCCAGCGGGATGCGTCGCTTGCCGACCCGAAGCCCGTTCGGCCGGGTCCACATCTCGTCGAGCTTGCCGACCGGGTCGTCGAGCGCCAGGAGTTCTTCGACGGCGCCCGCCATCTTCTCGACGCGCTGCGACGTGAGCTGCAATCGGTCCAGGAATGCCTCGTCGAGCCCCTTCTCGCGGCCGCGCTCTACGTCACGCGCGTTCGCCTCGAGTATCGACTCGGTGTGGCGGCGCAGGGATGCGGCCACGTGTGCGAGTGCGTCGTCTTTCGTGGCTGATGGCTGGTAGGCGAGGTGGCGGGCAGAACGGTGGACACGCTCGGCGGTGGAGCGCAATGCGTCGAGGTACGACGGTGGTGTGTCGCTCGTGGCCGTCCGGGTGGGGGCGGCCGACGTCGATGATGTGTGAGCGTCCGTGGCGTCGGGGTCAGGCATCCATACTCCGCGTGGCTTTCGTGATCGCTTCCTCCATGTCTCGAGTGCCGAAGCGTGTTCCTCCGAGCACACCCTTGATGATAGACCGGCCCAAACCCGAGTCAAGACCGAGACATCGTCGCCGAGCACGTCGATTACTTGACGATCTTCGAGCCGTGTAGAGAGTTGCTGCCGTCCGGATGAACCCCGCTCAGCGCTCGGTCGCCATCTCAACGGGCCACAGCGCTGTTTTTGTCGCGCGAAGTACCCGTGCGCGACCATGTTTTTTACGTTATTTCGCGGGGTTGCGACGGTCGGCACGTCCCTGGAGAAAAATTCGCAATCAGGGCTTGACTTCAAAAATCTGGGCACTATAACTCACGAGCAGTTAGCACTCTCGAATGCAGAGTGCTAACGGCCCCGGAAGAGGCCGACAACCGCCACGACGGCGGCGGGCTCTTCGAGCACGGGGCCGACTCAAAAATCAACAATTTGTCACAACGTATCGAGGCAGGGTTAGTCCTGCCCGTTCCCTTCAATCCTTTACGGAGGAACTGAAATGGGCATCAAACCACTTTATGATCGCGTGCTGGTCCAGCGCATCGAATCAGACGACAAGAGCGCCGGCGGAATCATCATCCCGGACTCCGCGAAAGAGAAGCCACTCGAAGGCCTCGTTCGCGCTGCCGGACCCGGCAAGCTCAACGACGACGGATCCCACGCGAACATGCAGGTTCAGGAAGGCGACAAGGTCCTGTTCGGCAAGTACGCCGGCACCGAGATCACCGTCGCTGGCGAAGAGCACCTGATCCTCCGCGAGGACGAGATCCTCGCCGTCATCGAAGACTGAATCAGTCAATTTCATCCATCAGACACGCCCGACGCCACGCGGCTCGGGTCAGGGTGACAACGACTCACCACTTTCTGAATAGGAGCAAAGACTATGGCAGCTAAAGAAATTATTTTTGATACTCGCGCTCGCCAGCGCATTCTCAAGGGCGTCAACACCCTTGCGAACGCTGTGCGTGTCACGCTCGGACCCCGCGGACGCAACGTCGTGCTCGACAAGAGCTTCGGCGCTCCGACGATCACCAAGGACGGCGTGACCGTCGCCAAAGAAATCGAGCTGGAAGACAAGTTCCAGAATATGGGCGCCCAGATGGTCAAAGAGGTCTCCTCGAAGACCTCGGACACCGCGGGTGACGGAACGACCACCGCTACGGTGCTCGCCCAGGCCATCTTCCGTGAGGGCTCCAAGCTCGTCGCGGCGGGCCACGATCCGATGAGCATCAAGCGCGGCATCAACAAGGCCGTCGCGGCCATCGTCGCGCAGATCGCCGACCAGGCCATCGAGACGTCCGACCGCGGCAAGATCGCGCAGGTCGGAACCATCTCGGCCAACAACGACGAGACCGTCGGAAACCTCATCGCCGAGGCGATGGAGAAAGTCGGTCAGTCGGGCGTCATCACCGTCGAAGAGGCCAAGGGCCTGCAGGACGAGCTCGAATTCGTCGAGGGTATGCAGTTCGACCGCGGCTATCTCTCGCCGTACTTCGTGACGGACTCCGAGCGTATGGAAGTCCAGCACGAAGAGCCCTTCATCCTGCTGTTCGACAAGAAGATCAGCAACATGAAGGACCTGCTGCCGCTCCTCGAGCAGGTGCACCAGCAAGGCAACCGCCCGCTGCTGCTCATCGCCGAGGACATCGAGGGCGAAGCACTCGCGACTCTCGTCGTGAACAAGCTGCGTGGCGTGCTCAACGTCGCTGCGGTCAAGGCGCCGGGCTTTGGCGACCGCCGCAAGCAGATGCTCGAAGACATCGCTGTCCTGACGGGCGCGACGGTCATCAGCGAAGAGCGTGGCATGAGCCTCGACAAGGCGACTGTCGACGACCTCGGAACCTGTGACTCCGTCACGATTTCGAAGGACTCGACCACTGTTGTCGGCGGCAAAGGCGCCAAAGACGACATCACGTCCCGCATCAGCCAGATTCAGGCGCAGATTGAATCGACCACCAGTGACTACGACCGTGAGAAGCTCCAGGAGCGCCTGGCCAAGCTCTCCGGCGGCGTTGCTGTCATGAAGGTCGGTGCTGCGACTGAGATGGAGATGAAGGAGAAGAAAGCGCGCGTCGAGGATGCACTCAACGCGACTCGCGCAGCTGTCGAAGAGGGCATCGTCCCTGGCGGCGGCGTCGCGCTTCTGCGGGCACAGGTCGCACTCGACAACCTCGACGTGCAGAACGACGAGGTGTTCGGCGTGCAGATCATCCGTCGCTCCATCGAAGAGCCGATCCGCCAGATCGCGTCCAACGCCGGTCAGGAAGGCTCCATCGTGGTCCGCGAAGTCCTCGAGCACGAGGGCAACTACGGATACAACGCTGCGAAGGGCATCTACGAAGACCTCGTAGACGCCGGCGTCATCGACCCGGCGAAAGTCACGCGCACCGCGCTTCAGAACGCGGCCAGCATCGCCGGACTGATGCTCACGACCGAGGCCATGGTGGCGGACAAGCCCAAGGCCAAGGGTCAGAGCGATGACGACGACGATGGCGGCATGCCAGCCGGAATGGGCGGCATGGGCGGCATGGGCGGCATGGGTGGAATGGGAGGCATGGGCGGCATGATGTAAGCCCCCTTCCAGACGCTCGGGCCTCTCACCAGGTCTGACTGAAGAGCCCCGGCCGTGAACTCGGTCGGGGCTTTTCTTTTGCGGACCGAGGTACTGGTCTCAAGGATCACTTTCGGTGACCGGTCTATGTTAAATTATCCTGTTTATGTTATTGAACCGTCTGCGAGCGGAGTGGTAAACTCTGCTGGGTCTTTTTTGTACCGCGTCGAGCCTCCTAGTTTCCCATGAGCGAGTCGAAATCTAACTCCCGAAGAGGGCCGAGACTCAAGCCTGGGGAAGTCTTTGAAGGAAAGTATCGCCTGGTCGAGAAGCTCGGGACCGGCAGCTTCGCGGTGGTCGTCAAGGCGCGCCACGAGACGATGGGGCGCGACGTCGCGCTCAAGCTCCTCAAGCCCAGCGTCCTCAAGTCCAACCCGGAGGTCTCCGACAGGTTCATCAAAGAGGTGCAGATCGTCAGCAAGCTGCGCCACCCGAACACCGTGACGATCTACGACTTCGGGGAGGCGCGCGGTATTCACTACATGGTGCTCGAGTATCTCGAGGGCGTCACCCTCGATCAATTGACCGCGCACGGAGCGATCGAAGAATCGCGGGCGATAGGCATCTGCCATCAGATCCTAAAGAGCCTCGCTGAGGCTCACGCCATTGGCATCATCCACCGCGACCTGAAGCCATCAAATATCATGCTGTGCGAGATGCACGGTGAGACTGACTTCGTGAAGGTCCTCGATTTTGGCGTGGCAAAATTGCTCGAGGAGTCCGAGACCGTTGTCGGTAGTGGCGAGCAGCAACGCTCGACTCAATTCATCGGAACGCCGGTCTATATGAGTCCGGAGCAGGTGCTCGGCCGTTCGGTGGGCCCCTCGAGCGACCTCTATAGTCTGGGGTTGATCTTCTACGAGATGCTCACCGGTGAGCCGCCGATGAAGATCGAGAGCGTCGCATCGGTGGCTCGGCTGCACCTTTCATCGGAGCCGCTTCCATTTGCGAAGCTCGACTCACTGTCGCCCGCTATCCAGGAACTCATACTCACGGCAACGTCCCGTGAACCGTCTGACCGATTCCAGTCGGTCGAAGCCTTCGCCGAGGCTCTCCCGCTGCCCGGGGCCGTCGAGAGCGTGGAGAAAGTCCAACCGGAGGTCGAGACCCGGGAGGCCTCACAGCCGGAGCGATCGCCCGATCAGTCGTTTGAAGAGATGTTTTCCGGCCAGAACTACGTGGAGCATTTCGATGTCGACAGCCCGGACACCGACGAAGATGAGCCCGCTGCGAGCCGAAGCGGCGCCGATAGTCGAGTCGAGCCCGTCTTCGGTGACGAGAACGAGAACTCTGGCTCGGCGCGCAACGCGTCCAAATCTGGAGCAGGGCGCGAAGCTCGTCTGGTGAGGCCTTCGACTCGCCCCGAAGAGCTCGACATCGACATGGGCAGCGTCAAGCGCCAGGAAATCCAGGCGGGGCGCAAGAAAAAGAAGAAGGCGCCAAAGCGCTCGGTCGATGGGACCTACGAGTCTCGCGAGTACCTCGTGCGAGGCGTGACCTACGTGGCCGGACTGGTGGCGTTTTACCTGGCTTTCATGATCGTAACGGGGGCACTCTCCACAACCACGGCCGGTACGCGCTGGGTGGCAGGTGGGCTGATCCCGGTCGCAGCTGTCGTCTGGACCGTCTTTTCAGGGGTCAGAGCCATCGGTGAAGACGTGGGTCGCACGTGGTTGCTTCCCACAGCGCGCAACTTCGTCTACATTCTCGGCGTTGTCATTGCCATCACGGCTTTCACGTCCCCAGCAGAGACGGCTGCGGGATTGAGCAATGCGCCTGCCTGGTTCCTCGAACCGTTTAGTCAGACGCCGCTATTGTCCTCAATCTACGCAGTCACGGTCGAGCTCGGGCATGCGATCGCCGGGGTGTACGCAGAAATCGATCAGATTCTACCGTACTGAACCGTGGCCTCTCCTGCCCAAAATCTCGAAGAGTATATCTCGCCCGGCGACGTCCTGGGCGGTGAATACGAAGTCGAAGGTGTCGTGGGATACGGCGCGTTCGGGGCGATATTCAGCGCGATCGACGGACGCACCGGCGAGCGCGTGGCGATCAAGGCGCTGCCGCCGAGCCACGTGTTGACCAGTGAGACGGCCGAGGGGCGTTTTCACCGAGAGCTGAAGGTCATCAGCAAATTGGTGCAGGACAACCTGATCACGCTCTACGACTACGGCGAGACCGAAGACGGCATCTTCTTCATGATCCTCGAGTACGTCGACGGCGAGACGCTCGACGATGTCGTGCGCGGTGATGCAGTGTCGTTGGTGGACGCGCTCCAGATGACCCGTCAGATCGCACTCGCCCTGGATCATGCGCACGGGCACGGCGTCATCCATCGCGACCTGAAGCCGGCCAATATCATGGTCAGTCGCACGCGCCTGGGCCCGAAGATCAAGGTCCTGGATTTCGGGATGGCCAAGGTCCTGGCTCGGCTGGGCGAGGATTCGATCCAGGAGCTGACGCGGGAAGGGATGGCAGTCGGCACACCGCGCTACATCGCCCCCGAGCAAGCCCGCGGCGAGGATATCGGGCCGTGGACCGACCTCTATGCGCTCGGGCTCCTTTTTTACGAGATGGTCACGGGCGCACGCGCGGTCAAATCCGACACCGTGGAAGGTGCAGTCGGCGCGCATGTGTCGCCCGAGCCGCTCGATCTCCAGGAGATCGACCGAGTGCCGGATCGCGCCAGGCCGATCTTATTTCGACTCATCGACAAGGTGCCGTCCAATCGCTACCAGTCGGCTCGAGGTCTCATCGCGGAGATCGACGAGATCTTGCGTGACGAGGGCGTGGCGATAAACAGCCCGAACCCAGGTTTCTACAAGAATTCGCCGCGGCCGCCCGAGCCGGAGTCGACGTCAGCCCCCATCGGGTCGACCACGGGACCGCAGTTTGCTGATGTCAGCGCCAGCGAGCACCAGCAGCGCCCGCCGGCGCAAGAAGAAGAGATGGAGCTCGATTGGGAACGGTTTGCCGAGTACGCCGATCCGGCCAGAGACGAGGCGCGACCCACGCATACGAGCCGTCAATCATCATCGTCGTGGCTGCGAGGGCCCGAAACGGGCTTCGAGTGGGCCGAGTCGGTGATCGCGCCGTTGCTCTTTGTCTTCGGCTTCGTCCTGCTAACAGCACAAATTCGAACCATGGGGTATGCGGCAAAGCTCGGCATCGGGCTGTCCGCTCCGGTAGCCGCGCTCGCGCTGTACGTGACGTTTCACGCCGACTCCTGGCGCTATCACTTCTTCCGACTCCTCTCGCTGTTTTCGCTCGCCCACATAGCGATCGCCCACGCATTGGGCCCCCAGAGGTTGGTCGACTCGCTGTTTCGCAACCCGTCGTGGTTTCTCGTCCCCTTCGAGAAGCTCCCGTTCGTCGAGGCGGTTGCAACCGCTGTCGACTATGTGTTCCGCCGCTATGCTTCAGCTCTGTCGTCCATGCTGTAGCAGGCCCGACCTGTACTATTTGTTTGCGTTCGCTATGCTACTCGCCTTCGAGTGACATGCACGCGACATAAAGGCCTTCGAAACCGGGGAGAAGATCATGCTCCAGCCATTCTCGCACCTCAAATCCGCGCTCGCTCTCTGCTCGATATGCCTTTTGGCGGGCGGCTGCGCCAGCAGTTCGTCATCCGATAAGCAGACGACCGAGCGGGCGCCGCTGACCGAGAGTACCGAGGCGCCTACGGAGCAGCGCGCGGACTCGGCGACCGATGAGGAGTTGGTCGATCAGAGCACGCCTGTCGAGCGCAAAGACGAGACGACATCCGGGGCCCAACCGAGCTCCGATCTGCCTGTCGTGGCGGTCGGGCCGGTTGCAGAGGTGGACGGGACGACCATCCCTGCCGAGACATTCAACGAGCTCATCGAGCGTCGTACCAAGGATCGCCGAGAGGTGCCTTACCGAGTGGCGGTGATGTACAAGGAGCGAACGCTGCGGCAGGTCGTCGACGACTACTTGATCACCGAGCGCATAGACGAGGCTGGGGTCGAGGTCAGCGAGGCGGAAGTCGAGAAGCAGTTTGCGGAGTTCAAGGAGCGGTTTCCCGATGAGGAGGCGTTCCAGGCATTTCTGGAGCGCTCCGGTGTGACGGTCGCACGCATCAAGAGCGACATGACGAAATCTGCCCGCCTCAAGAAGCACCTCGAGGACGAGCACGACGTCGCTGTGACCGAGGAGGACGCCAGAGAACACTATAAGAAGAACGCGAAGAGCTTCGAGAAGCCCGAGCGAGTCAAGGCCAGCCATATTCTGATCAAGGTGGAAGGCGAGAACGAAGAACAGGACGAGGAGGCCAGGAAGAAGGCCCGGGAACTCGCGGATCGAGCCAGGCGCGGGGCTGACTTCTCAGAGCTCGCCGAGGCCCATTCGGAAGGTCCGTCGGCCAGGCGAGGGGGAGACCTCGGATTCTTCCCGAAGGGCCGCATGGTCCAGAAATTCGATGAGGTCGTCTTCGAGATGAAGAAGGGAGATATCTCCGAGCCGGTCAGAACTCGCTTTGGCTATCACGTCATCAAGCTCACCGATAAAAAAGAGGCCGGGAAGGAGTCATTTGAAGATGCGAGGGCAGATATTGTGAAGCGCCTCGAACGTCAGAAGCTGCGCACTGCGATGGACGCTTTCATCGGCGAGCTACGCGCCGAGGCGAAGATCGTCGAGAAGCCCGAGAATATCGAGGTTCGGGTCGAAGAGCCTCCGGAGGGGCAGGACGACTCCAGGGGCATCTCGCCCGAAGTTTTGGAGAAAATAAAACAGAAACAACAACAAGATCAGGCCGAGGAGTAAAGGGGATGACTTTGTTCGGACGCTGGTCGAATCCTATGACGGAGTTGGCCATAACTTGACACTGCGGGCCGTCGGGATGTACGCAACACGTTAGCTGAACCCGATTTCTCGGCGTGGGTCGAGGTAGAGGTACTGGTTGCTTGCGCGTGAGGAGCGCGTCATCCAGCGTGAGGTTGTTGCCGCAACGCGACTGCGCTCAACCGAGCGAACGGAATCTATAAGCCAAACGTCGTGTTGAAATTCCCGCGGCGAGCCGTCGGGTTCGCTCCAAAAGATTTTTTACTCCATCAGGAGCTCTCATGAGTCACTGGAAAAAGACACTTCTCGCGCTCGGACTCGCCGTCGGTATGGCGTTCGGTGCGGGATGCGACCAAAAAGTAAAAGACGATAAGAAGGAGTCCGCAGAGGCCGAAGAGGCCAAGCAGGACGAGAAGTCGGAGGACGAGGAGTCCAAGGACGAGCAGGCCAAGAAGGACGACGGGAAGCTGCCCGTCGAGGCAACCGGGCCGGTTGCCGTGGTCAACGGGACCGAAATTCCTGCCGAGAAGTTCAACGAGCTCATCGAGCGTCGTACCAAGGACCGTCGAACGGTGCCTCATCGACTGGCGATGATGTACAAGCAGCGAACCCTGCAGCAGGTCATCGATGACCACCTCATCACCAACAAGCTCGAAGAAGTCGGTGTCGAGGTTACAGACGAAGATGTCGAGGAGCAGTACAAGGAGTTCCGCGAGCGCTTTCCGAATGACGATGCGTTCCAGCAATTCCTCGAGCGAAGCGGCGTAACCGTCGATCGCATCAAAGAAGACATGCGCAAGAGCGAGCGCCTCAAGAAGCACCTCGAGGGTAAGTACGACATCAAGGTGACCGACGAGGACGCCAAAGAGTACTACACCAAGAACGCCGAGAGCTTCGAGAAGCCCCAGCGCGTCAAGGCCAGCCACATCCTGCTCAAGGCCGAAGGTGAGGACGAGAAAAAGGCCGCAGAAGCCAAGAAGAAAGCCGAAGAACTCGTAAAGAAGGCCAAAGGCGGAGCTGACTTCGCCGAACTCGCCAAGACCCACTCGGAAGGCCCGTCGGCCAAGCGTGGTGGAGACCTCGGATTCTTCCCGAAGGGGCGTATGGTCCCGGAGTTCGACGAAGTCGCCTTCCAGATGAAGAAGGGAGACATCTCCGAACCCGTCAAGACCCGCTTCGGCTATCACGTCATCAAGGTGACAGATAAGAAAGAGGCCGGAAAGCAGTCCTTTGCAGATGCGAAGGAAGAGATCATGCAGCGCCTCGAGCGTGAGAAGCTGCGCGAGGGCATGGATGGGTTCATCAAGAAGCTGCGCGAAGACGCCGAGATCGAGAAGAACGAAGACAACATCGTCGTCAACGTGGAGGAAGGCGCTGGCGGCCCCCAGATGGGTGGCGGCATGGGCGGAATGGGAGGCGCTGGTGGCGCCGGTGGTGGCAAGAACATTCCCCCGGAAGTCCTCAAGAAGATCAAGCAGCAGATGAAGCAGAAGCAACAGCAGCAAGGTGATGGAGCCGGCTCCGAGCCTGGCGACATGAAGCTCGAGAAGCCCGAGCTCGGCAAGTAATGCCACGCTGATGCTTCAATATTGAAAGGCCGGTCGCAGCTCTTGCGACCGGCCTTTTGTACTTCTTGCGCTTGCGAGTGGGGGCGACCTCGCGCCTACCAACGGATGTACTCACCGTCGTCTCCAGTGCGATCGTCGTTGCTCGGGGGAGGGCGGTTCTTCTTTTGTTCGTCTTGCGCGGCTTTCTCGGGTTCGGCCGCGGCGTCGTCTTGGTCGGTTCGCTCTTCGGGCTTCGAATCCTCGGGTGCAGCCTTGTCGGACGTCGAGTCGTCGCTTGCAGCCTTGTCGGCAGCTCTCGTGGCGGGGCGTGTTGGCTCGGGGGGCCTGGTCGGGCGCGTCTTTGCAGCGGGCTGGTCTGGGGCCATCGCCCCCGTATCTGGCCCGTTGTAGACGCCTACAGCGCGCGTGCCGGCCTCGACGACAAACGCAAGGCCCTCGGAGAACTTGTCATTGAGGTTGCCGAGCTTCGAGCGGTCCATCTGGTCGCTCATGAACCAGTTGGGAGAGCGGTGCAGCTCCTTGACCACCTGTCCAGACATCGCAAAGCACACCAGGATGCTCGCGCCAAAGCTAAAGATCGCAGTTCCGATGAAGACGCGCGCGATGCGGTCGACTGGGCGCTCGACGACTTCGAAGCGTTCCTTCTGGCTATTCTCACCCAGCGCGGTCAGCAACGGGATCGCGATGGCCAGAATCAGCGCTCCATAGAATCGGAGTTGGCCCCGTAAGAATTCGCCGAAGATCATCCCGATGGTCAGAAAGGAAATATAGACGCCGATCGCGGCGAGGCTGCCGAACAGCACGATCTTGACCATGCCGACGGTAAAGCCGCCTAGATCGTCGTCGACTTTTTCGCTGGGTGCCTTCGGTAGATTTCCTCGGTGCGCGGCTTTCTCGGGCTCCGGGGCCGATGAAAAGATATTTTGATCGGTGGGTTCCGGCGGGAGGTCCGGGCCGAGAGCTGCCTGTTTTCGCAGAGCATCTCGAGGCTCGGTATTGACGTCGGGTTTGGGGACTTCATTGGTCGGGGCTTGCGTCGAGACCGCGCTCCTGGCCTGGCCGGTGGTCTGAGGCTGCGGCCTAGTGTTGGGCTGCTGTTGGGACTGTAGGCCGCTCGGCGTCGATGCCGCAGTCTTATCCTCCCGCGCGATGCCGAGCGGCCGCTCTTGGACGCGATGGGGCTTGCCTTGTGTCGTGGCGTTTGGAGGTGACCGGTCAAACTCGTCGATGATTCGGTCGAGCTCGGAGACGGTCTCTGCGGCGGACTGCGCCCGTGTTTCCTGATTCTTATCCGTCAGCGACTGTACCACTCGCTCGAGATGAGGCGACAGGGCGCGCAGGCCGTCCAGGCGGACCGGGTTCGGGCTGATCTGTTGCGAGATCAGCGCCATGGTCGTCTCGCCGCGCATCGCGGGCTCGCCCACGAGGAGCTCGTAGAGCATGAGTCCGAGCCCGTAGAGGTCGCTCGCCGGTGTCAGCGACTCTCCTCGGACCTGCTCGGGGCTCATGTAGCGGGGCGTGCCGATCAGTTCATGCTTGCCCTCGGGTAGACCAGCGCTGGTCAGGTCGCGATCGTTGGTGCGCAGGAGTCGTGCGACACCGAAGTCGAGTACCTTGACGAAGTCGCGCTCGGTCTCGAGATCCATCAGCATGACGTTGGCCGGCTTGAGGTCGCGGTGGACCACGCCGTGTCTGTGCGCTTCTGCCAGCGACTTCGCGATCTGCCGGGCGATGTGCAGCGCACGTCGGGGCTGCTGTGCACCTTCGCGCGTGAGGACGTTCTCGAGCGTCTCGCCCTCGATATATTCGAGGACCATGTAGAGGACACCGTCTTCGGCTTCCCCGAAGTCGTGAATGGTGACGGTATTCGGGTGGCGCAGCTTGCTGATGATCTTGACTTCGCGCAGGAAGCGCTCCGCGGCGGCGTGCTGAGCACGCCCGAGCCCAGACTTGAGCATCTTGATCGCCACGTAACGGTCCATCGACGCCTGGAAGGCGAGGTAGACCATACCGAACCCGCCGCTGCCGAGTTCTTTGACGATCTCGTATTTTTCCTCGAACGTCGTCCCGATGTCGAGGAAATTAGTTTTCGCGCCTCGATGCGATGCCACGTCTATGATCGCTCCCGACTTCAGGTCGGCTTCGGGCTCGCCACTTTACGAAATGTGGGGCCTCAGTGGGGTCCTCCGAGGCTATCAACGGGCCACCGAATACGCAACAAACGGCGACTGAGCGGCAAACTCTAGCCACGACTTGTGGTGATGTTTGTCGAGGTGGCATAAAGACTGCCCCCCGGTGCCCCAAACGGAGACCTCGATGCGATACCTTCTCACGACCCTCGCCGCGCTGATTGTGACCGGCGGTCTTGTCTATCCGACCCAGGCGACGGCCCAGGAAGAGCCTCCTCCGCCGCCGCCACCGGTCGAGGAGCTCGACACGTCGGATGAAACCGCCCCGGAGCCCGGTGCGCCACCTGCGACTGAGGCGTCCGCGGCGGGAGATGTCGAGGCGCAAGCTGACACGTCTCAGGAGGTCAAACCGTTTTCGGCGGGACGCGCAGGTGTCGAGGCGCTGACGGGACTTGGTCTGATGCTCGGCGGGTCCCTGTCGGGCTTGCTCGGCGGCTTCCTCGTGGGCTCGATCGCAGGAGGACCCGGATCGATCGAGGCTGGTGTTGCAGCCGGGATCGGTGGGCTGCTGGGCTACGGCATTGGGACACCGGTCGGTGTGTGGCTGGGCGGCAACGCCATGTCGGGCAACGGCTCGATCTGGGCCACCACCGGCGGGTTTTTGGGCGGTGTGCTCGTGGGTGGGGTGACCACTCTTGGCATCTCCGCCGGCACGGGGGGCAACGGCGGCGGCATCTTCTGGATGACCGCATTGCCGATCACCGGTGGTATGGTCGGCTACGAGTTGAGCAGCGGGCCCAGGTCGAAGGATTCGGGGATCTCCCTGCAGCTCGGGGCGAGTCCGGCCCGGTCGGGCAGCGGTGGTTTGCTGAACCTGAGCGGACGTTGGTGAGACCGCTACCACGACGCGCCAAACAGCATCACGGCGCCGTTGCCACGCTGAGGCTGAGCGATTCCCGCGCTCAAGCGCAGCCCCGGTGTTTGCAGCCCCGCGTTCTGCCTTTTCCCGTCATTCGAGAGCTCGTAGGCGATGATCCCGCCCGTAATCGGAAGGACGACCCCGCCGACTCCACCCACGCCCGGTGCCGAGGTTTGTAGTGCAGTTGACACGATGCCGGCTGCAACAAATCCAAGTGTCGTGCCCCCGAGCGTGGTCCAGTAGCTGCCATTCCCGTCGACCGCGTTGCCCGCTGCCCAGATGCCTAGCGGGGTTCCCATCAGGCCTCCGACGCTCAAGCCAATGACTGCGCCGATCAGGGCGGAATAGGGATCCTGGTTGATGAGGGCGCCAGCGAGCGCCCCGCTGAATCCACCGACGAGGTAGCCTCCAGCCATCCCGCCCAGGCCGCCGAGCCCTTCCAGTGCGATACGCTTGCCTGGTTGTGGCTGCCTGGGCTGGGTGTCCCAGTACTCCTGCGCTTCTCCGTTGCTCTCGCCGCCAGTCGACTCGACATCCTGCGACGTACGCGTATCTGCATCACCCAGATCGTCGACCGGGGGAGGCGGCGGAGGCGCGTCGGATGCGTCCGAGTCAGTCTCACCGTCGGTATCGGAGGTGGAGGGTGGGGGCGGAGGTTCCTGGGCATGGGCTGAGCTCGTTGTCAGCCCGACCGCCGTCAGGGTCGTCAGGAAGAGCATGGCCGCGAACGGTAGCAGGGCCTTCGGGGATAGCATCGTCGTTCCAGAGTGAATTGAGGAGTACTGTCTTCAGGCATGATACCGCACGTCGGGTGCGGGACAACCGAACCTCACCACCGTTTTCCGAGCAGGACTACGCCACCGAGGCGGAACGCCGTCGCTTGCAGAAAGCACAGCCAGATGACGACGGCGAGCCCGAGTGTTAGCGTAGCGTGCCGCAGGTGTGTGTCTAAATCAAATCGTCGGACTGAGCCTTGGGCAGTGACCCGAACATTCTGGAGCTAGAGCGCGAAGAGGGGTTTGCGAGGGAAGCGCCGCTCGATCTGGCCT
>JBNJFZ010000095.1:0-8981 GCA_051747295.1 Myxococcota bacterium
TCGTATTCGTGGGCCAGCGACTCGTAGACGTCGCGCTCCTCGCGGAGCTGGCTTGCGATTTCCTCGGCCTGGGCGCGGCGCTGGGACTCGGTCCGCGCCTTCGTCTGCACCTCCTCGATGACCTCGTTGGTGCGCTTGATGCGCTGCTCGAGCTCCTCGTGCTCGGCGAGCACGTCGACGTAGCGGTCTTCGTAGTCGGGTGGGGTCTGGAAGGCGCCGGGCGAGAACGACGGGTCCTCGAGCGTGCGGTAGAACCACACCGCGACCTTGTGCGCGAGCTTCACGTAGTGCCGCGCGACGCCCTTCGCGTCGACGATCTGGTTGCCGTGCACGACCTCGTTGGCGTCCTGGCGGATGTCGTGGAACACCTGCCGAATATCCCGGCCGAATTCGTTGAAGCGCTGGAGCCGCTCGAGCGTCCGAAAGAACGTCAGGTCATCGACGTCGTAGACACCCAACTCCGCCGCCGCCCGCTTGGCGAGCAGCTCGGCGATCAGCCGCACCTGCATGATGCACGTATTGGGGTTGATCGACGCCAACAACTCCGCCTCGGCCCCGAGCCTGGCCAGGCGCGCATCGCGCCCCTCGAGGAACGCAAAATTCGAATCATGTTGGATGAGGTCGCTCATCGTGTAGCACTGTCGGTCCCCCCGCGCTCGTTCGATCGGGGTGTTAGGTGCGTTGGTGTTTGTGAGTTTACGGCGGTGGGCCTGCACGCGCAAACGACCGCGTGAATAATTGCGGTTCGGGCGGCACGTTTGGGACCGGCGGAGCGGTCCCGGCGGGGACAGAGCCCCGCGCACCGTGTGAGGAGAGGGATTTGCAGGCTGGCAGCCTGCGGGCCAACGCGGGGACGCGCGGCGGTGTGTGGGGAGAGGGGTTGTTTGCAGGCTGGCAGCCTGCGGGCCAGTTGAAGTGCGGGCCGAGGCCCGGGCGGTCTACGGGCGTAGCTTCTTGTCCGTGGTGCCCGTCAGCTTGCCGATGACGCGTTCCCAGCCGTTGGCGGGGTAGCCCTCGCTTTTCAGGGCGCGGGCGGCGGCCTGGTCGTAGGTCAGGCGTTCGGGGTGGTCGATGAGGTGCCAGAAGTCGTCGTTTTTGGCGAGGAGGTCGTGCTCGAGGCCCTCGACGAGCTCTTTGGCAAGGTCGTAGTCGCTGCGGGTGACGAAGCGCAGCCAGTAGCTCGATAGTTTCGGGGTCAAGAGCGGCACGTCGATCAGCAGCGGGTCGTTGCCCATGACGGCGGCGGCACGCTCGAAGACCTCTTTGCCGGACAGCGCTTCCGGGCCGGGGATGTCCCAGCATTCGGATGCGTCGGTGTCGCGCTCGAGCGCGCCGATGAGGGCGGCGACGACGTCCGAGACGGCGACGGGCTCGGATTTCGAGCGCGACCAGCTCGGCAGCAGCATCGCGGGCAGGCGGGCGGCGACGTCGCGGACGATACGCCACGACGCGCTGCCCTCGCCGATGATCATCGCCGCGCGCAGCTCGATGGTGGATACGTCACCGCCGCGCAGCGCGCGTCCGGTCTCCAGGCGGCTCTCCAGGTGATGCGAGGGCGGGCCGTCGGGCTCCACGCCGCCCAGGTACACGACGCGACCGACGCCAGCGGCGGCCGCGGCCTCGCGGAAGCGCTCGGCGGCCCGTACTTCACGCGCGCCGTAGTCGTCCGATTGGCCGACCTGGTGGATGAGGTAGAAGGCCGCATTGCAGCCGTCCATCGCCGACGCCAGCGTCTCCTCGCGCTCCACATCGAGCTCGACCCAGGTGCGCTCGGGCGTGCTCTCGGCGGCGCGCTCGGGGTTGCGCGAGGCGCAGCGGACCCGATAGCCCGCATCGACGAGCGCCGGGTACAGGTTCTGGCCCACGAAGCCGGTCGCGCCGGTGAGCAGCACGGTTTTTTCGGTCGAATCAACCATATTTTCCCATCACGTGTCGCAGTGCGTCCTCGATGCCGACGAATTCGAACTCGAAGCCGGCGTCTTGCAGTCGCGTCGGAATCGCCCGCTGGCCCTCCAACAACATCTCCTGGCCCATCTCGCCGAACAGCATTTTGATGCCGAACGATGGCACGGGCAGGATCGTCGGGCGGCTGATAACGCGACCGAGCGCCTTGGTGAACTGCTTGTTCGTGACCGGGTTCGGCGAGGTGACGTTGAAGGGGCCGTCGAGGTCGTCGCGCATCATCAGGAAGTTGAAGGCGCCGACGACATCGTCGGGCGTGACCCAGCTCATATATTGCTCGCCCGAGCCGAGCTTGCCGCCCACGCCCAGCTTGAAGGGCGTGAGCATTTCATCGAGCGCACCGCCCTCGGGCGTGAACACGACGCCGAGGCGAGGATGCACGACGCGAATCCCCGCATCTCGGGCGGGCTGCGCCGCGGCCTCCCAGCGCTCGCAGACCTCGGCCAGAAACGTGTCGCCGGCGGTGGAGTCCTCGTCGACGATCGTGTCGCCGGTGTCGCCGTAATAACCGACGGCGGAGGCCGAGAGCAGCGTCTCCGGCGGGTTGTCGAGTTTGGCCAGCGCCTCTGTCAGCAACCTGGTGCCCTTCTCGCGACTGTCGAGGATCCGCCGCTTTTTCTCGTCGGTCCAACGGTCCCCCGCGAGGTTCTCGCCGGCCAGGTGGATCACGACGTCGACGTCGTTGAAGGCCGAGGCGTCGATCTCCTGTTCGTCCACCGACCAGTAGATCTCACCGGCGCCTGCCGACTGATTTCGTACCACCGGATAGACGGTATGTCCGCCCGTTTGAAGAAACGAGCTCAGGTGGCTGCCGAGCAGACCGGATGCCCCGGTGATGGCGACAGTCTTGCGTGGCGTATCCTGGAAAGCGGCGTGTCGTCTCAAGTCAAGCTCCGTGCGGCGGTGGCGAAATGTGAACATGCGCTCGAGTGTCTGGCGAGCCTTCCTCGCGCCGAAGAGCCGGCCGAGCCAGCCCAGCGGGAGTTCGTACTCGACGTGGTCGCGAAGAAGGCTCCCTCCTTCGGTTGGCTCGAATCTGTGCACGTGCTCCCACTTTGCGAACGGGCCGCGCACTTGTTCATCCACAAATTGCTCGCCTTCGATGAGATCTCGGTGCAGCGCTTCCCATGTCACCGAGAACGGGCCCTGATGGATCTTCATGACGAGCCGCGCCCCGTCTTCGATGCCCCCGAGCTTCTGAACCACCTCGATATCGTCCCAGGGCGGGGCGAGGCGCTCGAACGCCCCGGGGCGGGCGTGCCAGTCGTAGAGCGTCTGCGCATCCACGGGCATCTCGCTGATCTTTTCGAACGTGCTCATCCGTGCTCCTCGTTTAAGGCCGAGATATCGTCCGGCGTGACCGGCTCTCCGTTGGCCAGGCGTTCGCGGACCGCCTCGAAGACAGCCTTGTCGCGGGCTTTCTTGGGGTCCGAGCGCCGCTTTAAATTGCCGTACATCAAGCGCATTCTGCGGTTATCGGATAGATGCTCGCGATGCCGCTCGAGGAACGCCCAGTACATGTCGCGAAGCGGGCAGTCCTTCGCCGGATCGAACGCGCATGCGTCGCAATAGTCGCTCATCTTGTCGATGTAGTTCGACCCGGAGACGTAGGGCTTGGTCGTGAAGAGCTCGCCGACCCCGAAAGTGCCCATGCCGAGGACGTTGGGCTCGACGACCCAGTCGTATGCGTCGGTGTAGGCGACCCAGAACCAATCTGTGAGCTCGCGGGGTCGCACGTCGAGGAGCGTCGCGATATTCGACAGGATCATCAGCCGGGGGATGTGGTGGCTGTATCCGTGCTCGAGGACGCCTTCGACGACGTGGTCGAGGCAAAAGAGGCCCGAAGTCTCGCCCCAGAATGCCGTCGGGAGCTCGAAGTCCGCGCCCAGCTCATTGGGTTCGGCGCCGCCGTCGATTCCCGACGAGTCCTCGATCGCGGCCCACGATTCGCCCGACCAGCGCGAATAACCGGCATCGCCCGGCGCCTCGCGGGTGTCGACGCCATCCAGGGTGCGAAAGCCGTCGGTTTCGTCGTGGACATGATGCATGAACTCACGCCAGCCGAGGACCTGGCGGATAAATCCCTCCTTGCTGTTGATCGGGATGTCCAGCGAGGCGACGTCAGCGACGACGCGTGCCGGCAGGACGCGGTGGAGGTTGAGTAGCCACGACAGGCGAGTGTGGAAGAGCGTGCGGGACTCCGTGGACATGGCGTCTTCGAAGGGGCCAAAGCACGCCATGCAGTTGTCCAGGGCCCACTGCCAGTGGGCCTCGGCGTCCCGGCGAGTCGCCGGGATGCGCTCGAGCTGGAGCGTGCCGGGGTGGGCGGCGAATCGCTTCGAGACGAGCTCGCCGACCTCGCGGGTGATGTCGTCGACCTCGAACTCGGGCGGGGAGGGCGCGGGGGGCTCGCCGGGCCAGAACTCGCGATTCGCGCCGTCGTGGCTGTACTGGCCGCCGGCGGGAGAGCCGTCCTCCATGAGGATCCCCGAGTCCTGACGGACCCGTCGGTAGAACGCATCCATGCGCCAGGGCGGCTCGCCGCAGGCGTCCAGGAACTGCTCGTGGTCCGTGAGCCATCCCTCATGGGCTGAGGTCTGGAGGGCGCCATCTTCGATGAGCGGTGCGAGGTCGGCGCGTAGCTCGCGCTCGGCGGCCTGCATCATCTGGAGCGGGCCGAGTTCGTCGGCCAGCTCGCCCAGCGCGGTGTGGTACGGGCCGTCGGCGACCTCGTAGCGGATCGCGACGCCGCGCTCGGCCTGCTCCAGGGCGAAGTGGCGCATGTTCGTGAGCACGAGCGCGAGTTTTTGTTTGTGGTAGGGCCTGCGGGAGGCCTTCCAGGGGTTCTCTACCACGACAAGCCCCAACTCGGCCGGTGGTCGCCGGGCGAGGGGGCCGATCTGGTCGGTCAACTGATCGTAGGGGGCGTATACCCACGAGCGAGCGCCGGGGTCTTCGAGTCGGTCGTCAGGCTGGAGTTCGGCGAGTCGGTCGGTGAATTCGGACATACGCCTGTGGGTTCAAGGTCTCGAAAAGAGGGTCTTGCGGGATTCGACGAGATCGCTGCAGGTCGCGTCGTCGGGCATGCGGGTCGTCCGGAAGAAGCTGCGTTTCGCGTTGGGATGCGGGCGGCTGGGCGGCTGGCTGCCGAGGAAGACGCTCGACGAATCCAGGAGGACTTGCTCGTTGCCCCATTCGATGAGTCCGTCGATGCGGTCCTGGCCGTCGACGGTGCCGCGCATGACGTCCCATCCCCGCTGGATGACGTAGAGTTCGCCGCTGATCATGCCTTCGATGCGAAGCGTCACGCCCGGTTTTCCGTCGTCGTCCGGGTCGAGGACGCGCGGGTCGTCGGGGTCTTCGGGCAGCGTCTCGTGCTGCTCGTTTCGAAGGCGCACGCCCAGCGTGGTGTATTTCGTGGGCGCCACGAAGTTCCACTGTCCGTCCTCGCGGTCGAGCTCGGCTCGCCGTGTCGTCGTGCCGATGGCCTCCACGAAGCTCTGGGGCACGACGGTTCGAACCTTCTTGACGGAGCTGTCGATGCGGACGTCGCAGAGCTCAGAGGTGATCGTCAGATCGTCGCCGTCTTGCTGGATGTCCAGGAGCAGGTAGCCGACGGAGTCGGTGGTGACCTCGCCGACCACCGGGACCTTCGAGATCGAGCTATTGACGACTTTTTGGGCCCATGTACCACTCACATCGGTGACTTTTTGGGACTCTTTGGTCTGGTCGCTGTCGTCGGAGGCACCGGATGACGCATCGGCGTAGCGATCCTGCGCGACGAGCGGCAGTGGAAAGAAGAGGAGTGCTAACATCAGCATGAAGCGATGCATCATGTCCCTCGTGTTCGTGGATTCCGTGCGGTGGCCGTGGATGGCCGCGATCAGTCGTGATCTCGGGCGAACTCCAGCGCCCACTGATAGAGTGGCTCGAGCGTCGAGAACGACGTGTATCTGCCTTCGGGGGATGGGTTGCCCGCTCCGCCGAGGACCAGGTCGACCTGCGGATCGAGCGCGAGTCGAAGCGAGTTCAAGGATCGCTGCGTGGTGGCGCTGTCGGCGGCGACCGAGACGCTGATGAGGACTGCGAGGCAGTCTTCTTGTCGCGCGGCGCCGGCGATGTCCGCCAGTGGCGTGTCGGCGCCGAGGAAGACCGGTTGGCATCCAGCCATGGCCATGACGACGGCGGCCATGTGGAGGCCGAGGATGTGGTGTTCGCCGGGGAGCGTGGCGCAGACGACCTTGGGTCCGCTCGCGCGGTCGCTGAGCGGGCGCCACTTGGAGGTCAGGAAGTCGCGCAGGCGCTCGCTGGTGAAGTGTTCGTGGAGCACCTCGAGCCGGCCGTCGGCCCAGGCGTCGCCGAGCGCGCTCAGGAAGGGACGTGCGCGGTCGGTCAAGAACTTCAGCCCGCCGAGTTCGTTCCACGACCGTCGAAAATACATCTCGAGTTGTTCGCCATCGAGCCTCTGAGCGGCTTCGAGCCAGTCTTCTAACCACTCGCCCTGGGGCGGCGACTCCTCGGTGGGGGCTGCGGCAGGGTCGTCTGACTCCAGTGCGCCCGTCTGTTCGAGGATGTCGCGAAGTGTCTCGATGTCCTCGCCGACGATGTTCGCGGGGCGATGTCCGGCGGAGAGCGCCCGTGAGATAAGCCGGAGGTGCTCTACCGTCTTGATCTTGTAGGCGCGGTGGCCGGCCGAGTTGCGGTCCGGGTCGGGAAAGCCGTATCGGCGCTCCCAGGTGCGAATCGTCTCCTTGGGGATTCCAGTGGCCTTGGAGAGCGCGCCGATGCTCAACGTCGCGCCGTCCTCCTGCCCCGAATGACTCTGATCCTCGTCGGAGGAACGGTTATTATTTGTGGGGTTGGACGCCATCTTTGAATTCCCGATCGAAGCTGGTGTGAGTTGCGGACGAGCCGAGTTGGGTGCTGCAAAAAGGACGGCTCAGACCTTCACTCGAACGGATATGCGCACCATAGGCGTGCGCATAGCTTTTGAACAGGACTCATACAGACGGCGAGGCTTCGAGGTAGTTCTTCTCGAGGCGCTCGCGGAGGCTCACGCGAATCCGGTGCAGTCGGGTTTTGACGGCCGGCACGCTCAGATTGAGCTTTTCGGCGACCTCTTCCTTGTCCTTGCCCTCGACCTCCATGTCCATGAAGACGGTCTTGTTTTTGTAGTTGCACTCGGCGAGGAAGTCCTTGATCTCGCCGACGACTTCTTTGGAGGCGAGGTATTCGTCGGGGCGCCGGTCGAAGTCGCCCTCATCTTCCTCGTTGCGCATGGCGGTGAGGATTTCATCGTCCATCGGAACCGGGTGGCGCTTGTACTTACGGGTCTTCATGCGGGAGGCATTGACCGCAATCCTGTACATCCAGCTCCACAGGGCGCTGTCGCCGCGGAACGTGTCGATCTTGCGGTGGACGGTCCAGACGACGTCCTGGGTGACTTCTTCAGCGTCCCACTTGTCTTTTACGAGGGGGCGCACGACCGCAAAGATGCGGTTGCGATATTCGTCGTAGAGCTCCTGAAGGGCAGCGGGGTTCTTGTCGATGAGTCCCTGTATCAGTTCTTGCTCAGTCATCGTCTTTCCTTTGTTTGGCGTGGCGTCGATGCTCAACTGCTCGCAGAAGCCAATATGAACAAGACCTGAGCAGGTGTCAAGTGGCTGAATAGAAAATGAACAGGTATTTTATATGATTTAAGCGTTCATGAGGTGTTCATTTGGGTGTTTTGGCCTGTTCAGATGTCTTTTCCGAGCAATGGATATGCGTGAACACCCTGTTGTTTGCGCCGTGAACACCCCTTAAGAACGTCCGTTTAGGCCGATTTGACGGCGAACAGGGGGCTGAGGGCTGAACTATGCACTGTTTTTCGGGCGAGCGTTGTGCAAGGGGTGTTCAAACCTGTTCGGCGGGTCTGTTCTCGTCGGAAACAATGTGTTTCGCGGGATCGCTAAGACAAATCGCGCGAGGCGTGTAGTGTTGTGGGGGATGACACAACGACAACAGCACGAGGAGCAGTCATGGGCAAGATGATAGACGGCGAGTGGACGACAAAGTGGTATTCATCGGATGAGGAGGGTCACTTCCAGCGCGAAGACACGGTGTTCCACGACCAGGTCCGCGCGGATGGCTCGACCGACTTCGGCGTCGAATCAGGGCGATACCACCTCTATATATCGTGGGCGTGTCCCTGGGCGCACCGCACGCTGATCACGCGGTCGCTCAAGGGCCTCGAGGAGCACATCAGTGTTTCAGCAGTGCACTGGTATATGGCCGAGGATGGGTGGACGTTCCAGGAGGACGATCCGGATGTGATCCCGGATTCGGTCAACGGGGCGGACTTCCTGCGGCAGGTCTACAAGCGAGCCGACGACAACTACACCGGGCGGGTGACCGTGCCGGTGCTCTGGGACAAGGAGATGGGCACGATCGTCAACAACGAGTCTCCCGAGATCATACGGATGTTCGACGTCGAGTTCGACGAGCTCGCCACCAACGACGTGGATCTGTATCCCGAAGGATATCGAGACCAGGTCGACGAGACGATCGAGGCGATCTACGAGCCGATCAACAACGGCGTCTACCGCGCCGGCTTCGCGGATACGCAGGAGGCGTATGACGAGTCGGTCCGCGATCTCTTCGACGCGCTAGAGAAGTGGGAGGCGGTGCTCGACGAGCAGCGATTTATCTGTGGGGATCGGCTCACGGAGGCCGACATCTGCATGTTCACGACGCTGGTGCGCTTCGACCCGGTGTACGCAACGCACTTCAAGTGCAACCTGAAGCGGCTGGCCGACTTTCCGAACCTGTGGAACTACACCAAGGAGATCTACCAGATCCCCGGCGTGGCCGAGACGGTGAATATGCGGCATATCAAGAACCACTATTATCAGAGCCACGAGACGGTCAACCCCAAGCGCATCGTGGCGCGGGGCTTCGAGGTCGACTACGAGGCGCCCCACGATCGCGAGCGGCTCCCCGGAGAGCTCCCGAACGTCTGATCCGGGAGGCTATCGAAG
>JBNJFZ010000095.1:9081-20869 GCA_051747295.1 Myxococcota bacterium
GGGATCGAGTTGCTCTCCCACCTGCGAGATGTCGAGGCCGTCGGCCAGGTGAGCGGCGACGGGCGCGAAGATATCGCGCCCGTGGAATGTCGAGCTCACGAGGTCGAGGTGCAGATCGGTGTTGGTCAGCTCCCAGGCTGATTGCAGGGGGAATTGCTTGCGGAGCATGTCGAAGAGCCCGTTGTCCGGGCCCACGCACTGGAAGCCGCCGAAGTCGAGCGCGATGGCGCGTCGCCCGCTGCCCACGCCGGGGTCGACGACGCCGAGCACGACGGAGTCGTCCGGGAGGAACCGCGCCGAGCCGGTCAGCAGGAACGCGCCCGACAGGACATTCTGTGGGGGCACCTCGTGGCAGATATCGAGCATCTTCAGCCCCGGACAAATATCGGCCATTACGCACTTCATGATGCCTACGTAATTGTCGTGGAGTCCGAAATCGGTCAGCAGAGCGACGGTCGAGCGTTCCATGGTGAGTCCTCAATGTGGGCGTTAGCTTTGTTTGTGATCCGAATTCTGGCATGTTCTGCAGTAGACGAACTGAATTCGACATCCGCTGAAGACCACGGGAATGCGCCCAGACGACGAGGCGTCGGCCGGGTCTATGGGTCAGCTTGGAAACGACACATTAATACTAGGGACGAACGATGCTTTTGAGAAGGTGGAGATACTATCTAGTGGCACTCGCGGCGTTCTCGCTGCTCGCGGGCGGGTGTAGTGGGGACGACGGGGAAAACAATACAGGTCAGGATGCCGGCGAAGACATCGTGGACGACGACGCCGACGATGATGCCGGCGATACGGAAGCCGATGGCGACGGCCTGACGGACGAGCAGCGCGATTGCGACTCGCTGATGACTGAGCGGTGCGCGCTGCCGTGGCCCTCGAATAAATTTCTCGCCGAAGACACCTCGATGGAGACCGGCTATCGCCTTCAGTTCGGCGAGACCTCGCTGATCGAAAATACGCGCGAGCAGCGAGCCAGTCCCGATATTTTCGACCACCTCGACGGTTACAGCGTCGGCTCGGCCATCCTGACGGTGTTCCCGAACGTCGATATCAGCAATATGGCCGGCCAGCGCGACATGGGCGTGTCGGTCGAGGACACCTCGCAGACGGTGATCCTCGAGCTCGACGATTCCGGCTCGGTGGTCCAGCGCATCCCGCACTGGGCGGAGTTCGACGACAATTGGACGGAGGGAGACGATCCGGCCGATGAGCAGACGCTGTTTTTGCGGCCAGGCGTCATCCTCAAAGAGGGCACGCGCTACGTGGTGGCCTTCCGCAACCTGGAGGACACCGACGGCAATAACATCGAGCGCTCCGCCGCATTTCAGAAGCTCATCGATGGTGAGACCGGCGAAGATCCGGCGCTGGAGCCGCGCCAGGCGCGCTTCGACGAGGTCTTCAGCGCGCTCGAGTCCGAGGGCTTCGACAAGGCGAGCCTGACTCTGGCGTGGGACTTCGTGACGTATTCGTCCTCGACAGTTCACAATCGGATGCTCGAGGCGCGCGACCGCGGCTTCGACATCACCGGCGAGTCGGGCCCGGAGATGACGATCACCGAGGTCAAGGAGCAGACCGAGGAAGAAGACGACTACTGGTGGCTCGAGATCGAGGGGACGTTCGAGACGCCTAACTTCATCGACTTCCAGGCGATCGACGGCGTGAACGGGCCCATGCTCAACCTCGATGAGAACGGCGACCCGATTCAGAATACCGAGGAGCCCACGCGGGACGTCGACTTCTGGATCCGCGTGCCTCACAGCGCCAAGGACGGCAGCGACCACGGGCTCATCCAGTACGGCCACGGCCTGCTCGGCGAGGGCTCTCAGGTCGACGGGAGCTTCAACGGCAAGATCGCAAACGACTACAACTTCATCTTCTTCGCCTCGAGCCTGGCCGGCATGGAGAGCGACGACGTGGGCAACGCGCTCAAGGCGCTCCAGCACGTCGGGCTGTTCCCGTTCATGGCCGACCGACTCCACCAGGGGATGCTCGAGTTTTTGTTGCTCGCGCGGTCGATGCGGGAGCGCTTCCCCGGCCTGACCGAGGTCACCGACAAGGGCATCAGCGTCAACACCGACGAGCTGTTCTATTCGGGCATCTCGCAGGGTGGCATCTTCGGTGGGACGTACCTGGCGTTGTCGACCGACGTGACCTACGGCCACCTGGGCGTGCCGGGCAACAACTACTCGATGTTGCTGCAGCGATCAGTCGACTTCAACACCTACTTCAACGCGCTGCGCACGAACTATCCGGCGACCATCGACCAGACGCTGGCCCTGGAGATCATCCAGTTGTTGTGGGACCAGACCGATCCGGTGACCTACCTGCGGCACATCACAGCCGAGCCGTTCGAGGGCAACGATCCGCACTACGGCCTGTTCGCGCCGGCCAAGGGCGACTACCAGGTGGCGGTCGTCACCAACGAGATCGCCGCGCGTAGCGACATCGATATCAAGTTGATGGAGAACTACGGCCGCGACGTCTACGGCGTGACGCCGGAGCCGTATCCGTACACCGGCTCGGGCGTCGTGCTCTACGACTTCGGGAATCCCTGGCCCGACGTCGGCAACACGCCTCCGTCGGACGACCTCGGCGACCCCCACGGGAAGCCGCGTCGCGCCGACCACCACAACGAGCAGATGATCCACTTCTTCCGCAACGGCGGAGAGATCATCGACGTCTGTGGCGGCGACGGCTGCACGCCTCAGTAGAGTCCGAGTGTGACTTCAGCGAACAGAGCCGGCGGCCGGATGGGAACATTCGGGTCGCCGGCTCTGTCATTGTAGTTGCACCCGACGCGACCGGTGACACGATGTCCATGCGACGCGCCATCTCGATTCTGACCGCGGCCATTCTGGTCGTCGGTTGCGCCCATGCCGGTCAACGCGGCGGGGCTACCGAGGAGCAGGCGAGCCGCGAGGACACCTCTGGCGAAGAGGCGGAGACCATCGACGATGCGCTCGAGGTCGAGCTCGAGGACATCCAGCAGGTCGACTCAACCCAGCGCGAGGAGTTGGATTCGCGGTTCTGGGAGAAGAGCGACGGCATCTCCAGCGACACCGTCTTCCGCAGGCCGCCTGCAACCGAGGAGCAAACCACGTCGGGCGCGGTGGCGACGGCGCGCGATCGCGTCGCTCATGCACAACGCCGTGGGCGCCGCGACATGCTCGAGAGCGCCATCGCGGAGGCGCCCGACGAGAGCGTCGAGCAGATCATCGCCTGGCGCGAGCAACTCGTGCGTCTGTCCGTCGGCGATGGCGCGGAGTACGCCATCGCGGACCTCGCGACGATTCGACGCGGGCTGGAGCACGCGGTCGCCGAAGAAGATTGGGAGCGCGTCATCGAGCTCGAGGGCGTCTTTCGCCGTGTTGCCGACGAGCTGGGTCGGCGGGACGTGAGGTCGCAGCGCGGAGCCGTGGTTGCCGAGCTCGACGCGTTCGTGCGCTGGAGGCGGCCGGTGGTCGTCGCCGCGCACTACCACCTGGGGCATCGAGATGACGCGAAGAAACTCGCGGCTATGTCGGTCGCCCGCGCGAACCGTGCGAAGGACGAGGGGCCATTTGCGAGGAGCGTCGAGCTCGCAGAGCGCCTCGCGGAGCTGGGCGCGGGCGAGATGAGTCGAGAGTTGCTCGGCGCGGACGTCCTCAATGCCGCCGGGGTCGTGACCCGGTATCGAGGCCGACCCGTTGGGTCGACGCTGCTCGAGACCGGGCTTCGCGTATTGGGGCGCACGGGAGCGTCCGACGAGCTCATCGGCCTGTGGGCGCGTCGCTACCTGCAATCGAAAGCGACCGCGAGCGCGGCGGCGTTCCGCGGCGCGCTCAATACATGCAACGAGTATGTCGACGAGCGGCATTGTTGGGTGGACACACCGCTGGTCCCCAGCGTCGCGGATGCGACTGCGGACGTGAAGTTGGCGTGCCGATACTATCAATTTCGCCGGGAGTGGAAGTCCGAGGAGGAAGCACGGGATGGATTGCGGCGCTACGTGGAGGCGTGCGACGAGAGCTGCCGGCGCATGTTGGACGCTCTCACGCTGGAGAGCGCGATGTGCGGGACGGCGGCCCTGTCCGCCACGGATGCGGTCGATGTCAACGAGGTGCTGGTCGCTGTTCCGCTGCAGTTCGGCGATCTCGAGCTCGCGGCCGAGTTGCTGGACCAACAGTCCGCTCACCCCATCTCGAAGGCGTCGGTCATCCTGTCAGTTCGACCGAGACATCACTTTCTGCCGAGCCCGGCCGCCCGCCTCGAGCTGATCGACCGGGTGTCTGTCTGGCTCCAGCAGGCCGAGACGCTCGCCGAACATGACCCCGGCTCGTTTCCCGACGGCGTCGACGCACCCACGGCGATCGCGGAGCTTCGGGTTCGAGGGGCGGAGTTTGTCGCGGAGGTGGGGCTCGAACAACGGGCGATCGAGCTGCTCTCGGAGCTGCGTCTGGATGCGGCCGACGCGCCGAGGCTGTTTTCTCGGGCGGCCTCACTGCTCGTGGACCTCGGTGAATTGGACCGCGTAGCCGATCTGATCGTCTCGAACCTGAGCTCCGGTGACGAGCGGCACGTCGAGTCGTGGGTCACGCCGCTGATGCGGAAGTTGACGCCGCGCCACGCCCTGCGTGTCTATCGGGCCGGCGCCGAGAAGGGCTATTCGCAGATGGCGAGAGGAGGCCTCGCGCTGGCTGTCGAGCAGAATGACCTGGAGTCGGCGCGCGCACTCTACGAGGCCGCGAGCGACGACAACGGACTGAGGGATGTCCTGACCGACGAGGCCGAGGAGCGACTCGAAAGGGAGGCTCGCGCGAGCTCGGAGTGGGCGCAGTTTTACCTGAGCGTGCTCGAACGCGAGCCGCCCGAGCGCCGGTCGAGGCTGGAGCGGATACGGATCGCGCGGGTTGTCGGCTATATCGACGAGCCCGATGAGGCGCTCGAGCGATGGGTTTCGGTCTTCGAGGACGACTCGCGCCCCTGCGCCGCGCTCAATATGTCGCTTCGAGAAGGCCCGGGCGCCGACATCATCCACGCGCTCATCCGCCGCGACTCGCCGACCGGCGAGGACAGCGCAGAGCGGCTGATGTCGAGCATGATGTTGCGGATGCGGATGCGGCGCATGGATGGGGACCCGCTGCAGATCGACCCGCGCTTTCGGCGGCGAGTCGCCACACTGGCGCAGCGAATCATGGACAAGTCGCCGATGGTCTGTGCATCGCCGATCGGGTTTGCAGATATCGTCGCGGGGCACGGATTTCCGGAGGCCGCGCTCGAGATTCTGGATGCCACTCGGCACAAGGGACTGACCGCGGATAAGAACGGTGTGCCATTCGCGATCGTACAGCAGCGCTTCCTGGAGCTGCGTGTCGCCCTGGATATTGGCGATGTGCGTCGAGCGCGAGAGGCGATTGCGCGAGTCGTGAGCGCTCGCCGCAATCTACGCCGAGCGCTCCAGCGCGAGCTGGGGTGGTATCTCCTGGAGCGAGGCGACGTCGATGAGGCCGCCGAGTTGCTCGATAAATCGCTGTTCTCGCTGGAGCGATTGTACGTCGAAGAGGCCAGCTCGAGGACCGCATACGAGCCGCTACGACGTTGGAGGGCGAGGCGCACATCGATCGAGCGAGTCGATGATACGGTGGTCGCGCTCGCGCGACTCCGCGTGCGGCAGGGGCGAGGCGACGCGTTCACCGAGAAGCTCGCGCGCCTGCTCTCACGCTCGAGCCTCGACAGCGTTCGGCGCCGGCGCCTGGCGATGCGGCTGGTCTCCATCTTCGACCGGCCCGCCCAGCGCGCCGCGGTCCTGGCGGTTATCGACACGCGCGGTGTTCGGGACCAATTGTGGATGCTCGGCGCTCGCTCGGAGTTCGTCGAGGGCGACGTGGACCGGGGATTTGCGAAGTTCGACATGCGTGCATCCAGGCTGGCGAGTCCGTATTCGTTCTGGGTCGAGCAGGCTTATTGGTTTGTCGGGCGCGGCGAATTCGATCTGGGGCGGCGGGCGATGGAGCGAGCCCGGCGTGTGGGCGGCGACGGGCCAGGGCTGGCGGTCGCGAGGGGGCGAATCGCGCTTCTCAGGGGAGACGACCAGACCTCGATGCGCGAGTTCCGGAGTGCGCTGCAACAGCTTCATCTCCGAACGACGGTCGAGCGCCGTGTGGTCGAGGCGCTCGAGGATGCAGGCCGCGAGGACCTCATCGGCGAGCTCGAGTCCGACGGACTCGTCGAGCGCGGAACACCCGGTCGCGACGTAGACTCGACGCTGCAATTCAAGAAGCTGCAGGCCGCGCTTCGGGACCGGAAACCCGGCGCCGCCATCGCGGAGCTGATCGCCCTCGAAGACTACCTGCGCCAACGCGGTCAACTCGCGGCGCATGCGCGCCGGGTCGCCGATGTGGTCGCCACCTCGGGGCACCCCGGTTCTCACGAGCTGAGCCTCCTGCTGGTCCGGCACGAGCTCTCGGGGGCCGCGCGCGTCCTGGTGGACGCACAGAATGGGCCGGAGCTCGAGGATGCGTTTCGGCTGTGGACCTACCTCGAAGAGGGCGTCGGCCGTAAGGCGGTCGAGCTGGCGCTGGAGATGCTGGATCCGGCGTCCGATGCGTATGATCCGGGGAACGCGCTGAGACTGGTCGGCGCGTACGACTATGGTGACCGGCTGCTGTCGGCCGGCCGGCGGAGCGTCCAGCGGCTGGGTCCGCTCAGTTTTAGCGCGCCGTATGTCGTCGACGCGCTGGTCGTACGCGGCGATCTGGGGCGCGCGCTCTCGCACGTGCAGGCGACGGCCCAATTCGTCGGGTCGCAACGCGATGTGCTCACGAGTGCGCAGTTGGAGCGATGGGGCGCGATGCAGGCGATGCTGGTCCAGCGCGGGCTCGCGTCCGAAGCGCGAGCGATCCTCGGGTATGCGCCGTTTCGCGGTCAGGGTGGAGCCATCGAGCGTCGCGGCCCGCGCCGGCAGGAGACGCCGCGTTCTGTGTGGCGTCAGATGTCGCGGCTGCGGGAAGCGGAGCGAGCGTCCGGGGGCGACGGGGTCCAGCCGCGGTTGCCGAAGCCGGTCGAGCTGGGCCACGAAGACCTCGGTGATCTCGCGCCGGCGCTACTTCGCGCATCGGCGCCGTTTGCCCGGCAGTTGGTCGACGATGAACTGCTGTCGGTACGGGTCGAGGCCGCGCCCGGCCACGCCTCGGTTCGGGTCGCCTGGATGATCACCCTGTACGAGGCCGGGGAGATGGAGCGCGCACGCCAGATGCTGCGCGGGTTCCTGGAGCGCCACGCCGACGATGACGAGGCGGTCGAGATGTTGGTCTCGCAGCTCGGTCGTCGGGGGTTCTGGAGTGAGATCGCGATCGTAGCGGCGCCCTCGATTGCGCGAGAGACACCGGGGACAAAGCGATGGGTCGAACGGGCGCGTGCCGAAGTCGGCGCGGGCGACGGACCTATCGACGCGGAGGCGACCGGCCGCGAACGAGAGGCGGTTGTGTCGGCCCTCCGGCGCCCGTTTCCCCTGGAGCCTCACCGAGACGGGGTGCTCGCGTCGGTCCTCGCCGCCGATGGCAGCGCGGCGGTGTCGGGGGGCGAGCACATGCGTGCGCTGCGCGCACTCGGGCCGCTGGAGCAATGGTGTCTCGCGCCCGATGCGCTCGATGTGGTGCTCGATCTGGCGCGTGTTCGCGCGGCGCCGGAGCTCGACGAGCTCGAGACCTGCAGGCGGGTGGGTTCGCGGGCTCGACCGGCGCCGCAAGGCGGCTATGCGGCGCGGCTGGAGGCCTATCGCGAGGGTGTGCGGCGCGGGATCTTGAGCCCCGCCGATTTTCACGATTATCGCGTGTTGCGCTGGCGCCTCGGCGACCGGAGCGGGTTTCCGGATGAGAACTAACCGAAGACCTGTTCGCGTCGCGGTAAGAACGTGTCGACGTACTCGCCCACGCTGTACTTTCGGCGAGTCGAGTCGCAGGTCATGTAGCGGACCTTTCCGAAGATCTCGCGCTCCTGCCAGGCGCGGTCGTAGCGGCCGAGCGTCCAGAAGATGCCGCTATACGAGTTCGCGTCCCGGCCATCGAGCGCCCACTTATTATTGAGCTCGATCATGATCTCGAGGGCGACCTGCGGGTTTTGCGACCAGTGAAGGATCTTCTTGCCCCAGAGCATCCGCAGGTAGTTGTGGATCTTGCCGTCGGTGACCAACTGCATCTGCGCGGCGTTCCAGAGGTCGTCGTGGGTCTTCGCCTGCTCGAACTCGTCGAGCGAATAGACGTACTCGCGGGGATCGTCCCAGTGTTCTTCGAGCGTTTGCCTGGCCCAGCCCGGAAGGGACTCGTATTCGTCGTAGTTCGGCCGGTGGATGCAGGTCTGGAAGCCGATCTCACGCCAGGTCACGAGCTCATCGAGGAAGGACTCGGCGTTTTCACCGACGTTCCACCAGCCCTCGCGGCTGCCCTTCTGGTAGTCGTTGAGCGAGTCGACGGTCCAACCTTCGCGCTCCATCAGCTCGGAGAAGACCTGATGCGCCGAGATGTGGCCGAAGTGCAAGTACGGCGACAACTGGCTCTCCGCGTCGGCCTGCGGATGCGAACGGCGGTCGCCGTAGCGGTCGAGCCGGGTGTCGAGGAACGCCTCGAGCACGTCGTGAGCCGCGCCTGGTCCGCCCGGGCGGGTGTCGACGACGGGCACGCTGTGGTCGATCGGCAGGTCGGAGACGAGGTCGGCGTCGCGCAGCTCCTCGAGCGTGGCGGCGGGCCATCGCGACGGGATATCGCCCGGGAGTGAGTTCAGCGGAGCCAGCGCGTGCCCCTGGAGTGGGTGTTGCTTCGGGAGGTGGTCGAGGTGCGGCGGCAGGTTCTTCTGGAGCCATCGCCGCAGGTCGTATGCGCGCTTGTACTCCTTTTCGGGGGCGTACATCGGGATGAGGCCGTTCGAGTCCACCTTCTCGAGCCGGCAGTGCACCTCTCGGGAAGCGGCCTCGACCATCCTGGGCAGAAAGAACGCGGGATAATCGTCGGTGACGATGGACACCGCGTGCTCGGACAGCGCCTCGAGCAGGCCCTCGCCGCCGTCTTTTTGGCGCTCGACGAACGGAAAGTACTCCACGCGGGTGTCAGCGAGTCGGGCGGCATGCTCGGCCATGCCATCCAGGATGAACTGGTGGATGCGATCGCTCGCCCACCGATAATCGGTTCGAATGGCCTCGAGGATGACGAGCGACTTATCGTGCTCGACGGCGAGGTCGACGGCGTGCTGGAGGGCGAAGTTCCAGTCGAGTCGGCGAAATGCGGTCATCCAGTACAGGACGAACTCCCCGTCTTCGCGAATCGGGGCATCGTTGCACGAAGTCAGGCGAATGGCGGGGATGGCTGTCATAGGTGTGCGTCGGGTGTGGTTCGAGTGCACAGATGGGATGCGAATGGAACGGAACTTGTTACCCAATAAAACACAGCCACCCTGAATTTTGACAGTCGAGGTGGCGGAAAACGGGTCCGCAGCTTGAAACTAGGCGCGCGTACTCATACTAGTAAGGTGCTCTGAACTACCTGACGGATGAGAAAGCATGACGAAACGTACGATTAAAGAATTGCGCGACGACGCCCGAGCCCTGTTCAACGAGTACGGAGCTCGATTCGCGGGGAAGCCGCGGGCGACACGAGACCTGGATGAGCTGGACAGTATCATCGATCGGCTCGACGCACTCATCGAAGAGGGTCGAAGCCAGCAGAACGGCGGGCGCGACCCGGCGCTGCAGTCCATCCTCGAGCAGGCCATCGAAAACCTCGAGATCTACGAGAAGGAGCGCGAGCGCATCGCGGCGGTCCAGGCCGGCGGCGATGTCATCGTGGAGGGGAGCGCGTTGGCCTCCTGGGCGAACCTGATCTTCGGCCAGTACTACCGGCATTTCGCCGGCAAGCCGCGAGCAACCCGCGACCTGGGATTGCTCAGCGAGATCCTGGCCGAGCTCGAGTTCGTCGAAGAACGGATGGCGCAGCTCATCGCCGATGACGAGGCGGCCGAGTCGCTCGCTGACGATCTGGAGACGGTGCGCAGTAATAAGGAGACCTACGAGGAGGAGCTCGCGCGCATCGCCGAGGCGCGAAGCAGTGGCTCGCTCGAAGACCAGGCGAGCTACCTTGCGGTCGCCGCCAATGAGCAGTTTACCGTGTATCGCGATCACTTCGGCGGCAAGCCGCGCGTCTCGCGGCGTCCGGAGCTGCTCGAGCGCGTCATCGTGACGCTCGAGTCCATCCAGGGCAGTATGAAGGAGCTGAAGCGAAGAGGGCTCCAGTCCGAGCAAAACGACAATAATATCCAGACCGTCGCGCAGCAGTTGTCGACTTATCGCGACGAACTCAATAAGATTCAGCAGGCCAAACAGGGTACCGCGCCCGACGAGTTGGTCGGGAACCTCGGCGCTGCCGCGAACAGCGTGATGGAGGAATACCGCGCCAACTACGCCGGCCAGGATCGCGCCACACGCGACCTCGAGTTGTTGACTCGGTTGTGCGACGAGATGCTCGATATCGCCCGCCAGATGCGCTCGCTGCGCGCACAGATCGACAGCGAGGCGAACGAGCGCAACCTGACGATCGTGCTCGACAACCTCCTGTTGTATCAGCAAGAGTGGGAAGAGATCGAAAAGGCGCAGCAAGAAGCTTGAGGACCCTCAAACAACGGTCGGCGCCCGCGACCGGACGCCCGGGCGTGGTCAACGACATCAAGAGATAGAAAGAGGCAAGCCATGAAATCGTCGACTCGCTCGAGCCTGCGGATGCTGGTCCTGATGTTGGCGCTCTCGCTCACCGCAGCTTGCGGTGGTGGAGACGACAACAATGGTGGAGCAAATAACGGCGCCGACACCGGTGCGGACGCGGGGATGGACGTCCAGGAGGATGTCGAGGACGACACCGAAGGTGATGTCGACGAGACCGATGCCGACACCGAGACCGACGGTGGCGACGAGACCGACTCCGACGGTGATGGAGTCCTCGACGATGAGGACAACTGTCCCGACGACCCGAATCCCGAGCAGGCCGACCTCGATCGAGACGGCGTCGGTGATGTGTGTGACTCGCTTCCGTTTGTCCACGATCCGGACAATCCGGATGACATCGAGGTCACGCCGGAGAACGAGTCAGAGAACGACAACGACCAGATCTCGGGCGGGCAAGCCTATGATTTGTCGTTACCGTTCGTCGTCGAGGGGAGCGTCGGGCCGCTCGAAGACGGGCAGGGCGACTTCGATTTCTTCACTGTCTCCATCGACGAGCCGACCGCGGTGTTCATCCATATCGAGGCCGTATCCTCGGACCTCTGGCCAGGCGGCGCAGCCCTCGGATACGACCTGCGCAACGGAAATGTCGACCGCTTTATCCTGGGCAACGAGACCGGCCAGAACCACTTTCGCGAGGTGTTCTTGCCGGTCGCCGGTAACTACGCCTTCCTCGTGACGGACACGCGCAATCTGATCAGCAGCGCGCAGAATGTCGGGAGCGAGGACGGACACCAATACAAGATGTCGGTCAGCGAGATTCCGCTTCCCGAGCCGGAGCCGGTGAGCCTTCCCAGCGCGCCGCGCGACAACGAGGTCGCCTACCGACTGCGGACATTCGCGGTCGATACCGGCAGCACCGGTGGCCTGACCGCGACGTCGACGGGCGTGCCGAATGGAGACAACTCGGTGCACCTGCCGGCACTGGTCGCCTACGACCGAGTCAGCCGCAGCACATTGGCGCTCACATCGCCCGCACAGGCCGATACTTCGACGCTCAGAGCGAGCATGGACGTCAAGACCGAGGGCTACGAAGAGGTC
>JBNJFZ010000096.1:0-20766 GCA_051747295.1 Myxococcota bacterium
TTAGCGGTTCAGCGGTTAGCGGTTCAGCGGTTAGCGGTTCAGCGGTTAGCGGTTCAGCGGTTAGCGGTTCAGCGGTTAGCGGTTCAGCGGTTAGCGGTTCAGCGGTTAGCGGTTAGCGGTTCAGCGGTTAGCGGTTAGCGGTTCAGCGGTTACGATGCCGCAGCAAGCCAGAACCTCTTAACCTCTAGCGCAGCGCCGCAGGCGCAAGCGAAACCTCTTAACCTCTAGCGCAGCGCCGCAGGCGCAAGCGAAACCTCTTAACCTCTAGCGCAGCGCCGCAGGCGCAAGCGAAACCTATGACCTCGCGCAGCGCCGCAGGCGCAAGCGAAACCTCTTAACCTCTAGCGCAGCGCCGCAGGCGCAAGCGAAACCTATGACCTCGCGCAGCGCCGCAGGCGCAAGCGAAACCTATGACCTATGACCTCCCGCGCGCCCCCTCGATCCACGACGCCATCGGCACAAAGACCTCGTCGCGGGCGCTCTCGGAGATGAACAGGTCCGCGTGGGCGTACCAGTCGTCGCCCGCGCCCCCGACGATCATGGTCTCGACCAGATCGGGATCGTAGGCGCGGGAGATGCTCAGCGCGGCCGACTCCGGCACAATCCCGTCCTTATTGGCGAGCAGACACAAGATCGGTAGCTCTTCGACCGCGGCGACGCCCTCGGTGACGTTGAGGCCGGCCACCATGAGGTCTCGCTGCTGGATCCAGTTGGCGATCTGACGGTTCAGATAGGGATTCGGGTCGTCGACGGTCTTGACCAGCTCGTCGGCCTGGCTCAGGTCGATCTGGCTGGCGTTCATATAGATCGAGAGTAGCTGCGGGACTTTCTCGAGCACCGGCAGCAGAGCGCGCGCCGCAAATCGCGTGCCCTTGATCGGCAGCATGCCGGCGAGCGTCGTCGAGCTAAATGCAGCGCGCAGCAGGGGGTGAATGTCGTCCCACCGAAGCGGCCCGCCGATGGCGACCAGCGAGTCCAACCCGTGCGTCTTCGGGTGATGCGCCAGGTACGCATACAAGACCGAAGCACCGAGGCTGCAGCCGATGCCGTGGACCGTATCGACCTCGGTCTTCGTCTCCTCGCGGGCCAGATCGAGCGCCAGCGGCACGTCGGTGAGGCTGAGCTCGCGAAAGCCGTAGTGCTGGGTGCCGGTGATCATCTCCGAGCCGCCCTGCCCTCGCAGGTTCGCAGTCCAGACCTCGAAGCCGTCGAGGCACAGGTGCTCGACCATCGACACGCCGGTCGGGTGGAAGTTCAGGATGAAGCTATTCATCCCGTAGCCGGGGATCATCACGATCGGGGCGCGCTCCGGGTCCAGGCGCTCGGCGTCGTGGTAGCGGCGAATCTCGAGGCGCCAGCCAGCGCCGTTGTCGGGGCGGAAAATCTGCTCGTTAAGCATGGATACAGCCGGGAAAGAAAAAACCGCAGAGTACGCAGAGTGACGCAGAGGAACGTCTTCTGCTCATACCGAGCTACAATACACTCGGCGAGCCTCCTCTGCGACCTCTGTGTACTCTGCGGATCATGTCTCGTACGGAAGAGCTTTTCTACCGCAGAGGACGCGGAGGACGCAGAGCGGGTCTTCTAGCCTCATGACTCGTTCGAGCGGGATGAGGGCTGAAGTTGAACTCTGCGCTCTCTGCGTACTCTGCGGTTAATTTTCCCGCACGGAGAAACTGTCTACCACGCGGATCGCCTTACTTGCGCTTTTGAGCCTTCTTGATGAGCGGCTCGAGCACCGACGGGTCCTCCAGCGTGGTCGTATCACCCGGCTCGCGGCCCGCGGCGATATCCGCCAGAATCCGGCGCATGATCTTGCCGGAGCGGGTCTTGGGGAGCGCGTCGGCGATGTAGACCTCGGAGGGCTTTGCGATGGAGCCGATCTCCTCGGAGACGTGGTCGCGCAGGGTGTCCTGCAGCTCCTCTTCGTCGCCCTCGTCGCCCTCGAGCGAGACGTACGCGACGATGGCCTGCCCCTTGATATCGTCGGGGCGAGCGACGACCGCAGCCTCGGCCACACGCGGGTGGCTCACCAGCGCGCTCTCGACCTCCATCGTGCCCAGGCGGTGGCCCGAGACGTTGATGACGTCGTCTATGCGACCCATGATCCAGATATTGCCGTCGGCATCCTTGCGCGCGCCGTCACCGGCAAAGTAAATGCCGTCGAACTTGCCGAAGTAGCCCCTCTGGAAGCGCTCCGGATTGCCGTAGACCGTACGCAACATGCTCGGCCACGGGCGCTTGATGACGAGGTATCCGCCCTCTTCGTTGCTCACCGTGTTGCCTTCCTCATCGACGATATCTGCGTCGATGCCGGGCAGGGGTTGCGTCGCGCTACCCGGCACGGTCGTAGTGACGCCCGGCAGCGGCGAGATCATGTGGCCGCCGGTCTCGGTCTGCCACCATGTGTCGACGATGGGGCATTCCTCCGGCCCGATCTTCTCCCGGTACCACATCCACGCCTCGGGGTTGATCGGCTCGCCGACGGTCCCGAGCAGGCGCAGCGAGGAGAGGTCGTGCTTCTCGACGTGCTCGTCGCCCCACTTCATGAACGCGCGAATCGCGGTCGGTGCGGTGTAGAAGATATTGACGCGGTGGCGCTCGACGATGTCCCAGAAGCGGTCGGGCTCTGGCCAATTCGGCGCGCCCTCGTACATCAGGCTGGTCGCCCCCATCTGCAGCGGACCGTAGACGATGTAGCTGTGCCCGGTCACCCAGCCGATATCGGCGGTGCACCAGTACATGTCGTCGTCTTTGAGGTCGAAGACCCACTTGCTGGTGAGCTTGGTCCACAGCGCGTACCCCGCCGTGGAGTGCACGACGCCCTTGGGCGTGCCGGTGGTGCCGCTGGTGTAGAGGATGAACAGCGGGTGCTCGGATTCGAACGCCCGCGCGGTGTGGTGGGTCGGCTTGTCGGCGACGAGATCGTGCCACCAGTGGTCGCGGCCCTCGGTCCACTCGATGGGATTATTGGTGCGTTGGACGACCACGACGTTCTCGACGGACTCACAGCCCTCTTCGAGCGCCTGGTCGACGGTGGGCTTGAGCTCGATGACGTCGCCGCGACGCCAGCCGCCGTCGGCGGTGACGATGAGCTTGCAGTCTGCGTCCTCGACGCGGCTCTGGATGGCGTGAGCGGAGAACCCGCCGAAGATCACGCTGTGCGGTGCACCGACGCGTGCGCAGGCCAGCACGGCGATCGCCAGCTCCGGCACCATCGGCATATACAGCGCGACGCGGTCGCCCTTTTCGATGCCGAGATCCTCGAGCACGTGGGCGAAGCGGCTGACCTCGTTGTAGAGCTGCTGGTAGGTCAACGTGCGCTGGTCGCCCGGCTCGCCCTCCCACACCAGAGCGGCTTTGTTGGCTCGCCAGGTGTCGAGGTGCTGGTCTAGGCACTGCTTGGCGAGGTTGAGCTTGCCGCCCTGAAACCACTTGGAGAATGGCGGGTCCCAGTCGAGCACCTCGTCGAAGTCCTCGTCCCAGTCGAGCTCCTGGCGCGCCAGATCACCCCAGAACGCGTCCGGATCTCGGGCGAACTTCTCGCGCAGCGCGGCGGCTTCCTCGGGCCCGATATTCGCCTGAGCGACGAAGTCGGCCGGCGGCTCGAATTTGCGGGTCTCTTGGAGGTGACTCTCGATATTCTCAGAGCTCATGATGATGCCTCTCGGTGGAAACGAAATGCGGCACCGGCCGCGGCGAGACGCGCCAGCGAGACGGTACGAAGCTAGATTTTGGTTCTTCTGCTGAAGTGGGAGAAGTTTTAGACGCGCAGTCGGCTCTTGGCAAGCGCTACGGCCCGCTCTCGAAACGATCACGAGGCTGATGGCATCTATCAGGCGGGTGCGATCGTCGAGCACACTGCTCATTGATCGTCACCGCGGCTGAGCCTACACTTTTGGAAGCGAAGTAACCGACGCAGCGTCGCCGCGTCCTCCCTGCTCGCCGACCTTCGGCGAAAATGGAATGTCCGACCGCCGTTCGGGCGTTTCACCGGAGACACGAGGTTGATGACGCCTACTCTTGTGAGTGAAGATGACCTACGAGGAATTCGAGTGGAAGCTGCTCAAGCTGGTCTATGAGGACGGCGTGGACCGCCTCCAGCCAGCTTTTATTGCGTACGCCCTCGGGCTGCCGCATGAGACGGTCTCGTCTTATCTGGAACACGCCACGCAGAACGGCCTGTTGGAGATGGAGGTCACCGACGACGGACGCATCGAGTACGTCGTCCCCGGCCACGAGGGCGTCGAGGCGATGCCCGACCCGGTATGGAAAGAGGTGCAGGCCGAGCAACAATGCGCCGATTCCGACGCCCCCGCCGAACAACTCGAGCAGCGCGCGATGGTCCAGTCCGACCGACGCGAGGCTCCATCGTCGGGCGCGAGTGCCTCCACGGCCATGGCCCGGGTCGTCGAGGCGCGCGGCCCCGAAGATGGCGCGTCTGGCGGCGCGCAGAACCTCCCCGCTCGCCTCCCCGAAGACGCGGGGACGAAGGGCGATCACTCCAAAGCGCTGGCCAAGGTGGTCAAGCGCCGCGGCGAGCAAGAAGACAACAGCCACAACAAGCTCAAGCGCTTCCCGACCACGCTTCGCAAACATATCGAGGCGCGGTTTGGCGGCGAAGACGGCTCGGTCGACCAGGTCGGCATGAGTACGGCGGTCGTCGCCCGCGATGCCACCGTCAGCGATGCCGATCCGGTCACCGTCACCGGTGAATTGGTACGCGCCGACGAGAGCGGATCCTCCTCGAAGGTGCCGGTGCGTATCGAGACCAACGACGAGACGTTCTGCGATCCTTCGCAGACCATCTTCATGCGCCAGATGACCGTGCGGGGCGTCGAGTCCGAAGCCGCGCTGCGCGAACACGTCGAAAAACTCTTCGGCTCCTTCGGCTACCGGGCGGTCTACGAGGGCGACGAGCGTATGCGCTTCGAGCGCGGCAGCGTCACGTTCATCCTGGCGCTCGTCCCGCTCTTCGTGCTCGTACTGCCGCTGTTCGTCTACCTGTTTTTGTACTGCATGGGTCGATCGACGATTCATCAGGAACCCTTGGAGCTGGACGTACAGATGCGTAAATCCGGCGACGACCCGGACGCCTACGAGCTCGATCTGACGTTTATCGGCATGCACGGGGTCGTGCTCGGTGCCGCCGATCAACGCGTGCTCAATCAAGAGGTCGACACGCTCGAAGACGAGCTCCAGTGGAACCTGTCGACCTCCTGAATCCCCGCCAAGAAAACTCGATGGGGGACCGATCGGTGCTATGATATCGGTCTACGGGACGAACTCCGAGCGGTGTATACAGCCCGTATACGATTTATCCGCTAACCGGCCCGATATCCGTCCTTGGTGTTTGAGGATCTCACCTCTAGTTCGGTAACATTCAACCAACAGTCACTCTGTTCGACAGATCGAGCCGCTCGTCTTCGTCCTTTTGTAGGGGACACGCGTATTCGAACCGCGCCCGCGTCGCGAAATTACGACGACATGACGCCGCCGGCTCTGCAGACGAGACGAGCCCATCATCGACCCTGGCTGTTTTGGGCATCTACCGGGAGACGCACCTATGCTGAATACGGACTCGCCAATGACGAATCGCTCGAGACTCTTCACGTGCTTGTTGCTCTTTCTGACGTTGAGCCTCGGGACCTTCGGGTGCTCCGACGAGACCGGAGGCGGCAGCAACAACGAAGAGAATAACCAGGCCACCGACGCAGGGGACGTCGACGACGGCGGCAGCGACGTCGAAGACGATACCGACGAGACGGACGACGACGCCGGAGATGTCGAAGAAGACACCGCCAACCTCGACGATGACGGTGACACGGTCCCCAACGGCGACGACAACTGCCCGGACACGCCCAACCTCAACCAGCGTGACACCGACGGTGACGGCGTCGGCGACGCCTGCGACAACTGCCCGGAGACCGCAAATATCGACCAGGCCGACGGCGATGGCGATGGCGTCGGTGATGCGTGTGCCGGAGAGGCCGGCGACCGCGATGGTGACGGCATCCTCGACGCGGGTGACAATTGCCCCGATACGCCCAACGCCGACCAGACGGACACAGACGGCGATTCGATCGGTGACGCCTGCGACAACTGCCCCCAGGTCGCCAACTTCGATCAGGCCAACTCCGACCCGAGTACCGACGCGGGTGACGCCTGTGACGGAACGGCGACCGGCGTCGATACCGACGGCGACGGCATCATCGACTCCAGGGACAACTGCCCGGACATCGAGAACGCCGACCAGGAAGACAACGACAACGACGGACGCGGCAACGTCTGCGACAACTGCCCGGACGTCGCCAACTACGACCAGACCAACACCGATACCAGCACGCCCGAGGGCGACGCCTGCACGGACGCGGATACCGACTCTGACGGCATCCAGGACGGCCAGGACAACTGCCCGGCCATCCCGAACGCACAGCAGGAAGACCGCGACGGTGACGGCATCGGCGACGTCTGCGACAACTGCCCCGACACGGCCAACTTCAACCAGACCGACTCCGACGGCGACGGCACCGGCGACGCCTGCGCGGTCACCGATTCCGACTCGGACGGCATCTCCGATGGCAACGACAACTGCCCGAATACCTCGAACCCCAATCAGGAGGACGGCGACGGCGACGGCATCGGCGACGCCTGCGACAACTGCCCGTTAGTGCCGAACTTCCAGCAGACCGACAGCGACGGCGACGGCACCGGTGATGCCTGTGACGGCACGGATACGGACGGCGACGGCGTCATCGACCAGTTCGACAACTGCGTCAACGTCCCGAACGCCAACCAGGAAGATGGCGACGGTGACGGAGTCGGAGACGTCTGCGACAACTGCCCGACGGTCGCCAACTCCAGCCAGACCGACTCCGACGGCGACGGCACGGGAGACGCCTGTGAGGGCTTCGACGACCCGGCTCCCTCCTCGCGAAGCGACCTCTGGGATACGTGCACGACCTTCGCCAGCAACCCCGACTGGTGCAACACCGAGTGCAACGACGGCATCGACAACGACGGTGACGGCCTCATCGATCAATACGACGACGGTTGTGCCAGCCCCTGTGATACCTCCGAAGATCCGACGATTTCGGGCAACCACCCAACCTGCCTGTCAGGCGACAACTCCTGCTTCGAGCAGGATAACCTCAACTGCGCCATCGAGTGCCTCTGGGACGGTGACTCCGGTCAGGGCAACGACGATCAATGCGACCCGGCGCCCGGCTGCGATTGCTACGGTTGCTGTGGCGGCGTCCAGATCATCGACGGGTCCTCCTGCACCGTCGACTACACCTGTTACGACAACGGCTGTGAAGAATGCAGCGGCAGTGATGCGAGCACCTGTACCGAGGATATCTGCTCGACGTGTCCCGAAGAATGCGACGGCATCGACAACAACTGTGACGGCGTAGTCGACGAGGGCTGCACGCCGGGCTGCACGCCCAGCCAGGAGATCTGCGACGGCGTCGACAACGATTGTGACGGCGACGTCGACGAGGGCTGCGGAGGCTGCTCCCTCGAGATCTGCGACGAGATCGACAACGACTGCGACGGCGAGATCGACGAGGGTTGCTCTCAGTGCTCCCCCGAGCCCGAACAGTGCGACGGCCTCGACAACGACTGCGACGGCGACATCGACGAGGGATGCCCGACGTGCGACCCGACCGATGAAGTCTGCGGCAACAACGTCGATGACGACTGCGACGGCGAGATCGACGAGGGCGATTGCACCACTTGCACCCCGACCACGGAGACGTGCGACGGCATCGACAACGACTGCGACGGCGACGTCGACGAGGGTTGTCCGAGCTGTGAGCCCGAACCCGAGGTCTGCGGCGACGGCGAAGACAACGACTGCGACGGCGAGGTCGACGAGGGTTGCCCGACCTGCGAGCCGACCATCGAATACTGCGACGGTGTCGATAACGACTGCGACGGCGAGGTCGACGAGTGCTGCATCGACTGCACCCCGACCACCGAGACGTGCGACGGTGTCGACAACGACTGTGACGGTCGCGTCGACGAAGGCTGCTACGTCTGCGAGAGCACCGAGACCTGCGGCGACAACATCGACAACGACTGCGATGGCCTCGTCGACGAGGATTGCGGCTGCACGGGCTCCGAAGAAGTCTGTGGCGACGATCGTGACAACGATTGTGACGGCCTGGTCGACGAGGACTGCGGCGGCGAATGCGTCCAGCAAGAGGTGTGCGACGGTGTCGACAACGACAACGACGGGCTCATCGACGAGGGCTTCGACCGCGATGGTGACGGCGAAACCATCTGTGGCGGCGACTGCGACGACAGCGACCCCGACGTCAACTCCAGCGCCAGCGAGGTCTGCGACGGCAAGGACAACGATTGCGACGGCGACGTCGACGAGGTCTGTGGCTAATCACCGCACCCAAACGACGCAACATTCGACGAGGCGCCTCGCCATCTGGTGGGGCGCCTCGCCGTCTCTGACGGGGTTGTGCGCGGCGATTGCATTTTTTCAGGATTTCTGTCAAACTGTCGGACCAGTTTGAGGTGTCATTCGGTCCAATTTTGGCCGGACAGGTCGTATTGGATCGCCCTGGACACTGATTAGATGAGCCAAATTACCCTTCGGCGGCTGTTCCTGGGCCGCCAACGTATCTATCACCCCCGTCGGGAGGTTTCTCGCATGACAGAATACACCTTCGACCGTAAGGAGATGGTCGACCCCATTCAGCGCATGTTCGAGCGCGAGGTCCCCAGCCAATACGGCATGTTCGAAACAATTGAGGACAAGGAGACCGAGGGCGGAGACGGAAACGTCGATATCGTCTACGTCGCCGGCGCCAATGAAAATCTCCACGTCATTCGGCTCGAGCAGAGCTACGACAACTGTCTGTTCGACGTGAGCTGCGGCATCCACTCGATGTCCGATGTCGATGCGAACTATGTCTGGATCGCGCTGCCGCTCGACGAATTCCGAGACGGTGAGGATCAGTACAACGACATCATGCAGGACACCTGCGAGCAGCGTGGCCTCGGTGTCATCACCCTCCAGCCCAAGGGACGCGGCATCTCCGCCAAAATCCTGATCGAAGCGCGTAAGAAAGAGGGTGAGCACCTGGACAAATACGGCGACCTCGAGCAACGCTGGCGAAAGCAAGCGACCGACGCGCTCGCCGACGAAGACCTCAAAGTCGTCAACTATTACAACAAATAACCTGTCATGATCTCGTCGACGAGTTCGCAGGCTCAATTTCTACGCGAACTTCGCTCTCTGCTACGCGCGCCCTACGCGCTGATTCACCTGCAGACGTTCGAAGAGTCGCGAGCCCTGTCGTTGATTCGTCGACTCGCCAAGGCAGACGAGCGCCCCGTCTTCACCTGGAGCGCCATCACCGACTTCGATGGCTCTCCGGGTGACGGCGATCTAGGTCTGGCGCTGGAGCGAATCGCCCGGTCGTCGAAGCCGGGCGTTTTTGTGCTCGAAGACGTCCATGAATCCCTGGACGACGCGCGCACGCGGCGCCGACTGCGCGAGATCTGTCGCGATGACAGCGACGAGAAGACGATCATCCTGCTGGGGCCGACACGCATCGACGCGCGGGAGCTCGACAAGGACATGGTCCGCCTCGCGATGCCGCTACCCGGCCGGGAGGTCATCGGCGATGCCTGCGGCGAGATCTTCGGAGACGACGAAGACGACCTCGACCGAAACGCACTCATCAGCGGCGCGATGGGCCTGACCGAGCGCGAGGCCTCTCGCGCATTTCACCGCGTACGCCAGCTCTACGAGGAAGCGCTCGCACGCAACGCACCGTTCGACCTCGAACAAGCCATCCTGCAGGAAAAGCAGCGACTGATCGGCTCCAGCGAAGTCCTGGAGTTCTTCCCGCTCGACCACGGCCTCGACGAAGTCGGCGGACTCGACAACCTCAAGCGCTGGCTCGGCGAGCGCAAGAAGGCCTTCAGCGAAGATGCTCAGCGCTACGGCTTGCCCTCGCCCAAGGGACTGCTGCTCATCGGCGTCCAGGGTTGCGGCAAGAGCCTGACCGCCAAGGCCGTCGCTCGCCACTGGGGTTTGCCGCTGTTGCGACTGGACCTGGGCGTCGTATTCGACGGCAATCGATCTGCGGAGGAATCCCTCCGAATCGCCATCCAGACATCGGAAGCGATCGCGCCGTGCGTGATGTGGATCGACGAGATCGAAAAAGGCATCGGCAACGACAGTGAGGGCCGCGCTCGCCGCGTGCTGGGATCGCTGCTGACCTGGCAACAAGAGAAGAAAAAGCAGGTCTTCCTGGTAGCGACCGCCAATGAAGTCGAGGCGCTGCCCCCGGAAATGCTCCGGAAGGGACGCTTCGACGAGATTTTCTTCGTCGATCTACCGGGCATTCACGAGCGCGAGGAAATCCTGGACATTCACCTGACCAAGCGCGGACGGTCCTTCGACGACCCGGTGGTCGAGGATATCGCCCAGCGCGCCGAGTACTTCTCGGGGGCCGAGCTCGAGCAGGTGGTCGTCAGCGCGATGTACTCGGCCTATGCCGAGGATCGCGAGATGGAGGCCGACGATCTGCAGTACGCGGTCAAAGAGACGATCCCGCTGTACAGGACCTACGAGGAGCGCATCAAAGCCCTCCGCGAATGGGCACAGAACCGGGCGCGTCCGGCCTCTCGAGCTCGGCGCGTGCTCGACTTCTTCGAATAGAGTCGAGCGCACAACACCCACGCTGCGGGGGTTTAGCCACGCATGTGAATGATTTCGCGTGCTGGTGCGTATTATTAGGTATAGCGGGCGTTGGACGTGGCGCAGGTAAACTGGACAAGATGGGTCTTTTGGCCCAGAGTCTGCCACGTCGAGGCCGAAACTATTTTCACCATTCGCGTCGAGTTCGATTATGCGGACCCGCACTTATATCGCCCTGGCCTTCATCATGGGCATCGCCGCCATCGGCACCGTCTGGTTCGGGATCAACCGAGCGACCGAGGCGGCCGACGACCGCGCGATCGCGGTCGATGCTGATTTCGAGCCGGCAAACCTCGATGAGGTGGACGAGCCCCCGGAGGACACGGCCGAAACACGTACTGAGCCGGCCGACGAGGAGTCGAGTTCCGAGGAGCCGACAGAGGTCCGCGCAGAGGAGACGTCCGTCGAGGTCGTACGTCCGGGACAATCTCGCTCCGACAAGAAGCGCGAACACTGGCACTCCGCCGTGCTCCAGATCGTCACTAATTTCGAGAAAGCCGACGTGACGGTCAACGGATTGCCCTACCCGGAATACACGCCAGACGGCCAGGAAGAGGGCATGGTCCTGCCGGCGGGTGGGCCGCATATCGTCGAGGTTACCTACGACGGGAAGACCAAGACCTATCAGGTACACCTGCGGGCCAGAGAAACGCGTATCTTGATGGTGGAGCTCAGCGGCCTCCAGGGGAGTACGGGAGGTGCCCGCGCCAAGGCTCGATCCACCCAGCAAAAAAGGCCAGAGCCGAAGAAAGAAGAAGAGGACGAGGGGAAAGAGAGCGGCCGAGTGACGGTCTACTCGAAGCCCAACGGAACCGTCCTGGTCGATGGCAGCCAGACCGACGAGAAGACCCCCGGAACCGTCGAGGTCGAGCCGGGCCGCCACGATATCCAGGTCAAATTCGACAACGGCGATGTCTCCGAGAAGAAGATCATCCGCGTGCGAAAGGGCTCGCGCATCAAGCTGTTCTTCCGCCAGCGCGACTAATCAGCGCGACTGTTCCACCTGCCCGCTCTACAAATCCGCTCTACATAAAGACTTCACCCAATACGCGCCGGTAATCCTCTACGATCGTCTCTCGCTCCTGGTGTGCGCCGTCGTCGACCAACCGCTCGCCAGCCACGTAGACAGCGCGCACGGCACCCGGCGTCATCGCCAGCGCCAGATCGCTGAGCAGAGTCTCGCGGGTTGCCCCGACGAGGGAAATGTGGTCGAGATCGATCACGGTGAAGTCCGCGTCTGCCCCCGGCGCGAGCGCTCCACCGGACTGACCCAGACACCGCGCGCCGTGCCGGCTGCCCATCGGCCAGACGACCTCGGCCGTCGTGCGAACGCCGGCCGCCGAGGCCAGCACGTTTCGTCGCTCGTGGCGGAGCCGCTCGTGGTATTCGACCAGGCGCATCTCCTCCCAGAGGTCGATATTGGCATGGCTATCGCTTCCCAACGACACCGGCACGCCAGCGCGCACCAGCTCGGCGCCCGGCAAGAAGCCGTCGCCTAGATTCCTCTCGGTGGTAGGGCACGCGCACACGGTTGCACCGGACTCGGCCAGGCGTTCGATCTCGTTGCTCGTGGCGTGCGTGGCGTGGACGACCGTCGTGTTCGCGCCCAGCAAGCCCACCTCGGCGAGGGCCTCGATGGGCGTGGCGCCATACTCCTGTCGGCTCTGCTCGAGCTCGCTCTGCTGCTCGCTCGCGTGGATGTGAACCACCCGCTGCCCCGCCTCCGAGGCGATCGATTCGAGCCACTCGCGGGGCACAGCACGAATGCTGTGCGGCGCCATCCCCACAGACACGCACGGATCGTCTCGATGGTCGCGCTCGAGGTCGAAGACGCGGGCGAGGTAGGTGTCGACATCGGGCTCGATAAAGCGGCGCTGACGTGGATTGGTCTCCACGTCGAAGCCGGCGCGGTTGTAGCCGACGCGTAGCAAGTTGATGCGCATGCCCACATGTCGAGCTGCCGCGATCACGCGCTTTGCCAGCTCGTTCGCGTCGGCATAAGCGGTTCCATCAGATTGGTGGTGCAGGTAGTGGAATTCACCGACGGACGTCACGCCGGTGAGCGCCATCTCGAGGAACGCCATCCGGGCGACGGCTTCGAGTTGCTCGGGGTCGAGCGTCAGCGCCGCCCGGTACATGCGCTCTCGCCACGACCAAAAGTCGTCGTCCTCGCGGCCGGGCTCGATGAACTCCGTGCGCCCCCGAATCATGCGCTGGAAGGCATGGCTGTGTGCGTTCACAAGCCCGGGGACCACCGCGACATCACCCAGATCGTCGACGCTCGCCTCCTCCGAAACCTCTTCGACTGAGAGGATATCGACGATCGTCGCGCCATCGACCTGGAGCACCGCATTCTCTCGAAAGCTCACCCCGTCCAGGATGTATTTGGCTCGCAAATAGTTCATGTCGATCACCGTGAGTGGGCGTTTATTCGAGGACGTTGAGCTGTGCAGTCGCTGTGTGGCATCCTCGAAAGAGACACTCGCCTTGGCCCGGATATCGATTATGCGCTCCAGACGTCTGCTCGCACGTACCCTCTTCTCTCTGTTGTTAGCATCGACGCTCGCTGCGTGCGAGCGAGACTCGGAGCCGATGGTCGCGGACCCGCCCGAGCCCTCGGAGCAGACACCCGAGCAACCCCAGGCCGCCCCGGAGAAGCCGGAGGAAAAAGACGATTCAGAGGTCGAGCCCCGACCCAGTCCGTCTCCCCCGAAGAAAGCGCCGGACCCGCTCGCCAAGGCCCTGGAAGCCCCTGATGGCGCCATCACGAGCGAGGGGCGATTCGAGGCGTTGATGGAGCGCGGATTGGCCGAGTATATGCCAGAGATCGGCCTACTGTACGGAGCTGCGGGCGTGGATGAGCCAGGGCTGCGTGTCGCAGTCGCGGCCGATGGCCGCGGCCGCTGGGCCCGAGGCGACGGCCCGTTCTGGGGCGATCTGGCGGACTCGGGCAACTTCGAGCTCTCCGACGAAGACGCAGCACAACTCGCCGAACTCGTCGCCGAATCGTGGACCAGCGAGGTCGACTATCCAGCGTCCTCGGTCAAACAAACCCGGGTGATCATCGTAAGGGATGGGGAGACGGTGCGTGTATTCGAGCACTCCTCGGTTCCCGCCGCGCTAGAGCCGGTGGAAGCGCTGGTGCGAAAGCACGTCCCCGACGAGGCAGATTAATAAGCGTGAACCCACCAGCTCTCCAGCACGCGAATATGTATTCAAAGCCCGTCGAGACGACGACGAGAATTTGCTTCTCGACGCAAATTCTGCTTTTACTTGAGTGGTAAACCACTCGGTTAAACTCTAGAGGATTTTCAAAATGTTTAGGCGTACCGGCAACATCTTTTTGATTGGGCTGCTCGCCCTCACGCTCACGGCATGTTCGGGCGATGAGGAGACGGGCGGAAATAACGCGAATAACGGCGGTGGCGAGGATGCCGGCGCGATGGACGCCAGTGATGATGAGGATGCGGCCGGCGAACAAGATGCCGCCGAGGACACCTCCGATCCGTCCGATACTCGAGACGATACGGCCGCCGAGGACGCTTCAGACGCGACCACCGAAGATTCGGTCGATGACACCAGTGACGACGTCAGCGGCGACGACGCGGTCGACGACGACGCCGGCGAAGACGTGGACACGCGTGGCGCCTGCGGAACCGGCTCCGACCAGACATGCGCGTTCCCGGCGGGCTCCTCGACCTGCGACCAGGGCGACTGGGGCGCCGGGAGCTTCGTCAGCACCTTCACGCTCGAGGACGACGGCGACTGCTGCTTTGATCTGGATGGCGATCCCGATGCCGATCTCGATAGCGGCCTGGCGCGTCTCAAGAGCACGATTCGCCTGATTTCGGGCTTCGAGTTCAACGAGATCATCCGCGCCCAGATCGCGTCGGGAGGACTGACGTATCTGTTCACCTACTCGAACTGGAGCAACCCGACAAACGACCCCGAGTCGACCCTGGACGTGGTCTTCGGAAACTCGTCGAGTACGGAGACGCAGAAACAAAATGGCAACGGGATCTTCACGGTCACCGCCGACAGTGTGGACGCGAACGGCGAGCCGCTCAGCCAGCTCGCGCCGGCGGATGTCTGCGACGGCCACATGTCGATCGACGGCGGTCAAGCACCGCTGCGCGTGCCGATCGGAAGCGAGTTGATCGAGGTGACCCTACGTGACGTACGGCTCGAAGCCGACGTCGTGCCGCCCACGGATCTGAGCGCCGGTGGCAAGGTCGGGCTGGCCAACGGCGAGCTCGGCGGTTGGATCACGCTGGCCGACATCTTCGGCGGGCTCAACGACGTGGCGCAGGCCTGTGACTGCCTGCAAAAGGACGTGTTCATCGAGGACAGCAGCGGCACCTGGACCTGTGAGTCGACCGCTGACGACGAGACCGCGTGTGCGAACGCCCCGGCGTTCTGCTCGGACTTCCTCTCGAACAAGGCCTACTGCGACCTGGCGGCAACCACCCTGGTCAACAACGCCGACTACGACGGCCTGCCCGAGGGTAACCCCGACGGCACCAACGACTCGTACACCATCGGTGCAAAATTCACTGCTGTGGGCGGCGAGATCAGCGGCACCGAGCGATAATATATCCCGCGAGCGTTCTCGCTCGCCGGCATTTGAAGTGGACGGGGAATGCGTGGAGACTTGCACGGCATTGTAACTCCACGTACGCCCCGGGTCATTCATTGGTGCTGGATACCGGGTGTCTATCTTCGGTACGTTGCACCACAATCTGACGAAACGAGTTGAGGACGCGCATGTGCGGAATTGTTGGCTATGTTGGACATCGTAATTGCAGCAAACTCTTGCTGTCGGGTCTCGAGCGCCTCGAGTACCGGGGCTACGACTCGGCCGGCATCGCAATCGGCACCGAGAGTGGCGACGTCCGAGTCCGGCGCGCCGAAGGAAAGCTCAGCGCGCTCTTCAGCGCTTTCGAGGAAGAGCCCTTCGATGGCACCATCGGCATCGGCCATACCCGCTGGGCGACCCACGGCCGACCCAGCGAGCGCAACGCCCACCCGCACCGGGCCGGAAAGGTCGTCGTCGCGCACAACGGGATCATCGAGAACTACACCGACCTCAAGCGCGAGTTGATCGAGCAGGGCCGCGAGTTCAAGAGCGAGACCGACACCGAGGTCGCAGCCCACCTGATCGACCGGGCGCTGTCGAATGGCTCGCCGGACCTGCACGCAGCGACGCGCGAGGCCATCTCGCTGATCGAGGGGTCGTACGCGCTGGTCGTGATGCTCACCGACGCCCCCGACGAGCTGGTGGTGGCGCGAAACGCCTCGCCGATGGTCCTAGGCCGCACCGAGGGCGAAGCATTCGCCGCGTCTGATATCCCGGCCGTATTGACCTACACACGTGACTTCATCTTCCTCGAGGATGGGGACACGGCGGTGCTTCGGCGCGACGAGACCGCGATCTACGGCGCCGATGGCGAGCGGGTCGAGCGCGAGACCAAGCACATCAGCTGGGATCCGGTCTCCGCCGAAAAGCAGGGCTACAAGCACTTCATGCTCAAGGAGATCCACGAGCAGCCCGCCCGCTTCGTCGACACGCTGCGCGGCCGGGTCAGCCCCGATCGAGGCGACGTGGACTTCGACGAGCTCGGGTTCGAAGACGGATGGATCGACGACATCGATAAGATCGTCTTCGTGGCGTGTGGCACGAGCTTCTTCGCCACGCTCGTGGGCAAATACGTCATCGAGCGCTTTTCTCGCCTGTCGGTCGAAGCCGACCTCGGCAGCGAGTTTCGCTACCGAAACCCCATCGTCGACGAGCACACGCTGTGCGTCGCCGTGAGCCAATCTGGTGAGACCGCCGACACGCTGGCCGCGATGCGCCAGGCCAAGCAGATGGGCGCGCGCTGCGTGGCGATCTGCAACGTCATCGAATCGACCATCGCCCGCGAGGCCGACGGCGTGATTTACACGCACGCCGGCCCGGAAATCGGGGTCGCCAGCACCAAGGCGTTCACCACGCAGCTCGCCGCGATCGAAATGCTGGGCGTGTGGCTGGGACGCCGCCGCGGCACGCTGACCGCCGACGAGGGCCGCGAGATCATCGCCGCACTGCGCGAAGTCCCGTCGCATATCACCAAGATCATCGAGCAGACGGACGTCTACGAACACATCGCGCACGAGTACTCCAACGCTCGCTCGTGTTTGTATCTGGGCCGCGGCATCCTCTATCCGATCGCCGCGGAGGGCGCGCTCAAGCTCAAGGAGATCAGCTACATCCACGCCGAGGGCTACGCCGCCGGCGAGATGAAGCACGGCCCGATCGCGCTGATCGAAGAGGACTTCCCGGTCGTCGTGCTGCTGCCCAAAAACGACGTCTACGACAAGGTGTTCAGCAACCTCGAAGAGGTGAAGGCCCGGCAAGGGCGCATCATCGCGGTGGCCACCGAGGGTGACGACCGCATCGGTGAGTTCGCCGACGTCACGATCGAAATCCCGGACGCCCCCGAGTACATCCAACCCATCATCAGCGTCGTGGCGCTGCAGCTGCTCGCCTACCACGTGGCCGACTTCAAGGGCACGGACGTCGACCAGCCGCGGAATCTCGCGAAGAGCGTGACGGTGGAGTAGCGCGGCCGGTGGCCGCGCTCAACCTCGCAGCGCCCCTAAATACGCCCCAATCCGCCCCCCAACATCCGCCGCACCGCATACGCCGCTCATCGCGGCGACGCCGTACGCGCCGGCCTCACGGCACGCCGCGACGCGCGCTGGCGTGATGCCGGCCAACGCGTATACCGGCATGTCGATCGCCTCACAGACGCTGTGAAGTCCTTCTAGCCCCAAGATTGGACCATAACCGGGCTTCGATGATGTCGAAAACACCGGACTGATGGTGATGAAGTCGGCGCCGGCGTCCTGCGCAGCGCGCGCTTCATCGAGCGTGTGACACGAGCGACCCACGACCCGCGCGCCCAGCTCCCGAGCCTCGTCGACTGCTCCAGAAGTCGACGTCAGGTGCACGCCGTCGGCCCCGACCGCAGCAGCAACCTCGGCCCTGCCATTAACCAAGACGACCGCCTCATCTCCGACCGCTTCGACCACCTCGCGGCACAGCGCCTCGTTTTCGGCGTCCTCGAGCTCCTTGAAGCGGCATTGAAACAGCCGCGCCCCGCCCTCGAACGCCGAGCGCGCGACCTCCACGACCGTGTGGCCGGCAGATCGCGCGCTGGCGATGTCCAAAATGACGTAGAATCTGGGGAGCGGGTCGGCCATCAGCTCGACGTGTCGATCATGCCCTCGGTCGGCGAGGACGCCTTGGCGTACAGTCGACGGGGGATGCGGCCGGCCAGATACGCCGAGCGCCCGGCCTCGACGGCCTTTCGGAACGCCTCGGCCATAACGACCGGCTTCTTCGCGCCCGAGATCGCCGAGTTGAGCAACACGCCGTCGCAGCCCAGCTCCATCGCCAGCGCAGCGTCCGACGCGGTGCCGATACCCGCGTCGACGAACACCGGCACCTCCAGCTGCTCGCGTATGATGCGCAGGTTGTAGGGGTTCTGGATGCCCATCCCGCTGCCGATCGGCGAGCCGAGCGGCATCACCGCCGCGCAGCCGGCGTCCTGGAGCTTGCGGCACAGAATTGGATCGTCGTTGCTGTAGGCCATCACGACAAAATCCTGCTGCACCAGCTGGCGCGCGGCTTTCAGCAACTCCTCGCCGTCGGGCAGCAGCGTATCGTCGTCGCCGATGACCTCGAGCTTGATCAAGTCGGTCTCGAGCGCCTCGCGGGCGAGTTGCGCGGTCAACAGCGCGTCCTTGGCGGTGAAACACCCGGCGGTATTCGGCAGGATCTGGTAGTCGTCGCCGAGCACGTCGAGCACGCCCGACTCCTGGGAGGCGGCGAGGTCGATACGTCGAATCGCCACGGTCACCATCTCCGCGCCGCTGGCGCGCACGGAGTCGCGCAGTACCTGGTAATTTGGATACCGCGCCGTGCCCACGATCAGTCGGCTGTCGAACGCGTACGGTCCGATCTGTAACTTGTCTTCGCTCATCGTCTCATCCACCCTGCGTGGCTTTGATGATCTCGAGGCGGTCGCCGTCCTCGAGGTCGTAATCGCTCCACTTACTTCTCGGGACCACACCGTCGTTGACCGCGATCGCGACGCCCCGTCGCTGCTCGATGTCGAGCGCCTCCAGCAGCGCCTCGACCGAGAACTCGTCCTCGTCGAAGCGCTTCTGCTCACCGTTGATGCTCAATTCCATGGTTGTTCCTCGTCGGACAGGTCGTCCGGTCGACACAGTATAAGGCCCGGTCACCGAATAAAAGCTCGACAAGTTCATATTCAAGACTACCCTGACCTCGCGATGTAAGTTCACCACGTGCGGGCGACGCCGAACTCCCACACCGACCGAGATGCCCGAAAGCTCCGACGACCAACAAAACGACGCCAAATCCCCCGACGAGAAGTCGGCGCGCTCGATGACCCAGCGCATGGGGTTGGCCGCGCTGATCCTGTCGGCGAGTATCCTGCTCAGCCGGCTGCTGGGCTTTTTACGAGAAGCGGTCATCGTCTACAAGCACGGCGCGAGCAGCGCGACGGACGCCTACTACGCCGCGTTCACGCTGCCCGACTTGATGGGCTATTTCCTGGCCGGTGGCACGCTCTCCATCACGTTTATCCCGCTGTTCTCCGACTACGTCGCCAACGACGACGAGGAAGGCGGCTGGCGGCTGTTCTCGACGATTCTGACGACCATGGGCGTGATCCTGGTGGCGTTTGTCATCGGCCTGGAGCTGTTGGCGCCCCACGTGGTCCCGCTGCTGTTTCCGGGGTTCAACGACGCGAGTCAAATCGACCTGACGGTCGCGATGACGCGGATCGTGATCCCCGCGCAGCTCGCCTTCTACGTCGGTGGCCTGCTACAGGCGACGCTATTCGTCCGCGAGGTCTTCTGGCCGTCGGCCATCGCGCCACTGGTCTACAATATCTGTATCATCGCCGGCGGCGTGCTGCTGGATCCGTGGCTGGGCATCATGGGCTTTTCTGTGGGCGCGCTGGTCGGCGCGATGCTCGGCCCGATGCTCATCCCGATGTGGGCGGCGCGCAACGAGATCAAGTTCACGCCGCACTTCTCGCTGACGGATCCGGGCTTCAAGCGCTTCATCTTGCTGTCGCTTCCGCTGATGATCGGAGTCAGCCTGGTCACCGTCGACGAGTGGCTACTGCGCTACTTCGGCTCGATGCTCGAGAGCGGCGCGATCACGTGGCTGCACAACTCGCGCAAGATCATGCTCGTGCTCTTCGCGATCATCGGCCAGGCCGCCGGACAGGCCGCGTTGCCGTACCTGTCGCGGCTGTATCACGAGGGCAAGGAGAGCGAGATGGGCCAGATGATGGCTCGTAGCCTGCAGCGCATCGCGTTCCTGGCGGTCATCGCGGCCGCCGGGCTGATCGTGGCCTCCGAGCCGATGATCTACCTGGTCTTCCAGCGCGGTGAGTTCAGCCCGGCCGATGCGACTGCGACGGCAAACCTGCTGGTGGTCTTCGCCTTCGGCCTGCTCGCCTGGACGGCGCAGGCGCTGGCGGTTCGCGGGTTCTACGCCCGCGAGGATACGCTCACGCCGATGCTGATCGGCACCGGCGTGGTGGTTGTGGCGGCGCCTATCTACTGGTTTTTGTTCAAGGGATACGGCGCGATGGGACTGGCGGCGGCCTCGGCCACAGGCATCAGCATCAACGCACTGGCGACGTTGCTCGTCTACCGCTGGCGCAAGGGCAACCTGCCGCTGCTGCCCATCGCAAAGGGCCTGGGTCGTGGGCTCGTGTTCGCGGTCGCGTGCGGCGCGGCAGCCTGGGGCGTCCAGAGTTGGCTCGACCCCATGCTCGAGGTCACCGTCCTCTGGGAGAACACGGTCCTGCTCGCAGCGATGGCGACTGCATTCTTCGGTGCAGGCGGTATCGTCGCGGTCTTCTTTCGCCCACCGGAGCTCGAGCGGGTGCTGGCTCGCGTGCGAAAGAAGCTAAAGCGCACCTGAGAAACGCCCGTAGAAACGTGGACGCCTC
>JBNJFZ010000097.1:0-20249 GCA_051747295.1 Myxococcota bacterium
GTGCCAGTGTCGACACCGGCAGGGATGGAGACCGTGATCTCACGGGTCTCTTCGGCGTAGCCACGGCCACGACAGACCTCGCAGTGATCTTGGATGACCTGCCCGCTACCTGCGCAATCGGGGCAGGTCGACGAGAGCGTGAAGAAGCCCTGAGTGTGCTGAACCTGGCCCTCGCCATCGCACGTATCGCAGGGCTTGGGGGCTGTTCCCGCACGGGCGCCGGAGCCGCCACACTCCCGACATTCGGCCTGGCGCGGGATTTCGATGGTCTTCTGTGCGCCGAAGACAGCTTCGGTGAACTCGAGCTCGAGGTCGTGGCGCAGATCGGCGCCGCGGCGTTGGTTCGCTCGCTGCTTGTCCCGGCTTCGGTTCTGGCCGAACCCGAACATCTCTCCGAAAATCTCGTTGAACTCCGAGAAGATGTCGTTGACGTCGCTGAAGTCTGGGCCGCCGCCCGCACCGCAGAATCCCTTGAGCCCTTCGAGCCCGAACTGGTCGTAGATCTGTCGCTTGTCCGAGTTGCCCAGGACCTCGTAGGCCTCGGCTGCACGCTTGAACTTTTGTTCGGCTTCCGCATCACCAGGGTTGCGATCCGGGTGGTACTTCATGGCCATCTTTCGGTAGGCGCGCTTTACGGTGCGTTGGTTCGCATCGACCTCGATCCCCAGGATGTCATAATAATCCTTCGTACTCATAATACTTCTCGATTTCGAGTCTTACTCGCCTCGAGTTCGCGGACGTTTTGCTGTCCGCGGAGAGAAAGTTTCTCATATTGAACGAGTTCGCGTGATGCTGACGAGTATATCGCTCCCGAACCGTCTCAATGGTATTCACGGCGCGGTGTGGGTCAATTTAGCCAGAGCGTCAAATTCACTGACATTCGTTGCGATATCTCCCGATGCTGTGGCCAGTTGTCGCGAAGCGGCGCAGGGCATAGGATGCGGCGGCAGACTCAGACGAAGGGACACGAGCCATGATGACCGACCACGACCGAGAGGTCATTCACCCGATAGAGCATTTCGAGGGGGTATTCGACCAGTTGAATCCGCACGAACGGGTCCGCGGAGTGCGCCGGCGAGCCGCTGAGTTTCGGGAGGACATGCTGGCGCGCGAACCGGTGACTTTTTATAAGTCGGCCGAGATCGTACGCGTACCCTATCCGACGAAGTACGGCCTGCTCAACGCGGCGAGGGTCCCATCGCCGTTTATCCATATCTGCAATCGCGTTTTCGTGATCCAGTTCAATACGACCGCGGGACTCAAGACGCTGCTCGTGTCGCCATCTGATCCCGACGGCAACGCCGAGACTCCCTTCTTCAAGCGTTTTGCCCGCCAGTTCGGCCCGCTCGAGACGCTCGGGACGCGGCTGGTAGCTCCACGTAAGAACGACGTCGCCGACGTGCTCGACGAGTGCGGTATTGCGCCCGCCGAGGTCGACTACATCACCTACGATCACCTCCACACGCAGGACGTGCGCAAGTGGCTCGGCCGAGACGGTGAGCCGGGCTTTTTGCCGAATGCCAAGCTGCTCGTGATGCGCCAGGAGTGGGAGAGCGCCAGGTACACGCTCCCTCCCCAGCGCGACTGGTATTGTCCGAACGGAACCGAGGGCGTCGACGAAGACCGCGTCATCACCCTCGAGGGCGACGTTCGCCTCGGTGATAGCGTCTTTTTGGTTCGAACACCCGGCCACACCGAGGGCAACCATTCTATCGTCGCGCACACTCCCGAGGGGATGATGGTGACGAGCGAGAACGGCGTCGGACCGGATGCTTACGCCCCCGAGCACTCCGATATTCCGGGGCTGCGGGACTACGTGTCCGAGACCGGTATGGAGGTCGTGCTCAACGGAAACACCCTCGAGCGCGGCCTCGACCAATACGTCTCGATGATTCTCGAGAAAGAGATCGCCGGGTCGTCGGTGCGCGACCCGCGCTTCCCGAATATGGTGTGCTCGTCTGAGTTCGACTCATTCTGGGCCTTTCCGGGCATCGAGCCGACCTTCAAGTTCGGCGATCTCGAGTTCGGGCACGTCCAGCACGAAGACCCGCGAGCCGACGCGGGTAATGCAAGGGCGGCGGAATGACCCGGAAGACTTGCATCGTGACCGGCGCCGCGAGTGGTATCGGGCGCGAGCTCGCCATCCGATTGTGCGAACGGGGGTGGCACGTGCTCGCAGCCGACATCGATCTCGATGGGCTCGACTCGCTCGCCGGTGAATCCGCCTGGGCATCTGGGGGCGGCGAGACCGCGGCTCTCGACGTCCGCGAGCCGGAGCGCTGGCGCGAGTTGGTCAACAGGGTGCGTGAGTCACACGGACGTCTCGATGCGCTCTTCAACGTCGCAGGCGTCATCAAGCCGGGGTTTGTCCACGAATCGGAGGACGCCGACGTCGACCTCCATATCGATATCAACCTCAAGGGCGTGATACACGGCACGCGCGTTGCCGGGCGTGCCATGGTGGACCAGGGTGGCGGGCATATCGTCAATATCGGTTCGCTGGCGTCTCTCGCTCCGGTCGCCGGGTTAGGTCTGTACAGCGCGAGTAAGTTTGGCGTGCGTGGGTTTTCGTTGGCGGCCGCTCAGGAGATGCGCGTGCACGGGGTCTGCGTCAGCGTTTTGCTCCCCGACGCGGTCGCTACTCCCATGCTCGACCGCCAGGTCGAGTACGAGGAGGCCGCCATGACGTTCTCGGGGAGTCGGCCGCTCACGGTCGACCAGGTCGTCGACGCGGTGATCGACCGGGTGTTGCCCGATCAGCCGGTCGAAGTCACGCTCCCGGTAGGCCGCGGCAGGCTCGCCAAGCTCAGCTCGGTGCTCCCGCAGGTCTCCCTCTGGTTGGGTCCGTTGCTGGCGAGAATTGGCACCAGAAATCAGGCGAAGTACAAGCCGACCGAGGATGAGTAGAGCGCCCTAGCGCTCGAGGTTCATACCCGGCTTCCAGTTGTCGACGACGACGAGCTCATTTCGCTCTCCGAGGGCCGAGCACGAGCCTGCAAAGAGTTGGCCGGCCATATATTGGGTAAAGGGCGGGTCCTGGTCACTCCGACGTCGCAGCTGGCTGTTTGCGACGTTTCCGCGGCGGTCCTTCGACGCGTTGGGCGATTCGAGGTTCATGTGAAAGCGCTGGACCTCTCCACCACGATATCCGAGCAGTGAGACTGTCGAGCCATCCAGCGACTCGACGAGCGCCACGTGCGTGTACCAGTCGTTATTGCGGCCGTCGTCGTTGAAATCACCGGTGTTGTGGAAGAAGACCAGGTCGCCGACCTCCGGCTTGCTGGAGTGGGAAATCTCGCCCTTTTCTTTGCACTCGCGAAAGAGTTGAGTGATCTGGGAGCGAGCCTCGGTGCTGAACGTCATGCCGTTGAGCTTGTACATTTCCCAGGCGAATTGCGCTGCCATCGCCGGCTCCTGCCGCCCCTCGACCTGAGTCTCGCCGCTGCCTGCCGAGCGATCGTTCTCGTCCTTCGAGGCAGCCTTTGCGCTCCCCGTTCCCGAAGACTCGTCCGACGAGCGGGTGGATGATAACGTGGGTGGCGGCGCAGAACCCTTCTGGCGTTGCGCGCTCTCATTTTTCGAGTCGTCGGCCTGTGCGGCGTCCTTGTCTGTCTCTGCGGGCGGAGCGCCTTGATTGGTGGCGCCGTTGGATGCGTACATCTGCTGCGGGGCAGGGTGGTCGCCGACCTCCAGGGGGTCATACGCTCGCGACTTCGGGAAGCGCGACTGCGCCTCGCCCTCGAGCAACGGGGAGTTGTACATGTGAAACGGGGCGCGTGATTCCGTGGCACACCCGGCCGTAGACATACCGCCGAGGATGAGCAGGCTCGCGAGAATCGTGGTCTTCTTGGTGTTCATGTCGCCTCCTTAGTGCCGTGAGTAGCCGTCCCTGGCTCGCGCGGACCTGATGTATTCGGATGTAGGATAACCGCGCCTGGCAACTGCCAGTGTATGCGGAATCGTGAAGGCGGCAAATTTTTTGAGGACATACCGGGCGAGCGGAGGGCGGGGAGCCAGAAAGAAACGTGCTGTGGGAGGGATTTGCACCTAGGATGAACATCCGCTTGCAGCAGACGTCGTTTACTAGAGTCGTTGAATAGAACAGCATGCCTGCAGCCGCAGGAGGCGCCACCGCCATGAGTAGGACGGACCAATTCGGCAAGTATACGCTGCTTCGCCATCTGGCGACCGGGGGCATGGCCGAGATCTGGCTCGCCGAGCAGCAGGGGCCCGGTGGATTCGCCAAGGAGCTGGTCATCAAGCGAATTCTGCCCCAGCTCGCCGATGACGAGCAGTTTATCGAGATGTTCCTGGATGAGGCGCGCCTGGTCGCGCAGCTCTCGCACCCAAATATCGCGCAGATCTACGAGCTGGGGCAGGAAGACCGCGAGTACTATATCGCCATGGAGTATATCCGGGGGATGGACCTGGCGGAGCTACTCGAGCGATGCAAGCGGCAGCGTGGCTTTGTGCCCGCGGAGACTGCGGTCCGCATTATCCTGGGGGCGCTCCAGGGACTCGAGTTCGCCCATGAGGCCACCGACCGCGATGGCATGGCGCTGGGGATCATCCATCGGGACGTCAGCCCGCATAATATTTTCGTCTCGAACGAGGGAGTGCCCAAGCTGCTCGACTTCGGGGTCGCGAAGGCGGCCAGCCAGAAGTCGAAGACGCAAACAGGAGCCGTGAAGGGCAAGTACGCGTACATGGCCCCCGAGCAGGTTCAGTCCGAGGCGATCGACCGACGCGTCGATGTGTTCGCGGCGGGAGTTGTACTCTACGAGCTGCTCACCGGCGAAAAACCGTTCGGGGAGGAGCTCGCTGCCGTCTCGAATATCCTCAACGAGCCCCATACGGACCCACGGGAATATCGTACAAATATCCCCGAACAGCTCGTCGCTGTCATCGACAGGGCGCTCGCCAAGGACAAGGCCGACCGCTATCAGACCGCAGACCTGATGGTGCGCGATCTCGAGGCGTTTCTGCAGAGTCGACCGAACTACGTGGGACCGCGGGAGCTCGCGGCCTTCGTTCGTCGGCTCCAGGGGCTGCCGACGCCGCGCGTGGCCGGTAACGGGACGTTTATCGAAAAAGTCGAGGATGTCGATGCCGCCCGCGCCGAGGCAAAGGCCGAGGCCGAGCGCGCCCGGAGAGAGCGCGAGCAGCAGCATGAGTCGCAGTCACAGTCGCAGGTCCGCGGGCCGTCTACCCTTCGCGAAGCAGAGGTCGGCGGAGGCGACACAGGCCCGAGCCGCGCGGTCATCCTGAGCATCATCGGGCTGCTAACGGTCGTCGTATTGGCGGCCGGCGTAGCCGCGTGGGTCTTTGTCTCCGGCAATGTCGAAGAGGCCTCGAAGCCCCCCGCGACCGAAGAAAAACAGGCCAAGACCGAAGCTCCCAAGCCGGCAGAAGAGGAGCGACGTGGCGCACCCAGCTTTGTCGACCCGTCCAAACCCTCGAAGACCGTGTTTATCGACACCAAACCCCGCTCCAAGGTCTATATCGAGGGCGAGAAGCTGGGGTTGACGCCGTTGGATACCAGCCTGAATCCGGGGACGTACGAGGTCGAGTTTCGCACCACCGGACGCAACGCCAGGCGCACGATCGAGGTGAAGGCGTCGGGAAGCCTGGTCCAGCGGTTCAAGTTTGAATTGTAGGGTGGGGCGGCGAGCATACCTATGGTGACGGGACCTCTCCGTCGATAGCCCAGCCGTTGAAGCAAAAGAAGCGCTCCCAGATCGGGTTGGCGTGCACGCGGACGACGACGTCTTTTTCCTGACCCGTCATCGAGGACGTATCCACGTCGACCGGTGTCCACGACTGGGTTCTGGGCGGGAAGACGTGTCGTGCGGTCTGGTCGCCAATCTCGACCTCTATCTCAATGGCGGGACCGCGGTCGCTGCGCCACGCGTGGTCGGTGGGACCTGCGCGCACTCGGAACCGGTCGCCCAGCGTCACGCCTGGAAAGCGCACTTCGACCCAGTAGTCGTCGGGGGGAGGATGCGCCCAGATGCATTTGCGCGGGTCCTCGCCGAGTTGTCGGATGGTCTCGCCGACGTAGATCCACGCGTCGCGCCGTGCGCAGTCCCAACGGCGCTCGGTGGCGCTCCATGTGTTGCACTCGACCACGTCTTCGCCTCGCACATGGGTGACTTTGGCTTCGTGGAGGCGTTCTCGGAGTTCGTGTCGGTATGTCGGTGAGGACGGGACGTCCACGGCGTAGACCTCGACAGTGTCGAAGCTCTTGGAGCCGTCGCTTGCCCGGGCAGCAAAAGGCAGGGAGGCCAGCGCGTCGTCCTTCATGCCGACTTCGGTGATCAGCCAGATGCGTTCGTAGTCTGCGATGTCGGAGTACGCTGGCTCGTCTTGCCGGACGAACTGCATCTCGGCTTCGACGAGATAGGGATACGGCGTTTCCGTCCACGTCGGATAGACGCGAATGGCATGCTTCGTCCCGAGGTTTTCCATCACGTAGGCGGACGCGCGCTGGTAGTCGCTCTCGGTCGCCTGGGGCGTAAAGACGTAGATCTGAAGCACAAAACTGACGATGCCGGCAACCACGAGAACGGCTGCCGGCACCAGCGCCAGATATCGTCTGGATGGGGTATCGTCTTTAGACGGCATCGCGTCTCAGGTTCGCTGGCCACCTTGCTTGGCCATCGACATGCCACCGAGGTCCATGAGCAGGTCGCGCTCGTAGAAGGCGTCCTCGCGATTGAGGAACGGATGAATGTGCACGCCGGAGTCCATGCGAATCGCATCGCAGGGGCACGCTTCGACGCAGAGGCCGCAGACGATGCAGCGAAGCTCGTCGATGACGAAGACCTTCGGATACTTCTCGATATTCGGGTCATCGTGCTCGCCGGCTTCGATGTGGATGCAGTCGGCGGGGCAGATCGTCGAGCAGCACATGCAGGCGACGCATCGGACGTTCCCGTCCTCGCGGACCATCAGTCTGTGCATGCCGCGATAGCGCTCGGGATATTCGGTCGGAATCTCGGGGTACTCACGGGTAAACGTGGTCCGCTTTTCCTTATTCGGATTCAGATTCCGAAAGAAGTGCTTCATCGTAATGCCGAGGCCACGCGCGATCTCGGGGATGTAGCTCTTCTCCCAGAACGTTTGCTTGAGTCGGTCGACCTTTTTGACTTCTACGGTACCCATAGGGTGTTCACTCCAGATTCGAGTGCATCAAAAGATGCTGAGAATGACCGCGGTGATGAAGAGGTTGGCGATCGCGAGCGGCAACAAGATTTTCCAGCCGAGGACCATGACCTGGTCGTAGCGGAAGCGAGGAAGCGTCCACCGCATCATGAACTGCAGCCAGACGAGTATCAGGACCTTCGCCATCATCGAGATGACGCGAATTCCGATGACCAGCCAATACGGCAATTCGATGTGGAGGGCGGGGTTGGCGATGCCGCCGAAGTAAAAGCCATCGGCGTACAGCCAGGGGAACTGCCAGCCGCCCAGGAACGTCACGGCGATGATGGCCGCGATGAACACGGTGGCGACGTACTCCGCGAGCTGCATGGCGCCGAACTTCATCGAGCTGTACTCGGTGATATAGCCGGCGACGATCTCGGACTCACCCTCGGGCAAGTCGAAGGGCGCGCGCTTGGTCTCGGCCATGCCGGCCAGGAAGAACAGGAAGAACGCCACCGGCTGGACGACGACGCCCCACAACGGAATCCATCCCCAGAGCATCTTGCCCTGCTTGATGACCATTTCGTTGAAGTCCAGCGTGCCGTAGATCATCAGGATGCCGGCCAGGCTCAGGCCCATCGAGACCTCGTAGGAGATCATCTGAGCCGAGGAGCGCAGGCCGCCGAGCAGGCTGAATTTGTTGTTCGAGGACCAGCCGGCGATGGCCGCGCCGTACACGCCGATGGACGCGATGGCGAAGGCGTACAAGATGCCCGCGTTCATATTCATGATCTGGAAGTAATTCTTCCAGTCGCCGTCGCGGCAGACTTCTTCGTAGTTCGCCAGGACCTCGACGGTACCCGTGCAGTAGTTGTCCATGAACGGTATCGCGGCCCAGCCGACGAGCGCGGGCCCGAAGATCAGAACCGGTGCGAGCGTATGCAGAAATTTGTTGGCGCCGTCGGGGATGGTGTTTTCTTTGAGCACCATCTTGATGCCGTCGGCGATGAAGTGCGGCAGGCCGATGAGGCTCTGTCCGAAGAACTTCGCCTGGTTCGGGCCGATACGGTTTTGAATCTTCGCCGACTGCTTGCGGTCGCCCAGCAGCGTCATCAGGCTCGACACGGCCATGACGAAGCCGAAGACGATGACGAAGATTTTGATGAGATGTATGAGTATCTCCGGCATGGGCCAGTTCCTCTTGAGATCTTGTCCGCTCGTGGGAGCGGTCGGTCATAAAAGGGTCGCGCGTCGCGCGACCGAAATCCATCAATCATTCATTACGAATGCCGCGTCCTCAGGAGGACGGGGCAGCTTCTTCGTCTTCATCAGTGTCTTCTTGCGTCGACTCAGCCGGTTCTTCGGCTGCTTCGGCCTCTTCGGATGCCTCATCTTCGGCAGCGTCCGCCGTTTCGTTTTTGACCTCATCGACCGGCGCATCCTCTTCAACGGGCTCGGCCTCAGCCGAGACGGGAGATTCATCGGTCGGCTCCGGTTCGGCTTCGCTCGCCTCGAACATCTCGTCCTGGACTTCACGCAGGTACGTGTAGGTCAGAGGCTGATCCATGGCCCGTGCCAGGCGCATGAAGATCTGCCAGTCGGGCAGTGAATCGCCGAGGGGGGTGAAGCCCTCGAAGAAGGGTTGGGCGATGCCATCGGCGTTGACGAACGTGCCGTCTTTCTCGGCGTGCGAGCATGCAGGTAGCGCCACCTGTGCTTTCTCGGAGAGCTCACCGCCGTGGCGCATGGCCTGGAGGACGAACAGGTCGAGTTGTTCGACGAGCTCGTTGAATTTACGAACGAGCGCATCGTCGCCGGGCACGTCGGTACCCATCATGTGGACGGCCGAGATCCTGCCGGCTTCGATGTCGGTGATGAGCGTGTCGAACGACTGGACGCCGTCGAGGCTGCCCCACACGGCTTCGACGCCGCGTCGGTTGGGGTTTTTGTCGGCGTGGATGAGCAAGTCGTCCTCATCGCCGGCGGGCTTGCCGCCCATGTAGAGCTTCTCGGTGCCCAGGACTTCTTCGGTGAATCGTTTGGCGAGCTTGAGATCCTCGCAGGAAGCCTGTGGGCTGACGACGAACGCGACCTTGTCGGAACCGCCATCTTCGACGATACGCGACATCTTGTCGGCGTAGGTCTCGCCGGCGGCATGCCAGGAGAGCTCGGCGCTGTTGGTCATCGGGCGGACCATGCGGTCCTCGTGGACCTCTTTATAAGACAGGCGGCCCTCGTCACACATCCAGTACCCGTTGACCTCCGGGTTGTAACGAGGTCGGTAGCGCTGGATCTCGTTGCGGAAGTGCTCGAGGTGGATGTTGCAGCCGGTCGCACAGCCCGTGCAGACGCTGTCGGTCGAGTTGAGCAGCCAGACGCGGCACTTAAAGCGGAAGTCACGGCTGGTCAGCGCGCCGACCGGGCAGATGTCGACGGTGCACATCGAATAGTTGTTGTCGAGCTCCTGGCCGGGGAACGTGCGGATCTCGGAGGAGTCGCCACGCGAGACCAACGTGAGCTCACCGGTGCCGGTGATCTCTTCGCAGAAACGAATGCAGCGCGTGCAGAGAATGCAGCGCTCGCCGTCGTACACGACCTCGGGGCCGATGGGGTAGACCTTGACCTTGTGGACCTTCTCGGTACGCAGGCGAGACTCCTGCGCATCGTAGTCCATGTAGTAGTCCTGGAGCTTGCACTCGCCGGCCTGGTCGCAGATCGGGCAGTCGACCGGGTGGTTGACGAGGATGAACTCGAGGACGGCCTTGCGCGCCTTGATGACGCGCTCGCTCTCGGTGTGGACGACCATGCCGTCGGTGACCTGGCTGTAGCAGCCGGGTTGCAGCTTGGGGTTGTCCTCGACCTCGACCAGGCACATCCGGCAGTTCGCCGGGATGGACAGGGCGGGGTGATAGCAAAAATGCGGCACATCGTAGCCCGCCTGGGCGGCGGCCTGAAGGATGGTCGTTCCCTTCTCGACCTCGATGTCCGTACCGTTGATGGTGACTTTGGGCATAACTTTCGTAACTCCGGCTCGAGCGGCTTGGCCAGGTCATGGGCGTGCGGAATCTAGTAGGTCCGACGCGCATTTCGCAAGGCTCTACTTATCGCACTCTCCGCCGATCATGTTGATGGTGTCGAACGTCGGGATGATATCGGCGAGCATTCCGCCCTCGAAGAGCTTGTGGATGCCACCCATCATGATGAGTGAAGGGGAGCGAATTCCGATCTTCCAGGGCTTCCCCGTGCCGTTGGACACGATGTAATAGCCCAGCTCTCCGTTACCAGCCTCGGTATAAGAGTAGACCTCACCCGGAGGGACCTGAATGCCCTCGAAGATGAGCTTGAAGTGATTGATCATCCCCTCGATCGAGTTGTAGACCTTCTGCTTTTCGGGCAGTACGACGCGCGGGTCGTCGGCGTTGACCGGGCCTGGCGACATGTGCTCGAGGCACTGGTCGATGATGGAGATGCTCTGGAGGATTTCCTCCATGCGAACCAGGTAGCGGTCGTAGTTGTCCCCGGTGTCGGCGATGGGGACCTCGAAGTCGACTTCGTCGTACATGAAGTACGGGTGGTCCTTGCGCACGTCGTAGTCCCAGCCCGCAGAGCGGCCGACCGGGCCGGTGTAGCCCAGCTCGATGGCCATTTCTCGGGTCAGCGCGCCGGTCCCCTGCATGCGGTCCAGGAAGATCCTGTTGCGGGTCAGAAGCGAGTGTGTCTGCTCGTGGGTCTCGAGGAGCCGCTCGCGGGTGAACTTCCAGTTCTTCTCGAAGTCCTCGGTGAGGTCGTCCTTGACGCCACCGATACGGCCATAGCTGACGGTGAGGCGTGCGCCGGTGACCTGCTCGATGAGGTCCCAGATGAGCTCGCGGGCCTCGATGCAGTACAAAAACGCGCTCATGGCGCCCAGCTCCAGCGCGCCTGCGCCGACGCACGTGAAGTGGTCGGAGAGGCGGCTGACTTCGCCCATCAGCGTGCGGATCCAGCTGGCACGCTCCGGGATCTCGATCTCGAGGAGTTTCTCGACGGCCAGGGCGTACCCGAAGTTGTTGAGCAGCGGGCTGACGTAGTTGAGGCGGTCGGTGTAGGGGAAGACCTGCGTCCAGGTCGAGTACTCCGACTCCTTCTCGAATCCTCGGTGCAGATAGCCGACGTCGGTGTCGCACTTGACGACGGTCTCGCCGTCGAGCGTCAGAGTGAATCGGACCGTGCCGTGCGTCGCGGGGTGCGAGGGACCCATCTGCAGGATCATCGGCTCGGTATGAATGTCCTGGTCGACGGTACTGGGGGTCTCGTCGACCTGCTGGTAGATATCTTCAGCCATCTTTGACTCCTGGCTCGCCCCGGAGGGCGGCTTCGTCGGTCAAAACGCGGAGAGTGGTGTTGTGTCAGGAATCGCGCGATCCGGCGACCGTGCTGTTCTTGACGAACGTCTCGAATTCCTCGACGGAGTCACGCTCACGGTCGATGAGCTCGACGCGCGGTTGACCCTGCTGCTTGGGGTAGTCTTTGCGGAGCGGGTGCCCGTCGAACTCCTCGTAGTTGAGGACGCGTCGAAGGTCGGGGTGGCCGTCGAATTCAATGCCGTACATGTCCCAGACTTCGCGCTCCTGCCATCCGGCGCCCTCGAAGACGTCGCTGATGGTGGGCACCGTGCAGTCGTCTTCGTCGACGGGCACGCGTACGGTGAGCATGTGCTTATGCTCGGTGCTGTAGAGTACGTAGACCACCTCGAAGCGAGGAATGCGCTTGTCGTAGTCGACGCCGGTGATGAACCGTAAGTAGTCCATCTTTGCGGCGTCGTCGTGCTTCAGGAAGTCGATGATCTCGGCGACGCTGCTTCGGTCGACGGCCACCGTATCCTGACCACGCTCGGAGTGGGAATCGAGGACCTCGTCTTCGAAGTTCTTCTCGACGAGTTTGATGAGTTTCTCAGCCATGGCTTGGTTGGCCTCCAACAAAAACTGGTACTATCTAAGAATCTCGAGGCTCACAAGCGCGAGCCGGGTCGATGCCCGGCTCTCGATAAGTGCGCTCGGTCCGAATCGGCACATAGGGGGGCGAGACCCATATCGAGTGTCGCCGTGCGTGCAGCTTATTCGGCCGGCTCGAATACGGGGCGGTGCTCCTGAGAGCCTTCATTTTCGCGCTCGCGCACCTTCTCCTCGTAGGCGTATTTCTTCCACGGCTCGCCCTGGATCTTTTCCTGGAGTTTCATCAGCCCGTCGAGGACTTGCTCCGGGCGAGGTGGGCAGCCCGGGATGTAGATGTCGACCGGGATGATCTTGTCGATGCCCTGGACGGTGGCGTAGTTGTCGTAGAACCCGCCCGTCGAGGCGCACACGCCGAACGACATGACCCACTTGGGCTCGGCCATCTGCTCGTAGATACGACGCAGGTGGGGAGCCAACTTGTGGTTGACGGTACCGACGACCCACAGCAGATCGGCCTGTCGCGGCGAGAATCGTGGGATCTCGGCACCGAATCGCGCGATGTCGTATCGCGCCGATACGGTCGCCATATACTCCATGCCGCAGCACGCGGTGACGAACGGGTACTGGAACAGCGAGTATTTGCGCGCCCAGTTGACCGCACTTTCCAGCTTGGTCGTGATGACTTCGGGGAGTTGGTGTTCTAGTCCCATTCGAGACCTCCTTGCTTCCACTCGTAGACAAGTCCGATCGTGAGAATGGCCAGGAAGACGAACATCACTCCAAAGGAGTAGAGCCCGAATCCAAGCGCTTCGCTCTGTCGCCACGAGATAGCCCAGGGCACGACAAATACGGTTTCGAGATCGAACAGAATAAAGCTGATCGCGATCATGTAGAACTTGATGCTGAACCGCATCGTCTTCGGCGAGCCGATCGGGTCGGAGCCCGATTCGTATGGAATCCGTTTCTCGCGAGTCGGATTACTGGGCCCGAGGAAGGTCGCCACAAACAAAATGCCGCCCGATACAGCCAGGGCGAGCACTGTGAGGATGACCAGCGGTACGTAGTCTGCGATCTCCATGAGAACCGTGTCCTTATGCCGGGGTTTGCTGCGGCCTCTGCCGCATCCCTTCTGTCGGCGTTACGTGCGCAGTAAAAGAGATGCATAGACCTCGAGCAGAGGTGCGCAGTCAACTATCACGGCGGCTGTCAGGGTGTCAAAGGTACGGGCTTTGCCCGTGGGTTACGCTCCCTTCGGTCGCGTGATTTGCGTTCGCTGCGCTCACGCGATTTACCTCGGCTGCGCCTCGTTTTGGTTACGCTCGCGTTGCTCGCGTGTTTTACGCCGCTTCGCGGCGTTTGTTCCACCCGTCGACGTTTTAAATGGTCGGGGGCCAAGTTTATTTCACAAAACCCAACCCGCTCTGCGGTTTAACCAAGCGAGGCGAAGCAGAGCTAAAAGACGCGACCGAAGGGAGCGTAACAAACGGTGAGCGGAGCGAACCGTAAAACGCGAGCGACGCGAGCAAAACACGCGGCGTCAGCCGCGTATTACAATTTCCTGAAGACGCCGACGACCTTGCCGAGGACGGTGGTCTCGCGCCCTTCGGAGGCGTTGACGTAGATGGGTTCCATCGAGGAGTTCGAGGGTTGCAGGCGGATGCGGTCGCCCTCGCGGAAGAAGCGCTTGACGGTGGCCTCACCGTCGACCATTGCGGCGACGATTTCGCCGTTTCGTGCCTGTTGCTGGCGCTTGACGAAGATGTAGTCCCCGTCGTGGATGCCGTCTTCGATCATGCTCTCGCCGCTGACTCGCAGGCCGAAGACGTCCTCGCTTCGGCCCAGCATGCCCTCGCCGATACGCAGGAATTCCTCGGTATTCTCGATAGCCGCGGTCGGAAGCCCGGCCGCGATGCGACCGACGACGGGGATGTTGTGGATCTGCTCGTCGTACGCGACCGTATCGTCAGTCGTGTTGACGCTGGCGGGCTGATACGGGGTTCCATCGATGTTTCGAAGCGGTCGAAGCGCGCGGGACTTGGCGTCCTCGCGTGCCAGATACCCCTTTTTCTCGAGCGCCTTGAGGTGATCGTTGACGCCGTTTGTCGACTTGATGCCCAGGTGGTCGCCGATCTCGCGGATCGTGGGCGGATACCCTTCATTTTCGATCTGGTCGATAATAAAGGAGAGCACCTCACCCTGGCGCTTGGTCAGTTTCTTCACGTCATCAGCCATGTCACGGTCCGTTGCGGCGGAATTAGAGCCTGAACATCCGTGAGGTTACTGAACAAACGTAGCGCCGTCAAGGAAATGGTGGGTAGGGAGTAGTGAGTAGGGAGTAGTGGGTAGTGAGCTAGGGATGAACGGACTACCAACCACCCTAGATCTGGCCCTTGGCGAGCATCGACAGGATGTCCATCGTGACAGCCACCGAGATGTGGATGGCGACGCCCAGCCAGATGCTGCGCGTGTACAGCGAGAGCACGCCGAGGGCGAGTCCGGCGAGGATGGCGCCGATGGTCTCGGGCATCGGTTTGCCGAAGTGGATCATGCAGTATGGGATGACCGACACCAGGATGGCATAGAAGCCAAAGCGCTTCTTGATCCCGTGGATCAGCACACCCCTGAAGAAGAACTCCAGGCTCAGAAACTGCAGGGCGTACAGGCCTTCCCACGCCAGAAAGTCGAACCAACTTCGGGAGGCCGACCCATAGAAGGGATAGGTGTTCTGGAAGCTCTCCGTGAAGGACACCGCGTAGACCGCCGGCAATACCAGCACATACATCCCCGCGTAGACCCACCAGTGCTCCAGCGCTCCTTTCAGCGACAGTCCGATGTCGGTGAGGCGCTTCTTCATCACGAAGCGCACGTAGATGCCCGGCAGAAGCGCGTAGCCGACGAAGGTGGACATCGACCAATAGCCCAGTCGGGCTAGCCGCCCGTATTCGCGGTCGCGGAAGAATGATTGGACCTCGTACGAAGCCTGCCCGGGGAGGAGGCCGGCAAGGCTTTCGAGCCAGCCGTAATCGTTCGACCCGCCGTAATACTCCATGAACGACAGCACGACGCACACCAGGATGATCAGCCCGATGATCTGCAGGTCGAGCTCACGGCGGTCTTCGGCGGTTTGCCGTGCGCTATCGGCTTCGACGCGCTCGAAGGCGTCGAAAAAAGCGGTCTTCCAACTCTGCAGAGATGACTTCATGGTGGCGTTCGGAGGCGGTCCCGAGGGTGTTCGAAGGACAATCGTTTAACACGGAACCGGGGGAGTCTGCATCTATCATTGTAGCTGCAGCGCGGAGCGGGTCTGGGGGTGGTGGGATGTGTGGGTGTGCGGGTGTGTGGGTTTTTGGGGATCTATGACCTACAAGCGCCGCTATCTAAATCTCAGTCTACCCGGCCGATCCAAGATGCCAATTGAATGAAAATTCATAATCGGTAGGATCCATGCGTGGCGCCCACGTAGAAATGCGGATGCGCGTCGAGTCATTTCGACCATTTAGAGTCGTCCCAAACGCAGGCAAGTCCGTGTCAAAACTCACCGCTTTCAGTTCTCGCGCGGTACGAATCGTCGCATCGATATGTGCCTTGTTTGCTGTGGCGGTAACCTCTTTGGGGTGCAGCTTCGACTCCGGAAGCGGCCAGATCGCGTGCGAATCGTCCGACGATTGCCCGGCGGACTCCGTCTGCGAGAACGGTGTATGCGCCGTCGATGAATCGGGCATGGATGTCGACTTCACCGATGGCTCGACAGACGCCGCCGACGCCGTTGATGATGCCGATACCGACGAAGATGTCGCCGTGCCTGATGGAGACGACCCCGACACCGGAGGTCCGGGGTGTATCGATGATGATAACGATGGCTTCCCGGTCGGCGAAGACTGCGGGGCGCCGGAGCTCGACTGCGACGACTCGAATGCCTCGGTTTACCCGGGCGCCGAGGAGATCTGCGACGGGCTAGACAACGATTGTGATGGCGAGGGAGACCCCGACCGATGCGAGTGCCGCGATGGGCAGACGCGCTCCTGCGGCGAGTCCGAGGGGGCCTGCGTGCCGGGGGCTCAGTCGTGTGAAGATGGGCAGTGGGGCCCGTGCGAAGGCGGGTCCGGACCGGTCGCCGAAGTCTGTGACGGCGAGGATAACGACTGCGACGGCTCCATCGACGAGGGCGTCTGCGACTGTACAGATGGCGATACCCGAGATTGCGGCACGAATGTCGGCGAGTGCGAGTTGGGCACGCAGACCTGTGACCAGGGGACCTGGGGTACATGTGAGGGCAACGTGGCGAGCACCGACGAGGTCTGCGATGGTCTCGACAACGATTGCGACGGTACGGTCGACAACAACCTGACCGACGTCGGTAGCGACTGCAGTACCGGCGACGATGGCGTCTGCGCCGATGGAATCTATGTCTGCGACTCGGGCACCCGCGTCTGTGAGCCGGACAACCAGCCGAGCGCCGAGGTCTGCGATGGGCTCGACAACGATTGTGATGGTCGAACTGACGAAGATCCAACCGACGTCGGCGCGTCCTGTACCACGGGCCGCGAGGGGATATGCGCCGAGGGCAGTATCGTCTGCTCGTCGGGAGCACGGGTCTGCGAGCCGAATAACCAGCCCATCCAGGAGCTCTGCAACAACCTGGACGATGACTGCGATGGCCAGGTCGACGAGGTGTATCCTCAGGCGGGACAGGCCTGTCAGACCGGCCTCCAGGGCGTTTGCGCCGACGGAGAACTCGCCTGCAACTCTGGAAGCGAGGAGTGCGAGCCGCTCACGCAGCCCAGCTCCGAGGTCTGCGACGGACTGGACAACGATTGTGATGGGATCATCGACGAGGATATCTACGGCATCACCCTGACCCGAGCGTGCGGCTCGAGCTGTCCGAACCGCGGCGTCGAGGTCTGCGAGAACGGCAGCTGGAGCAGTTGTCAGAATCGCAGCGTCGAGCTGTGCGATGGCGTCGACAATAACTGCGACTCGGTCGCTGACAACCAGGCGGTCTGCTATGCGGCGTGCCCCGGGGGCGGCACGGCGGTCGGCACGCTGGCCTGCACGGCGAGTGGGCCCGATTGTCAGCTTCCGTCCGAGATCTGCGGAGATGCTATCGACAACGACTGCGACGGCCAGGTCGACGAGAACTGCGGCAGCTCCCAGCCGCTCGCCGGTATGGTCTTCGTGCCCGGCGGGACGTTCATCATGGGCTCGGATCCGAATGTCACCGGCACGCAGAGCGACGAGACGCCTCAGCATACCGTCGAGCTCGACCCCTATTATATCGACCGGGAGGAAGTCTCCGGGGGCGACTTCGAGGCCTGCGCCAACGATGGTGCGTGCAGCGTCGATTGGTGGTGCGTCGGCGGGCAGGGCATTCTTCCGGGCAATTGGCGCTCGCTCCCGACCACCTGCATCTCCTATTCGCAGGCTCGGGACTACTGTCAGTGGGCCGGCAAGCGCCTGCCGACCGAAGCCGAGTGGGAGAAGGCGGCGCGCGGTCCGTATCCGAGAAACCAGTACTTCCCGTGGGGCGATAATACGATCACCCAGAGCCGGGCCGTCTACGACTGTTCAGACGGTTGGGACGATTGCACCGCGGAGACCGACACCTACACCTCGTGGGAGAGCTACTACGGCACGCTCCACCAGGCGGGCAATATCGGCGAGTGGGTCTCGGATTATTACGACCCCAACTTCTACACGTCGAGCTACACGGTGAATCCGGAGCAGACCAACGACCTCGGCTACGGGCGGGTCGTGCGCGGAGGCAGCTACGATGAGCCGTTCAACTTTGTGCGGCTCACGAATCGCGCGACGCCCAATGCGAGCAATGTAAACAGCGACGAGCTCGGCTTCAGGTGCGCCAAGGATGCTCCCTGAAGGGATTGAGCAGCATTGTTAGCGAGGGCGTTTGACGCTGTTGCGTGGCGAGCGTAGAACTGTGTAGTTCGCTACCTGAACACCTGTTCTCTACGGAGCCATGAGCGAGACATTCAGAAACCCCGCAGCGGAACATTCGGCCGATAAGCCGCCGCGCGTGGCGAAGTTGCCGCCCGAGCTGGCCAACCAGATCGCGGCCGGCGAGGTCGTCGAGCGACCGGCATCCGTGATCAAGGAGCTGGTGGAGAATAGCCTCGATGCGGGTGCGCGGCGCGTCCACGTGACCATCGAGGACGGCGGCCGCGAGCTGATGCGGGTGCGCGACGACGGCTGCGGGATGGAGCGCGAGGATGCGCTGCGTGCCATCGAGCGCCACGCCACCTCCAAGATCTCGCATATCGACGACCTCCATCAGATCGGCACGCTGGGGTTTCGCGGTGAGGCCGTGCCGTCGATCGGGTCGGTCTCGCGGCTCGAGATTCAGACCAAGCCCCACGGCGAGCTCGAGGGCACGCGCCTGTTTATCGAGGGGGGCGAGCTGCGCGAGGTCGAGTCGGTCGGGATCAAGGCGGGCACGACCATCAGCGTGCGCGACCTGTTCTTCAACACCCCCGCGCGGCTCAAGTTCATGAAGACGCCGGCCACCGAGTCGCGCCACATCACCGAGATGCTGGTTCGCATGGGCCTGAGTCGACCGGACGTACGCTTCAAGCTGGAGAAAGACGGCAAGGTGCGGCTGGATATGCCGCCGGTCGAGGACCTGAAGGACCGCGTGCTGGAGGTGATGGGCCGGGAGGTCTACGACGACCTCTACGCGACCTACGAATACCCCGCCATCAACGGCGTGGTGGCGCGCGGCTATTTCTCCAAGCCGGGGCACTCGCAGCGCACGACCAAGAATATCTACACCTTCGTCAACGGCCGCTACGTCAACGACAGCACGATTCGCGCGGCGATCAATGGGGCGTATCGCCAATTTATGAACAAGGGGCGCTATCCGTCGGTGGTGGTTTTCGTGGACGTGCCGTTCGATCTGGTGGACGTCAACGTGCACCCGGCCAAGACCGAGGTTCGCTTCAACGACACCCAGCCGATTTATCGCGCGGTGTATCACGCCATCGCCGACCGCCTGGCCGAGGCGCCGTGGCTCGAGAATGAGCGAAGCCGCGGGCGCAACTATCAGCTCGACGGCGGCGAGGGGCGAAAGTGGCAGCCGGGCGATGGCGCGCCGGACGCGGGAGAGGGTGAGGGCGACGCCAAGATGGTCAAGCCGGGCATGGCGAGCTTCGAGCCGCTCAACGCGCGGCATCGACGCATGTCGCAGCAGCAGAAAGGCCAGCTGACCAACCTCAGCGGCGGGGAGATCGGATCGCCCTTTTTCAATCGCTCCGAGGACGACGGCCAGCGCGGGTTCTCCAGCGGGGCCTCGCCGCTTCGCGAGCCGCCGCGCGTCGACGTCGGCGACACCGGGAGCGCGCCGCCCGAGCAGGGCGCTGACGCGGGCGATTACTTCTCGTCGCTTCGCGTCATCGGACAGTTCAAGCGCCAGTATATCGTGTGCGAGGACGCCTCCGGGCTCGTCATCATCGACCAGCATGCCGCCCACGAGCGCATCGGCTTCGAGCGGCTGCGCAACCTCTACAAGAGTGAGCACAAAGAGACCCAGCCGTTGTTATTTCCCCTGCGGCTCGAGCTGGACGCGCTGCGCGCTGACTGCATGGAGGAGAGCCTGGACTTCTTCGAGGAAGCCGGCTTCGAGATCGAGCCCTTCGGAGGGAGCACGTATGCGCTCAAGGCCGTCCCGGCGGTGCTCCAGGACCGCAAGCACGAGAAGATGATCAAGGACGCGCTCGACGATATGTCGAACCTCGGGCGAAGCGATCGCGTCGAAGAAGAGATGGAGGCCATCCTGAGCCGCATGGCGTGCCACTCGGTGGTGCGTGGGCCGACCGAGTTGACGCGCGAAGAGTGTGAGTCGCTGCTGGTGCAGATGGACGAGATCGACTTCAAGGCCAACTGCCCGCACGGCCGACCCGTGTATTATCGCATTCCGCACCTCGAGCTCGAAGAGTGCTTCGACCGACGTTAAGCTGCTCCGACCGAACGCAACTCTATGGATATTGCTGACGTCTCCACCGAGGGCCTACCGCGTATTCTGGTCATCGCCGGACCGACGGCGGTCGGGAAGTCGAGCTTCGCGGTCGCTGCGGCCGAGGAGGTCGGCGGTGAGCTGGTCAACGCCGACAGCGTCCAGCTCTACCGGCACCTGGATATCGGGACGGCCAAGCCGACGCC
>JBNJFZ010000098.1:0-1324 GCA_051747295.1 Myxococcota bacterium
AATCGCTGCTCGCTGCTTCGCTGCTTGGCCAATCGCTGCTCGCTAATCGCTGCTCGCCAATCGCTGCTGGGGCAACAGCAGGTCCTCGAGGAAGAATGCCGCGAGGTCGGCGCGACCCTCGACGCCGGCCTTCTTGTAGACGGCGTGGGCCTGCTGGCGGGTGGTGTGCGGGCTGACGTCGCGGACCCCGGCGATGTCTTTGTGGGACAGGCCCTTGAGGAGTAAGAGCGCGACTTCCTTTTCCGCGGGCGTCAATTCCCAGCGTTCGAATTGACGGTCGATCGCCTCGCCGAGGCCACGCAGGATGTCGCGGGTCTCGTCGCGCCATTTTTCCGCCTCTCTTCGAGTTTCCTCGAGCTCTTTCTGTGATGCCTGCAGCTCACCCTCGAGGTCTGAAGCGGTTCTCCGCAATGTTTGCAGGCGAGCGACCAGGAATGCGATGCCGACCGCGGCGACCATCGAGATGGCGCCCTCGATCAGCAAATGCGCGATCGTGGTCCCTGCGCGGTAGTCGATCACGAGATCGGAGATGGTCACAACCAGAATCATGACGAAAAAGGCGATCGTGATGGCGAGTGTGGTTCGCTCGCGGGCGAGGTCGGTGATCTCGTCGTTTTCGCGTGTATCCATCTCTGAGTGCCTTCTGGGGCATATAACATCTGTTCGATACGCCGATTTCGGGCTGAATTTGCCCGCATCGCACGCGTGTCGGATGGTCGATCTGGACTCGGGTGTCGAGACTCCTAACTGTCACGCGGCACATTGCACGCCGCGATCATGAAGGAGGATGCACCATGTTTGAACTACCACTCCATCCGAAAATCGTTCACATTCCGATCGCGCTGGCGGTCTTGATGCCGTTGGTCAGTATCGGGCTACTCGTCGCGTGGTGGCGCGATTGGCTGCCGGCCCGCACGTGGACGGTCGCGGTCGCTCTGCAGGCCATTTTAGTCACGAGTGCGGTCGTAGCCATGGAAACAGGTGAGGATGAGGAGCATCAGGTCGAGGAGGTGCTCGCCAGCGAACAGCCGCTCGAGGAGCACGAGGAGGCGGCCGAGATCTTCACGTACGCGGCCGGGGCGACGCTCGGCCTGATGTTTTTGCCGCTGGTGATCCCCGGCGCTGGCCGAAAGAAGGTCATTGCGACGGTAGCGGTGGCCGGGACGGTTGCGGTGTTCGTCCTGGGCTACCAGGTCGGTGAGGCCGGAGGCGACCTCGTGTATGAGCATGGCGCGGCGGAGGCCTGGACGCAGCCGGCCGCGGGCGGCGATGAGCTGCGCTATGAGGAGCATGATGACGACTGAGGTGTGGTGGAGCAGCTAAG
>JBNJFZ010000098.1:1424-20010 GCA_051747295.1 Myxococcota bacterium
GCTTCGTGCTACGACAGCCGATCGATAATCAGCGGTGGCTCGTCGACCGCGGCGTCCTCGATGTGGATGGCGCGTTCCAGGCGCTCGCGGCACGATTCCAGGTCCGAGCCGTCGTTGTAGTGGATCTCGAGGATGGACTCGCCTTCCTCTACTTCGGCACCGCGCTTTTTGTTGAATACGAGTCCGACCGCCGGGTCGATGTCGTCTTCTTTGGTGCGTCGTCCCGCGCCGAGTTCGAGGGCGGCGAGTCCGACCTCTTGCGCGTCGAGCGAGTGGATCTTTCCGGCGCGAGGGGCGTCGAAGGTCTCGACGTGCTCGGCGGTCGGCAGGGCCGACGGGTCGTCGCAGACGCTGGTATCACCGTCTTGCGCTTCGATGATGTCGCGGAAGACGTCCAGCGCGGAGCCGTCGCGCAAGAGCTCTCCGAGCATCTGCCGGGTATCCGAGCGGTCCGACGACATGCCGGCCAGATCGAGCATCTCGGTGACGAGCGCGATGGTGATATCGGTGATGTCACGCGGCCCTTCACCGCGCAGTGTCTCGATGCTCTCGCGGACCTCGAGCGCATTGCCGACGGCGAGCCCGAGGGGCTGGTCCATGTCGGTGATGAGGGCGCGGACCGGGGTACCCATGGCGTCGCCGATGTCGATCATCGTCTCGGCCAGCTCGCGCGCCTGGTCGACCTCCTTCATGAACGCGCCGCTGCCGACTTTGACGTCCAACACGAGCCCGTCGATGCCCTCGGCGAGCTTCTTACTCATGATGCTGCTGGCGATCAGCGGGATGCACTCGACGGTCGCGGTGACGTCGCGCAGTGCATAGAGCTGCTTGTCGGCCGGCGCGATCTCACCGGTCTGCCCGATGAGGCCGCAGCCGAGCTCGTCGACCAACTGCCGGAAGCGCTCGACGGGCTGGTTGACGTCGAAGCCGGGGATGCTCTCGAGCTTGTCGAGGGTGCCACCGGTATGGCCCAGCCCACGCCCCGAGATCATCGGGACCTTCAGCCCGGCGGCCACCGCGAGCGGGGCGAGGATGAGCGACACCTTGTCGCCGACACCACCGGTGGAGTGTTTGTCGACCTTGACGCCCTGAATATCCGACAGATCCAGGACCTCACCGCTGTGCAGCATCGCGCTGGTCCACGTCGACAGCTCCTCCTTGGTCATCGAGCGGAAGAAGACCGCCATCAAAAACGCCGACATCTGGTAGTCGGGGATCTCGTCGTCGGTGTAGCCCTGAATCAGAAACTCGAGCTCCTCAGCGGTCAACGCGTTCCCGTCACGCTTCCGTGCGATCAATTCGGGTATATGCATCGTCGGTGCCTCATCTTGGGGAAGATCAAAGTGACGGACACTCTAAGACCGGCTGCGATGTCGGGCAAGTTCGGTTCGTTCCGTTGTTTCGCTCACCTGCGGCCGCCCTGGCTGGAAAAGTCCGGTGATTTCAGGGGGTTGCGCGTACATATGTTGTGTTGCTTGACGCTCGAAAACGGCTGCTTAATTTCAGCGTCGGATGGGGGAGACGTTCCGGAGAACGAGCGTTTCCCCGGCGAGCAGTCTTTGCTCGTAGTCTAGAATTCAGACGGTTGTGGGGCGCGGAACGATTGTGGGCATTTTTGTGTCGAATCGGTCGGCTGTCGCCCTGCGTTCATGGCAACTCGAGAGTCGTGCAGAGACGTGCATGAAAGGAGGTGTAGGATGCTAAAAGAATACCGAAACGACTTGCTGAGCGACTGGTTTCGAAGCGAACTCAACAGCTTGCTCAACGACCGAGCCTCGCGCGTGAGCGGCGCCCGCGCCGCCAGCGGCGTGTTTCCGGCCGTCAATATCTACGATGACGGGGAGTCTTACCTGGTCCGAGCGGAGCTGCCCGGCGTGGACAGCGAGAACCTCGATATCAGCGCCAAGGGCGACCAACTCGTCATCCGCGGCGAGCGATCGCTCGAAGACGTCGGCGAGGATGCGAACTTCCACCGGCGCGAGCGCGAAGGCGGGAGCTTTCGCCGCGCGGTCTCGCTGCCCGAGCCGATCGACTCCTCGAAGGTCAAGGCAACCCTCGAGTACGGCATTCTCGAGGTCTACGCGCCGCGCACCCCGGAGTCGAAGCCGCGTAAGATCGACGTCAACGGGTAAGTACCGTCGTTCCCATGTCTTGTTTGTGACGCGAATCGCGTCGAGGAGAGGACACCATGGCTGAAGAAAATAGTGACATTCAAGTTCGCGAGAAAGAAGAACTCACCAACGAGGAAGGCACGCGTGAGGGGCCGTACTTTAAGCCGGCCGTCGATATCTTCGAGACGGACAACGCCCTGACCGTCAAAGCCGACGTGCCTGGCGCACGCCCCGAGGATTTCGACATCGACCTGCGCGAGAACGTCCTGACGATTCAGGCGTCCGCCAACGAGGTCGAGAGCCGCTGGAACCGCGTGTACGAGGAGTACCGTACCGGTAACTTCATGCGTCAGTTCCGCCTCGGTCAGAATATCGACCAGGGTAAGATCAGCGCCAATATCGAAAACGGCGTGCTGATCCTGGAGCTGCCAAAGGCCGAGAGCGCCAAGCCCCGCAAGATCGAGGTGACGTCCGGCTGACTTCGACCGCGAGCAGACACGCGCCCGGCCCCACGGCCGGGCGTTTTTCTTTTGGGACGAACTCCGTCATCATCGAAGTGAATAGTTTCACGGTCGAGCACGTCTCACGGGCACGTGTTCGTAAAGAGGGAGCCTATGAAGAGCCGATACATTCTGTTTGCGGCGTGTGCGCTACTGCTCGCGTCGAGCTCGTGCCGGTGTCAGGACGATGATCTGGGTGGTCCGTGGGAGATCTCTCAGGGCTTCGACATCCAGGAGCAGGGCTTCGACGCCGACACCGGGCCCGATGTCACGGATGCAGACGACGTTGCTCCGGATGCCGACGCCGACGCGGACGCCGAGGATATCGAGGACACCGAAGATACGCGTCAGGTCTTCGATGCGGAACCGGACACCCCGCCGCCGAACCCCTGGGAGCCCGAAGACGTGCCGTTCGAGCACGCGCTGACCGACCGCACCGAGTTGGTCATCGACGACGACGGGACCTTCTGGATCGCGTTTCACACCTGCGAGACGCGCTCCTGCCAGAACGCCACACTCTCCGTCGCGCGACGTCCTGTAGGCGGCGACTGGACGATCGAAGACATCGAGCAGCACCGCGGGATTTTCGGCATCGAGGTCATCGAGCCCGGCCGCCCGCTCGTGGTCTTCACGCAGAGCCGCGACAACTCCTTTAAAGCCGCCACCCGCGTCGGTGACCGCGCCTGGGAGGTTCGACGCCTGCCGGTCAGTCGCGGTGGCCGCGGCGACGGGTTCGATTTGACCCAGGACGGCGAGCGCTTCTACGTGAGCTTTGCGGCCGACGGCGCCTCGGAGGTCGAGCTGTTCAGCAAGGAAGCCAACACGCTGCCCGGCGCGTTCACGCGGCGTACGTCGCTGCAGGCCGAAGACCCGCAGGCGGCGATGGGTCGCGGGCTGCGTGCGGACACCGCGGGAAGCGCGTACCTCGTGCATCGCAACGACGACGTCGACGCCTATGGCGTGTCGCGCTACGACTTCGGCATCGATCGATGGCCGCAGTCGTCGTACCTGGACACGCTCGGCGCCCAGTTTGTGCACTCGCTGTTCATCACCGAGGACTTCCGCCTGTGTATGAGCGGTGGGCTCAACGATCGGCTCGTGGCCACGTGCGGGACGATGTTCGATCTCGAGCGCGATAAGAATCAGTTTTTGGGCGAGTCGCTCGCCGTCGGCCACCCGAGCTCGATGATCGAGGGCGACGACGGCACGCTCTACATCGCCTACAACCCGACGAACAACACGTCGCTGAAGGTCGCACGCCTGGCGCCCGGGGCCGATTTCGAGACGGGTTGGGAGATCCTGACGGTCTTTCCCAGGGACTCATTCGGTGTCTCCACGGCCATCGACCGCTTCGGCAACCTCGCCGTGTCGTTCTACACCTGCGACAATCAGGATATCTGTAAGCTGAAGTTGCTGCTCGAGGATCCGCGAAGTTTGTAGTCTGCGGTCGTCTTTGTCTCTGTTTGTCATGCGGGCATCCTGCGCGCATGCGAGGAAGGGCTCGGATCGAGGGTATGTCATGCGGGCATCCTGCCCGCATGCCGTGACGGGCTTGCATCGTCGCGTCGGTCTGCGTAAAGCCAGATCGTACGCAACATCATACAGTGCAGGTCTTTTTCTATGCCTAGCTCTCCAAAACTCGTCGTCGCTCGCCGTGCCCGGACCTCGCTGCTCGAGCACGAGGCGCCCGTGGATCCTCTCGGCCGCGTGCCGCTGACAGACGACGCCATCGATGTCGTCCAGAAGACGCTCTACGACCAGGGCGCGACCGATGTCACGCACGGTCAGCTCCAGGGCGTCGCGCTGCTCAATGCTTTCGCGCGCCATCTCGTCGTCGCGGCGACCGGAAAGACCGAAGACGAGCTCGGCCGCCTCGGCCAGAAGCGGCTCGCCGAGACGTTCGGCGAGCAGGAGCGGGACGCCGCACTGGAGGAGTTCGACGAGAGCCTGCGGCCGGATGTGGCGCCAAAGGCCGATCGCGAGCCGGGCGAATGGCTCTCTGACAGCGTCACGATCTGGTTTCAGCGCAAGAACTCGCCGATCGCCGGACTGCATAAGTACGTATCGGTGGAGTCCGAAGACGTCGATGCTCGCTTGGGCGATGTGGTCGAGCACCTGCGAGATCTGTTGCGGCGCGAGGTCGCCGACGGCGAGGCATCCGGCGAGGGCGTGCTGGATATTCTGGAGGACATCATCACGAACGGGGGCGACTCGCTCGAGCAGCAACTCGAGTACGTTCAGTCCAGGTACGCGCACCTGATGGACGATGAGATGCGCCGGCTGGCGCTGCGCGTGGGCGATACGCTCGCGGAAGAGAAGGAGCGCGGCGATCTAGGCGGCCCGCCACCGGACTACACGCCGGATTTTCACGGCATCGACGAGGACGGCCCGCGGTTTAGCTCCGATGCGGACTGGATGCCGCGGCTGGTGCTGGTCGCCAAGAACGCGCACGTATGGCTCAGCCAGCTTCGACGGCGCTGGGATCGTGACATCTACACGCTCGACCAGATCCCCGACGAGGAGCTCGATCGGCTCGCCGAGCGCGGCATCAGCGGGTTGTGGCTCATTGGCATCTGGGAGCGGTGCGACGCGTCGAAGCGCATCAAGCGCATGGCGGGCAACGAGCGCGCCGAGGCGAGCGCCTATTCGCTGGAGGATTATCGCATCGCCGATGCGCTGGGCGGTGAGGAGGCGTACCGAAACCTGCGTGAGCGCGCGTGGAATCGTGGCGTGCGGCTCGCGGCCGATATGGTGCCCAATCATATGGGCGTCACGTCGCGGTGGGTGCGCGAGGAGCCCGACTGGTTTTTGAGCCTGGAGCACCCGCCGTACCCGGCGTACAGCTTCACCGGGCCCGATCTGTGCGACCAGGACGGCCTCACGATTCAGATCGACGACCACTACTTCGACCACACGGACGCCGCAGTCGTCTTCAAGCGCATCGATCATCGCTCGGGTGATGTGCGCTACATCTACCACGGCAACGACGGCACCTCGACGCCGTGGAATGACACCGCGCAGATCGACTACCTCAACGCCGAGGCGCGCGAGGCCGTGATCGAGCAGATCGTCGACGTGGCGCGCAAGTTCCCGATCATCCGATTCGACGCGGCGATGACGCTGGTGAAGAAGCATATCCAGCGGCTGTGGTTTCCGCAGCCGGGCCACGGCGGAGCGATTCCGTCGCGTAGCCGGCACGGTATGACGCGCGAGCGCTTTGACGAGCTGATGCCCAGGGAGTTCTGGCGCGAGGTCGTCGACCGGATCTCCGAAGAAGCGCCGGACACCCTGCTGCTCGCCGAGGCCTTCTGGATGTTGGAGGGGTATTTCGTGCGGAACCTGGGGATGCACCGCGTCTACAACAGCGCGTTCATGCACAAGCTGCGCGACGAGGACAACGCCGGGTATCGCGAGATGATGGTCGAGACGCTGACGTTCGATCCGCAGATCCTGCGGCGCTACGTCAACTTCATGAATAACCCCGACGAGGAGACCGCCGTCGAGCAATTCGGCGATGGCGACAAGTATTTCGGAGTGTGCACGTTGATGGCGACGCTGCCGGGGCTTCCGCTGGTCGGGCACGGGCAGGTCGAAGGGCTGCAGGAGAAATACGGGATGGAGTTCGTCGAGCCGCGCATCGATGAGACGCCCAACGAGGGGCTGGTCGCGCGCCACGAGCTGCAGATCTTCCCGCTCTTTCGACGCCGCGAGTTGTTCGCGGATGTCGAGTATTTTCGCCTCTACGAGCCCGAGGGCGAACACGGCGATGTGTTGGACGACGTATTTGCGTACTCGAATGGCGTGGGCGACGAGCGCGCGCTGGTGCTCTACCACAATCGGCACGATGACGTGTCGGGCTACGTGAAGCGAACCGTCGAGTTCCGGCAGGACGACGAGCTGGTGCGCCGCGACATCGCCGAAGGGCTGGCGTTCGGTGTCGGTGATGTGCTGCGTGGTACGGACCTGCGAAGCGGGCTCGAGTATGTGTACGACGTCGAGCAGGTCCGTGAGCGCGGGCTGCCGTTTTCGCTGGGTCCGTACGAGACGCGAGTCTTCATGGACGCGAGGGTCGTCGCCGACGAGGACGGTCGGTTGCGCGAGCTCGCGCATCGGCTCCACGGGCGCGGCGTCGAGAGCGTCGAGCGCGAGCTAAAGCTCGATGACTATTTGGATTTGCACCAGAGGGTGCGCGAGGAGATTCGCGATGCGGCCGGCGAGTTCGACGATGAATATCCCAACCTGGTGCGCTTGAAGCTCGCGGCGTGCGAGGCGCTGTTGCCGATTGTCGAGCAGGAGCCAGAGTCGGTCGACGCGAAGCTGCTGCGCGTACCGATCGGCGATGTGTTGGGTGAGCCAGAGGTCGAATTGGTCGTGGCGGCCAGTCGTGTGCTGGCGGGCGTGGAGCAGCCGACGCTCGAGGCGCTCGTGGAGGCGGCGTTCGAAGACGCGCGCGACTATCTGGGCGTCAACGAACACGAGGGCGAGCGCTACTTTGCCCGGGAGCCGTTCGAGGCGTTGCTCGAGTTGCTGACGCGGTGGCTGGAGAGTCGCGAAGATGCGGTCGAGGGGCTCCGCTCACGCGCCGTCGAACTGCGCCTGGTCGCGCAGAAGGGCGGGTATCGCGCGGCGGAGCTAATCGATGCCCTGGAAGCCGGATGATGCGCTCGTTCATCGCTCAGGAGCGCACACCTTCAGAAGCGAAAGCCCACGCCGAATTGCCCCATCATCTTGACGTTCGTGGAGCTGATCGAATCGCCCGTTGCGTCGTCGAGCGTCTCGGAGCTGAACAGGCCATCGACGCGCAACCCGGTTCGAAGGATGACGCGTGGGCCGGGCTGGAGGAGCAATCCGACGAGTCCCTGTGCGGCGAAGCCGGAGGTCGCATTCGACACGGTGGTGTTTTCGGCCGGGCCGGGGCGAGCGGTCGCGCCGTAGAAGAATCCTGCTCCAGCCCCGGTGTAGATGGCCGTCCCGTACGGAAGCTCGATGTGATAGAGCGCCTGGAGGGTGCCCTGGCCGGCGTTGAAGTCCTGCAATGAGGTTTCAGACGTCGCCGTCGAGATCCGGAGCCAGCCGAGACTCACCCGCAGCTGGAGCTCGTCGAGGAGCATATATCCGATAGCTCCTTCCGGGTTCATATAGAGGCTCGTGAATGTCTCGGTGGAGCCGTCGACCGTATCGCTGGAGTCTCGCGAGAGGAGCCCGGCGGACTGCACCATGACCTCGAATCGACCCTGCTCGAGCAGCGTGTCATCCTTGATGGTCGTGTCGCGAAATCCGGTGTCCTCGACGTCACTCGCGGCCCAGGCGGGGGCTGATACGAGTGCGACGATGGCGCAGAGGAGGCCGGCGAGGAACAGGCGGAGTGAGTTTCGGTAGCGCTGTAGCATTTGTAGCCTCATCAAATAGTCATCAATTCGTGGTCTGAATATGCGAGGCGCTCGGATCGGTGACGCGCTCGTCGCTCAATCGGTGCGGCGAGGTGCGATGGACTGCCGGTTTCCTCGGATAACGACGTTTTATCGAGGGTTATCGTCAAGGAGAAGCTTTTTCAATCTCCATCTCCGGTGCCGCTCTACATCTGCTGGCCCTGCTGCGCTACCGGCAACTTCTTCATCGACTGCATCATCACCCAGCCCGGTCCGGTGAGCTCCGTCATAAAAACGCCCTCGCCGCCGAAGATCGATTTGAGGCAGCCGCCTGTGCGCCGGATATTGTAGTCGACGCCGTCGGAGAAGACCGCCAGATTGCCCGTCGAGACAAGCACCTTTTCGCCGGGGGCGAGCTGCTTTTCGATGAAGTCGCCGGAGCCGTGCAGGATGGCGACGCCGTCGCCGGAGAGCTTCTGCATGAAGAGGCCGGCTCCGCCAAAGAACGCGGCGCCAGCCTTTTTCGCCATCGTCACGTCGATGTCGACGTTGCCCAGAGCGGCCACGAACGAGCCGCTGGTGCACACGATCGGGCCCCGCGAGAGGTCCCACGTCACCAACCGACCCGCCTGGTTGGCGCCGAGCACGAGCGATGCACCCGACCGATTCGCGGTGGTGTACGTCAGCGACACGCCCTCGCCGGCCAGCACACGGCTGACCGCTTTGCCGGCGCCGCCAGGAATCTTGAGGGTCCAATCGATGCCGTCGTCGTAGGAGATCAGCGAGCCTTTGGAGCACCACATGCTCTGGCCCTGCTCGAATGACAGTGAGACGGTCTGCGCGATGACGCCATTGACGCTGATGTCACGGCAGTAGTCTCGAAGCTCTTCGATCTCGAGCTCTTCGAGCGCGGCCATGACCGAGCTCTTCTGCGCCTCTTCCTGGTGCTGCGGTTTCGCGAGCGCGCCCTGGGGTTGGGCGAGCGCCTGGTTTTGCGGGTCTTCAGTCATTTTCGCCTCCGTCTGCGGTGTCGGCCTCCGCCGACCGAAAATTATTCAGTAGTGCTGCGCGCGCCTCCGCGCTGGCGGGCAGGGCGCTCCAGGCAATATTTCCATCGAGATTGGCCTGTTCAGCTTGCAAGAACGCTAACACTGTGGCCGGCGGGTTCGCCAGTGCGACTCCGCCGCGAAGATGAGTCTGCCGTATCGCATTTCAACCCCCGACTCGCGGGTGGTGCGCCAGCGCCATCTCGTGTGTGCGGAGCAATTCGAGTACCGCGCGGCGTTGCTCGAGCGTGGCTTCGTCCTCGTCGACGGCCGGAATATCGTCGACGAGCATGGGCAGCCCTACGCCTTCGAGCACGATGGGTAGCGCGTCCATGATCCATGCGCCACCTAACTCCCGCCGGGTATCGTTGGCGAATTTGACGATCTTGAGGCTGTCGAACCAGGTGTGAAATTGGCGCTCGAAGTGGTCGGCGCTCGGCGCGTTGTCTCGCAGCTTGTCGAAGGTCGCCCATGCATCCTGTTCGTCCAGAAAGTCCGCCAGGATATCCACCGACCCGGCCTCGCGCAGCACCTGGGGGGCGTCGTACCCATCGCGTACCGCCCGAAACAGCCCCCGAAGCTGTCGAAAGGCCTGCGGCGGCTCCACGAAGTCGAACTTGTGGCCGCCGCCGTCCATGCGCTGCGTCACCGACGGCCCGGTCCCGCGCGGCACGCGCGGCGATGGTCGCGCTGACGGATACACGAACGGCCGCGTAAACTGCCGCACCGCCCCAAACCCGCCGACCTTCGCGACCTTCTGGAGCATGTAGAAATCGCTGAGCGCCTCGAGCTGAGGCATGCCGTCGGCCAGCGCATATCCGTGCGCCGAGAGCGCCATGCAGCTCCCGATGCTCTGGAACGCATACGGCGTCTCGGTCCACGTCAGCGCCGCGGCGAAGTAGCGCATCCAGGTCTCGTAGGCGACGATCGCCTCGGCGTGCGCCGGGTTGTCCGGAATCGGATGCCGATACCGGCAGACCCCGGCGAGCATGTCGGGTTGCTCGTCGAACTCGGCGAGCACATCGTCGACATACCGTGGGGCCACCGGCGAGTCGCCGTCGAGGTTCGGCAACACGCCGTCTTCGGCGCGGCCGACCTCCTGCAGGCGCATCAGCCCCAGATCGCAGCCCTCGCGGCGCGCACGGCCGACGCCGGCGACGTCCGGATCGTACGCGGCGCCCGGGCTGCTGCGGTCGAGCACATGCAGGTCGAAGGCGGTGACGATCTCCGAGCGGAGAAACCGGATGGTCTCCTGGTTCGCCTGGACCCTGGCGGCCGGCGCGTCCGAGGCATTGTTGACCACCACGATGACCTCGAAGCACTCCGGCTCGCGGCTCGCCTGCTCCAGAGAGCGGATCACGTCGGGGATATTCTCCAGCTCGTCGTACACCGGGATGACCACGCACGCGCGCAGTTCTGGGCGCGGCGGGGTCAGGCTACCGGCGTCTGGGAGCTCCAGCGCCTGGTCGCGCAGGTATCGATCGACTTGTGTCTGGGCGTCGGACATATGTGCAGGTCGGCTCTTGGGTGGGGTACAGGCTCAGTCGGCGCCGGCTGCGTCCAGCAATTCGGCGAGTTGCTCTCGCTGGACGGCTTCAAACTCGCGGATGTCGTCGAAGATGTCGTCCCAGCCGTGCTCCGCGAGCAGGGGAGTCAGGTGTTCGGTGAGTACCAGGTGGTCGGGGTCGGCGTGGACGGCCTTTTCGATGGCCTCGGTGACATCGGCGCGGGTGCGCCCGACGTCGCTTGCCGCCGCTCTCCCGATGGCGTCACCGAGCAAGACGAAGCTCGCGAACTTGGATTCGCGCTCGCGGACGACGTCGATCAGCGGCTCCGAGATCTCCAGGACCCGCTCGAAGTTCCCGCGCGAGATCTCCACCAACATCATGTTGATACGTGCGACAAACTGGTCGGACGAGCCGCAGGCGTACCAGTGGTCGTAGGCCTCCTCGTAGTACTTCGCGGCCATCCGCCAGCGTTCGTCGAAGCGATACAACTCGGCCAGCGCATTGGAGATATTCGCCATGGCGTGGCGATCGCCGGTCTCCCGGGCGATCTCGAGGGCGGCGCGCGTCTCGGCGATGTCTTCGTCGATCGTCTCTCGGCGCTTGTCGTGCGCGGCGAGGGCGGCGCGCATCCCGGCCTCGCCGCTCCGGTTGCCCGTGTCGCGATAGGCTGCTCGCGCGTGCTCGAGGTGTTCGCGGGCCTGCTCGTGGTCGCCCAGCCATTTGCGCGAGAGGGCGGCATTGTGGCGGCTCATCCCGACGAGGTCGGTCAGTCCGAGAGCCTCGGCGCGCTCGGCCGCCTCCTCGAGCATCGGTGAGGCAGTCTCGAAGTCTCCGAGCGACATGTAAACGAGGCCATAGGTGTTGAGCGCTCTGGCCCGGAGTTCGTCGTATCCCCGCTCGCTCGCGACTTCGTAGGCTCGTCGAGCCAGGCGTTCGGCTTCGTCGAACTCACCGCGAAAGCGCAGGAGCGAGGCGCGCATACGCCACTGCTTGACCCATGCCGTCGACTCCGGAGGCAGGTCCAGATCGTCGATGATCTGTGCATGCACCTCGCAGGCTTCGGCCGCGCGCTCGGGTTCGCCGCGGTGGAAGAAGTCCGAACCAGCCTTCTCGACCGTCTCCAGGGCGCCTTCGAGCTCACCGGCTTCGACGAGGTGGCGGGCCCGGCGAAAGCCGAGCCGCGCGGACTTCGGGCCGTACAAGTTCGCGAGCCCCTCGGAGCAGTTGAAGTGGTGCTCCTTGGCGCGGCCTTCTTCCCGGGCATTTCGCTTCAGGCTCTCTCGCAGCAGCGCGTGCGTGAACGTCCAACCCTGCTCGGATCGCTCGGCGAGGTTGCGCGAAGACAGGGCGCCGACGAGCCCGCGCGGGATGGTGATGCCGGCCTGCCCGCAGCACGCCAGCCACTCTCGCGTGGCGACCTCCTGTCCCAGAAATGCCGCCGTCTCCAGTGCCTGCCAGCCGTTCTGGCGAGTCTCCCCAACCGGGGAGAGCGAGCCGATGAGCCGCTGCAAGCGCTGCAGCCACATGTGGTGGATGTCGTCGGGGAGCTGCGCGTCGGCACCGTCACGCAGGGTGAATCCCTCGCGGCCGGCCTCGAGCTCGTCGCGCTCGACCCAGTCGTCGACGATTTGCACCGCGAACAGCGGGCGACCGTCTGCGCGCTCGACCACACGCTGGGCGAGCTCGGGCTCGAGCCCGAGCAACCGCGTCACCAACTCGTGCATGTCCTCGTCGGCGAGCCCGGAGATGTCGAGGTGACGGGCCGACGGCGCCTTGCGGCAGTCCTCGTACGCCTGGCGCACGGCGCGTGACTTCAGGTCTTCGCGGCGCGCGGTCACCAGAGTGAGCATCGGCAGCGGCTCGCCCGCCGCTCGCCGCCCGAGAAACGACGCCAGCCCGAGCGTCTCGGGGCTAAACTGCGCGTCGTCGAGCCAGACGACCAGCGGCCGGTCTTCGGTGATGCGCTCGAACAGGCGGTCCAGCGCGAGGTATTTCTCCTGGACGCTTCGCACCTGCGCCCCGGGGGTCGCATCGTCGAACTCGAACTCGGCGGGCGCCATCATCTCCAGGTAGATGCCGCGGTCGAATTTGGAGACGCGGTCGGTCCAGCCGCGGATGTCGAAGAACTCCTCGAGGCGCTCGATCATCTCGTCGCGGGAGAGCCCCATGCATCCGAAGTAGCGCACGAGCATCGAGCCGATCCCGTCCATCGGGCCGCCGCCGTCGGAGCCGTGAACGGCCTTCATGACCTCGAATGCGCCGGCGGCGTGGGCACGTTGGCTGATCCACTGAGCGAGGCGCGACTTACCCGCGCCCGGGTCGCCCGTCAGCCAGACCGAGCGTCGCTCACCGGTGTCGACCGTCTCCAGCAGTGCGGCCCACAGAGCATCGCGCTCGAGGCGGCGGCCCACGACCGGCACCGTGCGCAAGCCGTAGAGTGCGAGGCCCGCGCCGGCGAGTTGGACTGGCGGCCGGGGTGGCGTCAGCGCCTCCCAGCTGCTCGGGAGGGCCGGCAGCAGCGCGTCGGCGCGGCCGGATTTGCTCTTGAGCTCGATCTGGGCGAGCGCTGTGACCCCCGACGGAAGCGTCGGCTCGGAGACCGACATCATCGAGTCGGCGCTGATATCGGCGCCGGAGACGACCTCGGCGTCCTCGTCGAGGGGTTCGAGCTTTCTGGGGAGCTCCATCAGCGTGCGAGAGGCCGTCGCCGCGCGCTGGATGCGCTGGACCGGGTGCTTGACGAGCAGTGCCTCGAGCCATTGTTCGAGCCCCGCGGGCACCTGCATCGACGGGACGAATCGTGGCAGCGGGTCGTGTAGGTGGCGCTCGAGCGTGTCGATGGTGCCGTCGCCTCGATAGGGCGCGCGGCCAGTGACGAAGCGCCAGGCGACACAGCCGAGCGAGTACAGATCCGTGGTGGGTCCCTGATCGCGCCAGTGCCCCAGGATCTGCTCCGGGGCCATATATCTCGGGGTGCCAGTGACCTTGCGATCGCTGCGCCGTTTATTCGCGCTCTCATCTGGCTCGTCGAGGGCGCGCGCGATCCCGAAGTCGACCAGCTTGGGCAGCAGGCGCTCACCGTCGTGGACGACCAGGATATTGTCCGGCTTGATGTCGCGATGCACGATGCCCTGCGCGTGTGCGTAGGCCAGGGCGTCGAGCAAGTCGTATAAAAAGCGTTGGAAGACCGGCCAGCTCAGTTGGCCGTAGTAGCGGGATAGCGGCTCGCCGCCGACGAACTCCATGGCGATCCAGGGCGTGCCTTCGACGACCTCGCCGGTCTCCAGCTGGAATCCATCGTCGACCAGCCCCGTGTCCAGGACGGCTGCGATGCCCGGGTGGTGCAGGCGCGCCATGGACTCGACCTCGCGGCGCAGGGCGTCGGCAACCCCGGGTTTTTGCGCGGCCTCGCTGGCGAGGATCTTGAGCGCCACGGGCGTCTCGCTGCCGGCGTGATGCGCGCGGCATACGTGTCCGGCGGCGCCGCGAGCGATCGATTCCTCGAGGACAAAGGGCCCGACACGTTGTTTACTCTGCTCTGGCATAGAGCGCGCCTAGTTTCGTGGTCTGAGCGCACCTTAATTGCATGACTCCCGAGAAGAAAGTCTCCTCGGTGAGGTCGACTGTTCACATCGTGGGATCTCGCGCAAAAGTTGACCCATTGGATTTTCGCTTGGCGCAACATGGTAGTGGGGTCTAAAAACAGTGTCATGCGAATCGGACCGTTCGAATTGAGAGAGCCCGTCGGTGATGGGGGCTCGGCGAGGGTGTGGCGCGGCGTCTATGGCCCGACGGGGGCGGACGTCGCGGTGAAGTTTTTGCGGCCCGAGGCTTTTGCGCGTACCGGCCGGGAGCAATTTGTCCTGGAGGTCCAGACGAGCGCGAGGCTGGCGCATCCGGCGATCGTGTCGGTGTTCGAGTACGGTACGCTCGAGGCCGATATCGCCCCCGAAGACGAGCTGGTCGAGGGCATCCCCTACCTCGTGATGGAGTACTCCTCGCGAGGAGAGTTGCGTGTAGAGCAGGTGGGCTCGTGGGAGGCGCTCCAGCGGGTGCTGCTGCAGGTGCTCGACGCGCTCGCCTACGCCCATGCGCGATCGGTGGTCCACCGGGATATCAAGCCGGCGAATATCCTTCGCTTTGTCGAGGGCGGGGAGCCGCGGCTGAAGCTGTCGGACTTCGGCATCGCTCAGGCGCTGGAGCCGGAGACAACGCGCCTGGATCGGAGTCGATTGACCAGCTCGGCGGGTACGCCGCACTACATGCCGCCCGAGCAATTGATGGGGAAGTGGCGCACCTTTGGTCCGTGGACTGACCTGTATGCCCTGGGCTGCACGGCGTGGGAGCTGGCATGCGGCGCGCCGCCGTTCACGGGCAGAAACGTCGCGCAGATGGCGATCGCACATATTCAGAGCCCGCTTCCTGAGTTTCAGGCGCGATTTGCGGTGCCGAGCGGTTTCCCAGGCTGGTTGCAGACGATGATGGCCAAGGAGCCGCGGCGACGCTTTGCGTGTGCGGCGGATGCGGCGTCGGCGCTGGTGGCGCTCGGCGGGGTGGGCGTCGATCCTGTGCTGGACCGCGGCACCGATCCGGCACGGGTCATCGAGCACGATGCGGACACGCTCGTCGCGTCGACGGTGCAGCTCAATACGCTACCGGCAATCACCCCGGTGCCGAGCCTGGCGACGCCTGCTCCGGCGCCGCCGCACACCGAACAAGGAAGCGTGGCCGCCGGCGAGCTCGGCGCGGATGCGGGGGCGAAGCTACCGCCGGGTCTTAGTTCGATCCCGGCGTCGGATGAGTGGCGGCGCGCAGCGGGGCGTGCTTCGACGCGAGGTGACGTGCGTGCGGTCGGGCTGTCGCTCTTCTCGCTTCGCGAGACCCCGCTGGTGGGTCGCGACGAGGCGTGCGAGCGCATCTGGGGCGAGCTGAGGCGAGTCCACGAGGACCGGCGCGTGCATGGATTGCTCGTTCGAGGCGACGCCGGGACCGGAAAGACACGGCTGATCCAGGAGATGGCGCGGCGTGCGGAGGAGCTGGGCGCAGCGACCGTGTTTCGCGCCACGCACAGTCGACTGGGAGGCCCCACCGACGGGCCTGGGCGCATGCTCGAGCGCTACTTTGTGGCGTGGGAGCTCGACCACGACGCGCGTACCGAGCGGGTCATGGAGGTCCTCAGACAGCAGGCGCCCGGTGAAGACGAGGCGTTCTTGCGCGAGGAGGCGAGCGTGCTGACCCAGATCATGGGCAGCAGCCCTGATGCCCGGGTCGAGGACGGGGTCATCAGCCGGGACGCGCGCTATGCGGCGATGTGTCGCCTCGTCGAGCGCGCTGCGCGACGGGGACCCGTGATCCTTTGGCTCGACGACCTGCAGTGGTCCACCGAGAGCCTCGAGTGGCTGGAATTTCTGCGCCGCGAGTTCCGGGGGTTGCCGGTATTGGTTCTGGGGACCGTGCTGGAGGACTTCAGCGACAGCCCGATCGGCACGCGCGAGCGTATCGATGCGCTGAGTTCGGTGGAAGACTGGGAGGAGATCGACCTGGAGCGGCTGGGGGGCGACGAGCACCGCGCCCTCATCGAGAGCCTGCTCGGGTTCGAGCCGGGAGTGGCGCAGCGGCTGACCCGGTGCACGAACGGCGAGCCGCTCTTTGCGTTCCAGCTCGTCAGCGACCTCGTCGATGCGGAGTGTTTGCAGGCCGGCCCGAACGGATACGAATTGGGCGACGGGTACGAGCTCCCGGAGAGCATGGATGAGCTGTGGCGCGGGCGCCTGGAGCGGGTGCTTGGCACCGGACACGACGCCGGCGACGTCTGGAAATCGCTCGAGCTCGCCGCTGTGTTGGGGACGCGCGTGGTCGAGGAGGAGTGGCATGCTGTGTGCGAGTACGCCGAGATCGACGCGTCGCGGCCGCTGCTGGAGCGCCTCGGTCGCGCGGGTATGGTGGAGCTGAGCGAAGATGGATGGGTGTTCGTTCACCAGACCCTGACGCTGACGTTGCAGTCGGCCGCCGACGACGCCGGCCGACTGTCCGAGCACCATCGCATCTGTGCGGAGGTCCTCGCCGACCTGTACCCCGACGCGGATCGCTGGGAGTTGTCGCGCATCGCCGAGCACGCGTTCGAAGGTGGGGCGGCCGAGCAGGCGCAATCGATGCTGCTCGAGGCCGCCGAGGCGCTGGTCTTCTCCCACGAATTGCAGGAGGCCGAGCGGCTGCTCGACTTGCGGTCTCGTGCGCTGGACGCGCTGGAGACGGCGCCCGATTCACGGGAGCGCCTGGTCAATGAGTTGCTGGGCGCACAGGTCGACCGGATGGTCGGGCGAAAGGACGGCGCGGTGGACAGGCTCGAGCGCATCATCGAGCGCGCCGAGGCGAAGGGTTGGGACGCGGAGTTGGTCGAGGCGCTCCGCGAGACCGGCGAGCTGCACGCCCATGATGGGCGTGTCGAGCAGGCGCTGCGCTGCTACGAGCGCGGCCTGGACAAGGCCGACGATCTTGGCGTTCGGGGCGGGTTGGCCAGGCTTCTGACCAGCCAGGGATGGGCGTTCAAGACGCTCGGCCGCTTCGAGGAGGCGCACGCGGTCCTGGAGCGCGCACGCCAGATCTACGCCGAGGAGGGCGACGAGGTCAGCGAGGTCGGGGTGCTCAACCCGATCGGATTTACGTGGCTGGCCGAGGGCGACCTGGAGAAAACCCGAGAGGTTTGTCGCGACGGCATTCGGATGGCCGGCGAGATCGGACATCGCAACGCGGAGGCCGGGTTTTGGACGACGTTGGGTGAGGTCGAGCGCTTCGACGGCCGCTGGGACGAGGCGCGGCGCTGCTACGGTGAGGCCGAGCGACTCGACACGATTTGCGGCTCCAAACACGCCTACCTCGTGCGCTTCAACCGCTTGCTGGCCGAGGTCGGCGCCGGGGAGTACGAGGATGCGCGTCGACAGATGGAGGCGCTGGAGCCCGCGTTGGAGCGCATCGGCATGGTCGGGTGGTTGTCGGCGTCTATCGAGCTGGTGAAGGCCGCGTGCGCGGCCGGCCTGGGCGAGTGGGACGCCGCGCTCGGGCACGCCAGAGCCGCCGCCGAGGCGCTCGCCGAGTTCCCGATGATCGAGCGCGATATCGCCTGGCTGGCCGAGCATGTCGGCCGACGCGCCGCGGAGGCCGGCCGCCGGGACGTGGCCGCGCCAATGCTCGAGATGGCCGCCGACCAGTGGCGCGAGCTCGAGGACGAGGGCGCTTTGGAACGTATCGGCGCCTATTGACCTATTGGCGCGCAGGCTGCCAGCCTGCGAGTGCCACACTTGTGCCGCGCGTTGCGTGGTTGTGTTGCCCCCGGCCGGAGCCCGCGAAGCGGGCGCAGACCTGGAGCAAACGTTCACAGCTGCTGCGGGCATTAAGTAAACGCTCCCAAAGCGCCCCTGCGCCGTGGAAACGACGCCAACCGCGGTTTTCATCGTCGCTGCAACCCAAATCGCCAGCGTAAGCCGTGCGAACTCGCTGCCGCGGCCACATAACGCCTCAAATTACAATTTCACGGGCTCGAGCCCACCGCGCTCGCCTCCGATCCCAATTTGAGCCGTTTTACGAGCCTCAAACGCCCTGAACGCGCGTTCGAGCGAGCTGATTCTGCTGATGTCGTGCTCGCCGACAATTCCAGGCGTTCGACATCCCAGAATCGCGCCCCACCCCAATTTGTGGCGTTTGACGCTCCAGCGACGCCACGGCTGCGACGAAGCCTGTGGTTGCCCCCGGCCGGAGCGACGGAGGCGCGGAGATCGGGGACAAACGTTCACAGCTGCTGCGGTCATTTAGTAAACGCTCCACCTGGGCGCATCCGGCACCGATCCCCAATCCCCGGTCCCCAATCCCGAGCGCGGGCTCCCGCCCGCGCTCCCCTTGTAGTCGCTCCCCCACCTTCCTATGCTGGTCCCATACGTTAGAATGCGAACAGGGCCGCTCCCGGCCCTGATACACACCTCAGATTGGAGGGACTATGAGACAAATGCGCCCACTGCGCTACAGATGGGCTGTTGTGCTCTGTGTCGCGCTCATCGC
>JBNJFZ010000099.1:0-19917 GCA_051747295.1 Myxococcota bacterium
ACAGCGAGCATGCCGCAGGCATGCGATACAGCGAGGTCGCGAAGCGACCGATACAGCGAGCCGAAGGCGATACAGCGAGGTCGCGAAGCGACCGATACACCTTTGACGTTTGACGTGCCCACCGCTCGTACTTAACGTCCCACTGGAGATTAGATTTTGCCCCAAACAGGGATTTACCAATGAAGCTCGTGATCAAAGCAGCGAACGAAGGCGAACTCGAAACCGTGGCAACTCGTGAGTATGACACGGCCGACTTCGTCGTGCCGGAGCCGCGCAACGTCGTGACCCTCGGCGCCGTCGAGGAAGACGAAGAAGAGACCCGTTACTACGTCCAGAACGTCGTGCACCAGCTCGGCGAAGACGAAGCGGAGCTCCACCTCGTCGTCCAGACCGAAGAAGAGGTCATGGCGCAGGTCCGCAAGCAGCGCGCGCAGCAGCGTCAAATGCAGCAAATGCAGAAGATGGCGCAGCAGCAGCAGGGTCAAGGTGGCGGACAGGGCGGAGATAGCCCGTTCAGCCTGTAAAACGGCCCGCTTAGAAAAGGAAAGCCCCGGTCGGCGAATGCTGGCCGGGGCTTTTCTGTTATCCTCTCGATTGTGTGGGAGTTTCCGACGGAGCGTGGATTGAAGACGAAGACAAAGCGAATGGTTGCTGCGGGTGTAGTGGGTGTCGTCCTTGCGGGATTGCTCGTGCTCGCGTGGTCCACCGAGTGGCTCGTGACCCTGGGCGCGAGCGTCGACGGCAATCAGGTCGAGCGCCTGAAAGAATCGCCGCAATTCGACAGCGAAGCCGGCGAGTTTTTCAACCCCGGTAGACCGCCCGTGACGCGGGAGGGCACGACGTTGAGTACGACCAAGGAGTGGTTGCTCGGCGACGAACAACGGGTTCCGGAGGGCGATCTCCCGCTCCAGCGGCAGCCAGACACTTACGAGAAGGCCCCTTCGACCGGCCTTCGCGTCACCTGGTTGGGCCATTCCACGACGCTCATCGAGATCGACGGCGTACGACTGCTCACCGACCCGATCTGGAGCGATCGGGCCTCACCGTCGAGCATCATGGGCCCGAAGCGCTTCCACCCGCCGCCGCTCGAACTCGATGAAATCGGCGATCTCGACGCCGTGCTCATCTCCCACGATCACTACGACCACCTCGATATGCGCACCATACTTCGGCTCGCCGAGCGTGACGTGATGTTCTTCGTGCCACTCGGGGTCGCGGCTCACCTGGAGAAGTGGGGCATCGACTCGGACCGCATCGTCGAGAAGGACTGGTGGGAGTCCACCACGCTCGGAGATGTGGAGATCGTATCCACGCCCTCACAGCACTTCTCGGGCCGCGGCGTCTTCGACCGAAATAGCACCTTGTGGACGTCCTGGACCCTCGTCGGGCCGCGCCACCGCGTCTTCTTCAGCGGGGACACGGGCATGGCGCCGCAATTCGGCGAGATCGCGCAGAAATACGGCCCGTTCGACGTCACGATGTTCGAGGTCGGGGCGTACCACCCGAACTGGGGGACCATCCACCTCGGGCCGGCGCAGGCTGTCGCCGCACACGAGATCATGGGCGGACAAGGCGTCATGCTGCCGATTCACTGGGGCACCTTCGAGCTCGCCATGCACGGATGGAGCGAGCCAGCGGAGGACGCCGCCCAGGAGGCTCGCGAAAAGGGCCTCCAGCTGACAACCCCGCGGATCGGCGAGCCCTTCGAGCCGACAGTCCGGCACCCAACGGAGCCGTGGTGGGACATGGTCGACTGACGCCTACATCACGTCCAATAGCTTGTTCAGGCTGTCCTCGGCGTCTCCGAAATACATCAACGTATTCTCGCGAAAGAACAGCGGATTGGGCACGCCCGCGTATCCCGGTGAGAGGCTACGCTTGAGCACGACGACCGTGCTCGCGTGCCAGACTTCGAGCTGCGGCATGCCGTAGATCGGGCTCGACTTGTCCGTCTTCGCGTCCGGGTTGACGATGTCGTTTGCGCCGACGACCAACACGACGTCAGTGTCCCCGAAGTCGTCGTTGACGTCCTCCATTTCGTGGACGATGTCGTACGGGATGTCCGCCTCCGCGAGCAACACATTCATGTGGCCGGGCATGCGCCCGGCGACCGGGTGGATGCCGAACTTGATCGTTTTGCCGGCCCGTCGGAGCCGCTTTGTGAGCTGGCTTACAGCGTGCTGCGCCTGTGCCACCGCCATCCCGTAGCCGGGGACGATGACGACCGTTTCAGCGCGCTCGAGCAGCTCCGCGACCTGCTCGGAGCTGGCCGATTGCGCGTCACCCTGGGGGCCGGCTTCCGTGCTCGCCGCTGCCGAGCCGCCCGTGTCGAACCCGCCGAAGATGACGTTGACCAACGAGCGGTTCATGCCGCGGCACATGATATAACTCAGGATGGCGCCGCTGCTTCCGACCAGGGCGCCAGTGATGATCAGCAAGTCGTTCGACAGCATGAAGCCCGCAGCCGCAGCCGCCCAGCCCGAATAACTATTGAGAAGTGACACCACGACGGGCATGTCCGCCCCGCCGATCGCCATCACCAGGTGAGCCCCCAGGACCGCGGCGATGCCGGCGTTGATGAGCAGCAGCGTCAGCGAGTCGACGGGCCCGCCGACCGCGAAGTAGACGCCCACCGCCACGATACCCAGCACCATCAGGAGGTTGACGACGTGGCGGCCGGGGATCTTGAACGGATCGCTGGTGATCCTCCCGCCGAGCTTGCCCCACGCGACCACCGAGCCAGTGAAGGTGACCGCGCCGATCGCGACGTCGATGTAGATCTCGACGAGGTGAATGGTATGCGCCGCCCCTGTCATGCCGGGATCCGGGTTCAGGAAGGTGGATACGCCGACTAATACGGCCGCCAGCCCGACAAAGCTGTGCAGGATGGCGACCAACTCGGGCATCGACGTCATCTCGACGCGGGCGGCGGCCATCGCACCGAGCGCGGCTCCAACCGCGATGGGCCCGGCGCTCCACGCCCAGGAGATGTCTTCGGTGATGGCAAACGTCATTGTGATCGCCAGAGCCATTCCGATGATACCGAACACGTTGCCGCGGCGGGCGGTTTTCTGCTGTGACAATCCGCCCAGCGACAAGATGAACAGGATGGCGGCGGCGAGGTAGCCTATGGTGGGTAAACTCTCTGGCATGGCTTACTCCCCCTCGGCTTCAGCGCGAAACATCTTGAGCATGCGTTGGGTCACCAGAAAACCTCCAAAGATATTGATGCCTGCGACCAGGATGGCCCCGGCGCTCAACCAGAGAACCACCTGCGTCGCGCCGGTCGTGACCTGCAGGATGCCGCCGACGATGATGATGCCGCTGATGGCATTCGTGACGCTCATCAGTGGCGTGTGCAGCGAAGGCGTGACGTTCCAGACGACCTGCCAGCCGACGAAGCAAGCCAGGACGAAGACCGTGAAGTGCTGCACGAAGTCTGCTGGCGCGTATACGCCGACGACGCCCATGAGGGCCGCAGCGACGATGACGGCAACGGTGGTGACGAGGCCGCGATTGTGTTCGACTTCCTCGCGGCGCTCCTCGAGCTGGTCGCGGCTCTTGTCGGCCTCGGACAAGGTGTCTTCAGGTGGCCTGGCCGGAGAGGGCTCGATGCTCGGCGGTGGCCACTTCAGCTCGCCGTCCAACATGACCAGCATGCCGCGGACCACCGCGTCGTCCTCGTCGACGTCGAAATGGGCGGCATCACCGAGCATGCGGACGAGGTTGGCGATATTTCGACCGAAATACTCGCTCGCGTGGCTCGGGAGGTGGCTGGCGAGGTTCGTCTCGCCTAGAATCGCCACGCCGTTGCGCTCGATGATCTCACCGACCTCGGTCAGCTCACAGTTGCCCCCGGAGGCGGCGGCCAGGTCGACGATGACCGAGCCGGCGTTCATGGACTCGACCATGTCTTCGAGGATGAGCTTCGGTGCCGGCTTTCCCGGGATCGACGCGGTCGTAATGACCACGTCCGAGGCGGGAATCTCCTCGCGAAACATCGCCATTTCCGCTTCGATGAACTCGTCGCTCATAATGTTGGCGTAGCCGCCTTCGCCCTCGGCGCCCTCTTCGTCGAATTCGAGCTCGAGGAAGCGCCCGCCGAGGCTCTCGACCTCTTCTTTGACCGCCGGGCGCACGTCGAATGCCTTGACCTGCGCGCCGAGTCCCTTCGCGGTCGCAATCGCCGACAGTCCCGCGACACCGGCGCCGATGACCATGACCTCGGCCGGCGGTGTCGAACCCGCCGCGGTCATCTGCGGGCTCAGGAAGCGGTCGAGACGCGCTGCAGCTTCAATGACAGCGCGGTAGCCGGCGATGGCCGCCATCGAGCTCAGCACGTCGACCGACTGGGCGCGGCTCAGGCGCGGAACGCAGTCCAACCCGAAGACCGTCGCCTCTTTGGCCTCCAGCCGCTCGAGCAACGCGTCGTTCTTCGCCGGCTCGATGAGGCTGATGAGCACCGCTTGCTCTTTGAGATGGTCGAGCTCGTGCCCGTCGGTGTCGGGCAGCTCGATCGGCGGGTGAATTTTGATGACGATGTCGGACTCGGACCAGAGCATTGCTGCGTCGTCGACGATGCTCGCGCCAGCCTTTTCGTAATCGTCGTCGTAGAAACGCGCGGCGACGCCGGCTCCTGCTTCGATGCGAACCTCATAGCCGAGTTTGCCGAGTCGTTGCACCGTATCAGGGGTGGCCGCGACCCGGTTCTCGCCGGGTGTGATCTCCCGGGGGATACCAATGATCATTGAAGAGACCTCGTTGCACCGATGCGCGGTCGCGCGGTCGCGAGCCGTTTACGGTGGAGTCTGATGTGTCGAAAGTCGTGTGCGCTCAGCCTAACCCGCCACAGGCCCCGGGGTCAAAGTAATGCGTGCTTACTGACCTTCGGGGTCCAGCGGGAGAGTCCGATAGATGGCGTCGCGGTTTTGCGGCTCGCCGGTGTCTTCGATGGTCACGACGTGGATGGTTCCTCGCGCGACATCGAAGGCCGTCGAGATGTACTGGGGGCCATCGTGTTCGAGCGCGTCGAGCCGAAACTGGCGCCAGCCCCCGTCCTCGTAGACGGCGTGGACTCTGTTGACCAGGACATGCAAGCGCTGGGAGGCGTCGAATACGGCACCGCCGGGAAGGCATCCGCCCTCGAGCTCGAACGCCGTCTGTGTCATGAGGCCGGATTGGGTGGGGGCGACGAGCTTGAGGTCACGTTGGTCGCTGAACCCGCAAAAAAGCACGCGCACGTCATCGTCGCTGTCGAGCGCAAGCATGGCCGAGGATGCGGCGAAGCGCTCCGCTTCGATGGTCTCACGTTGCCACGTGCCGTCTCGGCCCGGGTGAGCCACGTAGATCGCGTCATTCGAGCTGCCACCGGCGACTGCGACTACGGGGCGGCCCTCGGTGTCGTACCGGAGCCCCTTTCGTATGTTGAGAGCCTGTCGGGCCGCGAGCACCTCGGTCGACGTCCATTCGTCCGAGTCCAACACGTAATATAGCAGCCTCGGATCGGTGCCCGTGTTCTCCTGGCTCGTTCGTACGGCGAGGAAGGCGGGGCGACCGTCGGGCGTGATCTGAAGGTTGATATTCCACATGAAGAATTGGTCGACGACGGACGACGTCCAGTCACCGCTACTATTGCGGTATGCATAGCGCACGACATCTCCCGAGCCGGACTCGTGGACGAAGTGCGGCCGGCCGTCGGCGCCGACGGCCAGGTCGAATTCCCAATTGTTGGGCCCCGTCGTCGCAACCGACTCGACGTGCCAACGCTCGCCGCCCCAGCGGGCGTAGTAGACCGTGCCGTTCTCGAAATAGCCCACGTGCGGGCAGCCCCCGGGACCAATGGTGACGCGCGCTTGCACGGCATCTCCTCCCGCTGGCGAAAAGCTGTGCTGTTCAGGCAATGTGTCGCCGCACTCGGTGGATGGGCCCGCGTCGTAGGAGTCCAGGTCCGGGGCCTGTCGGGTGTCGGCTGCTTCGCCGACATCCGCGTGTTCCTCGATTTGCCACGGCGCGCCGTCCGCGCCGGCGCCGCACGAGCCGCAGCCCGAGAGCGCGAGCAGGACAAATACCACGGCTGCAAGTCGCGCTGGCATGATCATTCCGGTTGCAGTTTCTTGAGAGTTGCAGGCTACACGATGGGCGGCCGCTCCGAAAACGCGCATGCAACTTACCCGAGAAAGTTCATGGCCGCGCCTAGAAGCAACACGAGCACGCCGCCGACTTCACCCACGATCAGCAGGTACATTCCGATGGTCGAGAAGAAGTCCTCTCGCTCGAATTGATTGCGGGTTTGCTCGGTGATGCCCAACTGGATGTATCGCGCGACGGCGCTGGCGAAGAACAGGACGTTCGCGCCGGCGGCGATCGCGTCGACCCAGTCAGGCCACACGCTCGCCGCGGCGAGCGCGGCGAGTACAAGTGTGGCGAAGCTGTACATCAGCGAGGCGCGGTGGGCGGTATCGACGTAAATATGGGCCTGACGGTCGGGGCGGGTCATCATCTGCCGATATTTCCAGACGCCCGTGACCATGCCGACGAGCAGGAAAAGGCCGGAAACGATTAGAAGCACACTCGGAACGCCGCTGAACTGTATTTGCATTGAAATTCCCGAGGTTTAGCGTCCTTGACGCCACGAGTTCTCGACGCGGATAATCTTCAAAGTCGATAGACCATAGCACAGATAGGCTTCGTTCGTGGTGCACGCACCACGGGCAATGAGATCGGAAACCCGGGCGAATATCATGCAGGACAGCGGCTACACTCCACATCCGTTTCTCATACTCGCTCTGGTCGGCGCGTTACTCGGATTCATCTTCGCCGGCTACTCGACGTACGACTTCGAGCAGCACCTCGACCGTCAGGTCCATAGCGTGCACTGTTCGTTCGTGCCGGGTCTCTCCGAGGAGGAAGCTGGTGGCTCCGATTGTGAAGTCACGCTGATGAGCCCGTACTCGTCGGTGATGCGCTCGTCGGTGTGGGGCGGCGTGCCCATCTCGTTGGGGGCGATGTCGGTGTTCGCGTTCATGCTATTTTTCGGCGTGGACCTGTTGCTTGGCCGACGCCAACGAGACTCTCGAGCGACAGGCTTTTACGCGCTCGCCGCGGTATTACCTGCGAGTACCTCGGTGGTGATGGGCTTTATCTCGCTGGGGGAATTGGACGCGGCCTGCAAGCTGTGCATCGGGATCTACGCGGCGAGTGCGCTGACGTTGGCGGGCGCGCTCGGCCTGTGGATCCGCGCGCGGTCGAGCAGCGCGATGGTCGAGCACGGGCCATCGGGCGAGCCTGCGTGGACCGAGCAGGGCACTGAATCCGAGGGCGTCGAAGAAGAACCGCTCGAGACAAACCCCGAGCAGTGGGGAAGCTCGGCCGACGCTGATGGCAAAATATCGTACGCGAAGCTCTTCGGTGCATTTGGCCTGGGCGTGGTCTTCGTGGCCGTACCCGTCGCGGCTTATATGGTGACGGCTCCCGATCACAGCGACTTTATCGGCACGTGCGGATCGATCGAAGAGCGGCCCTCCGAGGAATTGCTCGTCGACATGGGCAATCAGCAGGGCGTGCCGACGCTCGAGGTCTTCGACCCGCTGTGCCCGGCCTGTCGCGGATTCGAAGAGCACCTCCGGCAGACCCCGTACGACAGCCAGCTCGCCCGAAAAGCCGTCATGTTTCCGTTGGACGATGAGTGCAACTGGATGCTCGACCGCTCGGTTCACCCCGGCGCGTGCACGGTCAGCGAGGCCGTGCTGTGCGCGGAAGAAGACGCCAGCCGCGTCGTCGAATGGGCGTTCGACCACCAGGAAGAGATCATGGCGGCGTCCGAGGAGAACCCGGATGCGGCCGCCCAGATGGTTGAGCAAGCATTCCCCGAGTTGGCGTCATGCGTCGGCTCGCCGCAGGTCAAACAGAAGCTCAATCGCTCGTTGCGCTGGGCCGTCGACAACGAATTGCGCATCCTGACGCCGCAGGTCTACGTCGATGGCGTGCGCCTGTGCGACGAGGACGTCGACCTGGGCATGGAGTTCGCCCTCTCTCGTATGATTCAAATGAGCGAGCAGGGCACCCTGAAGGAAAAGGCGCGTGAGGCGGAAGCCGAATCCGTGCCGGCCGGTGACGGCGAAGCAACCGACAAGGAGGCGAAATGATTTTCGTACGACTCTTCATGCTCGTCGTTTTCATGTCTCTCCCTGCGGCCCTGGCGGGCACGTGGGCAGACCAGGCCTCCGATCGGCTCGCCCTGATGGAGGCGGCTGCCGATGAGACGACCGAATCTGTCGCTGTCGCCAGTGCGGCCAACGAGGAATACTGCAGCGTGGGGCTCCAGAAAGTCCTGCGCCGCGTGTTGCAGAGCTGCGGACTACTCGAGTCCGGATCGGTTCGTGGATGTGAGCCCGCCGATGCAAAGACCGTCGCCACGATGAGCGGCAACGATTTCAACGCGCTCTTTCGCCCCATGAAAGAGCGCGGTGGCATCATCCAATTCGACCAGGAGTCCTCCGAGCTCGATCCGGAGGCCGCCAGGCTCGTCGATGACGTCTTTGCCGACCAGCGCGGCGCGAGTTACTTCTTCATCGTATCGCGCGCATCGCCGGAGGGTTCCGCCCAGTTCAACAAGGAGCTCTCCGAGAAGCGCGCAAAGGCGGTCATGAGCCGCATTCAGGAGAAATTCGACGACCCGGACCTCAAGAACGAGGTCGGACTGTTGTGGTTGGGCGAAGAGTATGCCCAACTCGACGAGGAATTCTGCACCTGGCGTCGCAGCCGCGACGACGAGTGTTCCCCCAGAGATCTCAACCGGAGTGCTTTCATCGCATGGATCGACTGTACGCTGTAATGATTCTGCTCTTCGGGCTGACCGTCGGCCTCGGAGCCTGTGACGACAAAAAGGGCGAGGATGCCGAGGCCAAGCCGGCGAGCGGGTCCCGCGTCAACGCGGTCAAGGCTAAGAAGAAGCCCGCGCAGCCGCCCGGCGCCTTCTGCGACGTCTATCGTGAGGCCGGCGAGGCTCCCGAGCTGACGTGGCCGGAGATGGACTCTGACCCGCCCGGGCGCTCGGGTGACGGATGGCGCTGGATTAACGTCTGGGCGACCTGGTGCAAGCCGTGCATCGAAGAGATGCCGATGCTCGTCGAGTGGCGCAAGAAGCTCGAGCCGGTCGACGACCTCGTGCTCATCTCCGCCGACGAGTCGCGCGACCTCGTGGTCGAATTCCGCAAGAAGCACCCCAAGACCCCCGAGAGCCTGCTCATCTCCGACGTCCAGGCGCTCCCAAAGTGGCTCGCCGAGGTCGGCCTCGACGCCGGCGGCTCACTCCCCATCCAGATCCTCGTCGACGGCGACGACAACGTGCGCTGCATCCGCGCGGGCGGCGTGACCGAGAACAACTTCAGCGTCGTGGAGGCGATGGTGAATGGTGAGACCGGGTAGTTCGCAGGTCATAGGTTTCGCTCGCGCCTGACGGCGCGAGCGAGGTCATAGGTTGAGTGATTGAGTGATTGAGTGATTGGATTTCCGGGCCGCGTCGCTCCTGCGACGCCTTGCGGGCTCCCGCCGCACCAACCGCTGAACCACTCAACCTATGACCTCGAGAGCGCCCGCGGCGCTCTCGAAACCTATGACCTACCCAAACAGCGCCGCCTCGTACTCCCGCAACAAATTCACCGCCCGCTCGGCCACCTCGTCCACGGCCCCCGTCGTCGGCAGCACCAGCCGGAAGCGGTCGGTCTGAGCGCTCGCCGGGTCCCACGTGGCCTTCATTTTCTCGTAGATGTCGACGTCGGCGTCGGACACGTCACCCTCACGGCCTGCGAGTCGCTCCCGCGTGACGGTTTCCGGAAGCGCGCACTCCAGAAACACCGGCGGCGTGCCCATCTCCAGCCCCAATTCGATGAACGGTCGGCGCCGATCCTCGCCGCGAAATGACGCATCGACGGCCACGCGGCGGCCCTGCTCGAGCACCTCACGCGCACGCTCCAGACACGCGTCGTACGTCTTCTCGGTCCACTCGGCGGTGTAGATCCCGCCCTCGAAGTCATCCGCGGCGACATCCGCATCGCTCAAACCGGCGAGTTCTTTGCGCACGTGGTCGGTGTCGATGATGTCGTCGACCCAGTCGGCGTCTCTAAGCGAGCGCGCCACAGTCGACTTGCCCGTGCCCGGCAGGCCCCCGATAAGCAAGAGGCGAGGGCGCTCGGAGACCGGCGCGAGTACTCGCAGCGCGAAGTTCCAGTGCATACGAGCGCGCTGGACGGCGGCTGCCCGTTCCTCGGCCGGCACCTCGTCCTCTGACGCCTTAAACCCGTGCACCTTGGCGCGCACGGCCGAGCGATAGGCCACGTACAGCGGCAACAACCTCCGGCCTCGCGGGTCTTCGTTCACCGTGAAATACTCGTCCAGGATCGTCGACGTCTCGTCGCGGTAGCCGCGGATCAGCAGATCCATCGCCAGAAACGCGATATCGGAGATGGGGTCGGCGTATCGAAACGCGTCGTTGAACTCGATGCAATCGACGATCCGCAGCTCGGCGTCGTCGTCGATGTGAATGTGCTCGAGGCGCAGATCGCCGTGCGTATCACAGGCGACGTCCGTGGCCGCGCGAGCGTCGATCACCGGGTGTTGATGGGTCAGCGTCGCCTCGAATAGCGCCTCGAGTCGTGCGTGGACGCCGGGCGCCACCGTCAGCCCCACGTGGTCGCGCGTCTGCGAGAAGTTGTCGAGCGCGTTCTTGGTCACGGTCTCAAACTTCGCGTACTCCGAAATCTTCGGTCCGCGCTCCGAGCCGGTGTGGAAGCGCGCGATCAGGTCGCCCAGCCGCTCCAGTACGCCGGCTTGTAACTCCCCGCGCTCGAGCCGCGGCCCGAGGGTTTTGGCCTGGTCGAGGCGACGCATCCGCACGGCCCATTCGACGACATCTTCATTCGCGACATCCCTTGAATCCCGCAGCGCGAGGCCCTCATCCGTCTCGACCGCCGCCCAGACCCCGAGGTAGACGTCCTCGGCCAGCCGCCGATTGAGCTCGATCTCCAGCTGGCAAAAGCGCTTGCGGGCCTCGAGCGCGCTGTAATCCACGAAGCCAAAGTCGACCGGCTTCTTGAGCTTGTAGGCGTAGTCCCCGGCCAGAAAGACCACGGAGATATGCGTCTGGTGCAGCTCGCGGCGCGTCGCGTCGTGCGGGTACGCGTCGTCTCGGTCGAGCTCTTCGATGAGGCGTTCGACGTGCTTCATGCTTGCGCCGCTTCGGTGTCGGGATTGTCGATGTTCGGGCTCAAGACCGACGCAGCGATCAGCGCCTGGCCGAGCCAGTACATCACGATGATCGGGACGCGCACGCCCTCGATCGGCGCGTGGAATTTGTTCAGCGCGATGAGCGTGTCGCTAAATCCGAACGACATCGCGCCCAGCATCGCCAGCCAGTCGAACACCGTGGGCGTTTCCTCGGAGAGCACCATACTCGTCGCTCGCCACATCATGGCGAAAATGATCGCTGTGTAGAAGATCACCGGCACGCGCAGATCCCCCAGATGCGGATACAAAAAGAGACCCGCCCAGCCGATCCAGACGGCGAACGGAATAGCAGCCATTGGCCAGGGGGCAGCCGATCGGCGCACGAACGCGACGATGTAGCCAATGTGGCCGATGGCGAACGCAATCATGCCGAAGATGAAGAAGCGCTCGGGCAACTCCAAAAAGATGTCGCCGAGCACGCAGAAGCCCAGCGAAACGGCGATCGTCCGCGTGTAGGCGCCATCTCGCAGGGCGAGCACGGCTGCGATCATCGCCAGGACGGGGAACGGCTTGGTCAACTGGCGCAACAGTGGCGTGTCGACAATCACACCGAAGATAAACAGCGCAGCGCACACCAGCCCGAGTGCGGCGGCGATGGGGAGCCAGGTTGGGTTGTCGCGTCTCATTCGACTCCAATCGTGTGGCGTTGGATCTTTCACCCCGACCCTAAGCGAACAGTAGACGCTGCGCCAGCCGGTCGAATTCGGTGGGACACAGCCGCGGTGGCTTGACGACCTCTGCTCACGTTTATCATTGAAGTACGATCGACAAACTCGCTTGCGCAATTCGCAGTATCTCACTGGCAATCGCTGAACGGTGTCCTGTTACAACGATCCATGGAGCACGGAATTATGACGCGATTTCGCGGAGCACGTCTTTCTCGAGCGCTCAAATATCTCTGCGCTGTCCTCGTCGCCATCGGCATCAGTTCCCTGGGTGCCTCGGCTACAGCGGCCACACTGTACGTCGATGGCAGTGTCGGCACCGGGGGAAGCGGCGCATCCTGGTCGACTGCGTACAAGTATCTGCAAAATGCGCTGTCGGCTGCGAGTGCGGGTGACGAGATCTGGGTCGCGCAGGGAACCTATCAGCCCGATCAGGGCAGCTCTGTCACAGCTGGAAATCGCGAGGAGTCATTCAAGCTCAAAGACGACGTCGCGATATACGGCGGTTTTCAGGGCAACGAGACCGCACTTTCACAGCGTGATCCGGCTCTCTACACGACGACGCTGACCGGTGACCTCAACGGCGATGACAACAACAATATTGACTGGACCGAGCCGACTCGCTCGGACAATAGCTATCATGTCGTCTACGCGAGTGGCGTGAGTGCATCGGCTGTGCTCGACGGGTTCGTCGTGACGAGCGGAAACGCCAATCATCCATCGAGCTTCAACCTGAACAAGGGCGGGGCGATGCGTATGGACGGTGGTTCGGCGACCATCACCCGCGTGACGTTCACGGAGAGCACGTCGAGTTCTCGCGGCGGTGCGGTCTTCTTGACCGGGTATGATGGGGAGATGACGAGCGTCACCTTTTCCTCCAGCGTCGCGCCGTCGGGTGGGGGGCTGTACAACGATGAGGGCGCCTCGCCGTCGGTGACCAATGGCGTGTTCTGGGGGAATGCCACTCAGGATGATGGTGATTCGCGCACCGAAGACAGTGGCGCAGCGATCTTCAATGCCACCGGCGCCGCCCCTGAATTTGTCAATATAAGCGTGCACGACAATAGTGCTCATGAGAACGGAGGCGGCCTCGCCAACCTCAGTGGTGTCAATACCACCATCTGCAACGCTGTTTTCTGGGGTAATTCGGCGACGAATATGGGCGACGAGATCTACAACGAAGCCCCTTCGACGACCGGTGTTGACCACGCCATCGTGGAGGGCGGGTACGCGCCCGGAACCGCCATCATGAATACCAATCCCATGTTTACATCTGGGGGCACCGGCAACCTTCGACCGCAACCGGGCTCGCCGGCCATCGACGCGGGGATTACGACATGTTTGCCCGATGACGACCCGCAGGACCTCGATTACGACGGCGACCTCGCCGAGACGATCTCGCATGACCGTGCCGGGATCGACCGGGTACAGGGTCCGACGGTCGACCTGGGTGCGTACGAACACCCGGTTCGTCCGGACGGCGACACGGGTGACACGGGCGACACGGGCGACACGGGCGACACGGGCGACACGGGCGACACGGGCGACACGGGCGACACGGACGCTGGAGATGTGCAGGACGCCGAAGACACGGGAGAACGCGACGTGAGCGATCCCGAAGATACGGGCGACCGCGACGTGAGCGACCCCGATGATGCCGGTGATGAAGACACCGGTGATGACGCCTCAGGCGACGTCTCGGATGACGATGCCGGTGGCGGCGGAGGCGGTGGAGGGGGCGGCGATTGCCTGTGTGCCTCCGTCGACAGCAGATCGCAGTTGCCCTCGCTCGGATGGCTGCTCTTCATCCTCGCACCCCTCGCCGTATTGGTTGGGCGTCGTAGGATCTAGTACTACTCGACAGAAGTCTTAATCCGTCTCGCCGGTCTACATCGCCGAGATCGGCTCAGGACTTCCGCCGAGCAGTACTAGGCCGCCCGGTCAACACAAAAATAGCCCGCCGAGTCGAAACCCGGCGGGCTTTTTCGAATCAGGTTGTGTCCTTAGACGATCTCGAGCAATTCGACGTCGAATACGAGCATTCCCTGAGGACGCCCGGGCGCTCCTTTATAGGCGAGCTCTTCCGGAATCCACAGACGCCACTTGGCGCCCTCCTGCATCAGCCCAACGCCCTCGGTCCAGCCGGCGATGACGCGGTTGAGCGGGAATTCAGCGGGGCGGCCGCGGTCGACCGAGCTGTCGAATTTCTCGCCGTCGGTCGTCCATCCCGTGTAGTGGACCTTCACCGTGTCCGTCTCGCCGGGCGAGTCGCCGCTTCCTTCCTGCAGGACCTTGTAGGCGAGCCCTGTCTCGGTGGTCTGGGCGTCTTCCGGGGGCGCTGCGACGTCGTCTGGTGCACTCGTGTCTGTCATATCGGTGGTCCCTTTCTAAAAGTTGTTATCATGTAAAATGTGCGGTCCGAGCATGGATGCCGGGGGCGCGGCGCGTCAAGCTCGGGGGGACAAAGTCTCGATCTTCGCCTGCGTCAGTGCGCTGCGCCCAAGGTGGCCGCACGACGTTGGGCGTCTTTGGCAACACCCGCCACCCGTCGCGAATCAAACGCGGCGGGGCTCGCATCCCACAACTGGAGTGGTCTACTGACACGGGACTTCCAGTTATGGTTACTGAAATCCTTATTATTATCGCCTACTTCGCGGCAATGTGCGTCCCAGTGGCCACAGTTGCCGTCTTCCTGCGGCTAGATGCAAACCCTGAAACCTCCGAGCGGCTGCCCACGGCCGACTCCTACTATATGCCGGGCGAGGGAAGGCCGCGGTCGTCCGACGCCGAAGGGGACGATCGCCGACTGCTCGGCCATGACGGGTCGGTTGATCGTGAGTCGTGAGATCGCGGTAGACTTGATCGCGATCGCCGCTGGCTACTGAGCTTGAATTCGTTAGTCTGTGTCCTCGTGATTCAATAGCGAGGAGAGCAGATGAAGAATTTCGATGGGAAAGTCGCTGCAATCACCGGCGCTGCGAGCGGGATCGGCCGCTCGCTCGCCGTGGCGCTGGCCGAGCAGGGATGCGATCTCGCGCTGTCTGATATTCAGGAGCAAGAGATGGGGGAGACGGCGGCGCTCGCCCGTCGACAGGGCGCGGAGGTGACCGCGACGGTCGTCGACGTCGCCGAACGCGAGGCCGTCGAGCGGTGGGCGGATGCAGTGGCCGACCACTTCGGCCGCGTCAACCTCATCTTTAACAACGCCGGCGTCTCCGTGTCCGCTACCGTCGAGGGGCTCGACTACGAGGACTTCGAGTGGCTGATGGACATCAACTTCTGGGGTGTCGTCCACGGCACCAAGGCGTTCATGCCGTACCTGCGCGAGTCCGGTGAGGGACACGTCATCAATATCTCGAGCCTCTTTGGAATCATCGCGCTGCCTACGCAGTCGGCGTACAACGCCTCGAAGTTCGCGGTGCGCGGGTTCACCGAGTCGCTGCGCGCCGAATTGGACTACGAGGAGGGCCCCGTGAGCTGTACCAGCGTGCATCCCGGCGGGGTGAAGACGAATATCGCCAACGCGGCGCGCATCGGTGACACCGGCGTGCTCGAGCGCAGCCCGGGCGATATCGCCGAGGAGTTCAATAACGAGCTCGCGCGACTGTCGCCCGAAGATGCGGCCGAGCAGATCTTGGACGCGGTTCGCGCCGATCGGCGCCGCGTGCTCGTCGGTGGAGACGCCAAGATCCTGGAGAAGCTGCAGCGCCTGATGCCTTCGGGCTATATCGGGGGTGTGGTCGGGATGATGAAGCGCAAGTATAAGAATAGCTGACTCCTCAGGAGTCAATATCAGCGCTTCTTGAACTTGCCGCTTCGGCGCGAGGACTCGTCCTGGCGGTCCCGCTGTGTGTCGAGTTCGTCTTGTAGCTTGCGCCACGACGCGAGGCGTTTGGGCGAGACCTCGCCGGCTTCGACGGCGTCGCGAACGGCGCAGCCCGGCTCGGTCTGGTGTTCGCAGTCGCGAAACTTACACTCCGCCGCCAGAGCTTCGATGTCGTCGAACGCCTCTTCGGCCTGAGTTTCACCCGCCCAGAGCTGCAATTCGCGCAGCCCGGGCGTGTCGATGAGCAAGCCTCTCTCCTGGGGCATCACCAATAACTCGCGGGTGACGGTGGTGTGTCGGCCCATGCCGTCGTCTTCGCGAATGCCGCCGGTCTTCTGGACGTCGTCTCCCAGGAGCTGGTTGATAAGAGTGGATTTGCCGACACCCGACGAGCCGACGAGGGCTACGGTTTCGCCCAGGCCCAGCCATGGCTCGAGCGCGGCGACGTGCCCGTGGATCGCCGATGCGGTCACCACATGGGCGTCGCCAGCGGCCTCGCGCGCCGCGTCGACCCAGTCGCTCGGATCGTCGACCAGGTCGGCCTTATTGAGCACGACGACCGGTTCGGCCCCGCCGTCCTGCACCGCGAATAGGTAGCGCTCGAGCCTCCGCGCGTTGAAGTCCTGATTCGGTGACGTGACGATGAATACCGTGTCTACGTTGGCGGCGATGATCTGCGGATCGGTGGCCTTGCTGGCCGCCTGGCGCATGAGGCTGGACTTGCGGTCGTAGACGTCGACGATCGTCGCGAGCTTTTCGGGGTCGCCTTTGACGACGACCCAGTCACCGACCGCCGGGAGTTCCCGGCGATCGCTCGCCCGGTAGCTGAGCCCGCCGCCCAGCCGTGCGCGGACCTCGTGGCCGTCCAGGGCGTACGTGTCGAATGCCTCGCGGTCCTGCCGGAACACACGTGCGGTTCGCGCGTCATCGGCGGATAGCGCATCCCTGGTTTGCGACGCGAAGAAGTCATCCCATCCCAGTATATCGGCTCTCTCATCTGTCATATTCTGCCGTTTCGTCGTCGCTCGATAAATGTGACCATGCTCGGCCTGTGGGTCTCAAGACGTGAAATCGCAGCCATCGATGTTGCTCACAGCACGCACGGTTGGGTCGGCACGCCGATCCGTGATACCACGAAATCAAGAGTCACCACGTTGCAGTAGAAGTACACCGATGACAAATGCCGAGAAAACGACACCTCGCCGAGTCAAATTCGCCCGCTCCGACTCCTTCCGTCGGACCTTGCGTGAGCGTGTGGACTCTTATTTCGAAGACACCGGGTTGGCGCGAAAGGACCAGCCGGCGATCTACGTCAAAGCATTCGTGCTCCTGGCGACCGTGATCTCCAGTTACATCGTGCTCGTATTCACGGATGTCTCGGTGGGGTTCAAGGTCGTTGCGGCGCTCGCGTTCGGCCTCGCCGGCGCCGGGATCGGGTTCAACGTCATGCACGACGCCGGCCACCGAGCGATGTCCGAGCGCGGCTGGGTCAATAAGCTCTTCTTCTACACGTTGGATTTCCTCGGGGGTAGCTCGTATTTCTGGGCGGCCAAGCACAACCAACTCCACCATACCTACGCCAACATCGACGGGCACGATGACGATATCGCTCTGGGCGCTCTCGCGCGCCTGTCGCCCGAGCAGCGGCGCCTCCCATTTCACCGCCTGCAGCACCTGTATATCTGGCCGCTGTACGGCTTTATCGTGATCAAGTGGCAGTTTCTGGATGATTTTCGAACCTGGGTGACCGGACGGATCGGCGACCGAGCGATTCCCAGGCCCACGGGGACGGATGCTGCGGCGTTGCTGATCGGCAAGGCCTGGTTCTTTGTGATGTTCTTCGTGGTCCCGGCGTTCTTCTATCCCATCGGCTGGATCATCGCGCTTTACTTGCTGGCGAGCTGGGTGCAGGGCTTTACGATGTCGATCGTATTTCAGATAGCGCATTGTCTCGAGGATGCGGAGTTTCCGGTCCCGGACGACGATCACCGCATGCCGACGGACTGGGCGGTCCACCAGGTCGAGACGACTGTGGACTTCGCTCGCGACAGCAAGCTGCTGACGTGGTTGGTCGGCGGCCTCAACTTCCAGGTCGAACACCACCTCTTCCCCAGGATCACGCACATCCACTATCCCGAGCTATCGCGCATCGTCGAGGAGACATGCGAGGAGTTCGGGCTCGACTACAAGGCCCAGCCGTCGTTCTGGAGCGGGTTGCGCTCTCATTTCCGACACCTTCGCGAGATGGGCCGCCCCACCAAGGTCGCGATTACTTAGTTCTCCTCCGAGTCCCACTGTCGGATCAGCCCTTCCTGGGCGGTCGAGGCGACCAACTCACCGTCCGTGTTGAACATGCGGCCTCGCACAAGACCGCGGCCGTTGCTCGCCGACGGGCTCTCGACGACGTGGAGGATCGGCTCGTCGAAGCGGAACGGACGGTGGAACCACATCGAGTGGTCGAGGCTCGCCACCTGCATCTTCGGCATCATCCACGAGACTCCGTGCGGGTACATCGACGCCGACAGGAAGTTGAAGTCCGACGCGTACGCCAGCAAGTACCGATGGATGGCCATGTCGTCCGGCAACTCGCCGGCCGCCTGGTACCACGACGCACTGTTGGGTTCTCGAACGTCCGGATCGAGGTAGTTCATCGGCTTCACCGGGCGGATCTCGATGGGCGAGTCGGCCGTGAAGCGATCTCGCAGCGGCTCGGGGATCTGGTCGGCGATGGTGCGGGCCAACTCCACCTGCGTCGGTAGGCCTTCTGGTCCCGGTACATCGGGCATCTCATCCTGATGCTCGAGGCCCTCTTCGGCGACCTGAAACGACGCAGACATGCTGAAGATCGCTCGCCCGTTCTGAATGGCCTTGACTCTGCGCGTGGTAAAGCTGCCGCCGTCGCGAATGCGATCGACGTCGTAGACAATCGGGCGGTCGACGCTGCCCGGCAGCAGGAAATAGCCGTGGAGCGAATGCACATGGCGCTCCTCCGGGACGGTCTGTGCGGCCGCCGAGAGCGCCTGCCCGAGCACGTGACCGCCGAAGACTTGACCCCATCCGAGGTCCTGGGTCTCCCCGCGAAACAGGTTGACCTCGATTTGCTCGAGAGAGAGCAGGGCGATGAGTTGATCGAGCACATCTGGCATGGTTGGAAATCCGTTGCTTGGTGGGAGTGCAGCGGTGGAGAAACTAGCTCTGTTGCGCGCTGCGGGCAACCTTTGCAGCGAAGCAGCAAGCTGCTCTGCTGAATATTTCGTCGTGTCTCGCGTCGTATCCAATGCGAGCGGGGGAGGTTTCGTGGCGCATTCGAGCGTCATGGCAACCCGCGAAGCCTCACCGCTCGCCCTAAAATTCGATTTATACCGATGCAGGAGCGACAGCGATGAAGATGAAGAACTGGATGATGTTGATGGTAATCGCCGCGGCCATGTTGACCCCGGCGCTCGTCTTCGCGGGCGATGACGCGATCGTCGAGTTCGACAGGCTCGAAGGCGACCTCGAGGGTAGCCAGCTCGAGATCGACTACACGATCGACCGCACATCCTGGCGCGCGCTCCGGTCTCGCGATGTCTTGCCGCGCCTCAACCTCTTCGTGCGCGCTGATGGCGATGCCTACGCAGGTTTCGCCTACAGCGTCGAGTTGGCACATCGGAAAGGCCACTTCGAGTATCCGCGCTCCGTGCGCGTCCGAAACGGGGACCGAGTCGAGTTCGAGGTCGTCGGATTTGCCGGTCCGTTCCGCGTGGAAGGGATTCGTTTCGGCGGCGAGACGCTCGATGCGGTCATCTTCGACATCTACGATGACTGCACCAATCCCCCTGGAAGTCGGCGCCACGCCGACCACGGACGCGACGACTACGATGACCACAATGGCCACGATGACCACAATGGCCACGATGACCACAATGGCCACGATGACTACGATGACTACGATGACTACGACGACCACGATGACTACGACGACCGCTACGGCGATCGCGGCGGCGACCATGACCACGACTCGTGCACGGGCACGTGCTCGGTATGTGGCGGTAGCTGCGGATCTGGCGGAGCACCATCGAGCGACACCGGCGTCGCGGTGATAGGGGCATGCAGAGACGCCGTCTTCTCGAGCCGCGTCGATCAATGCGTCGAACACGCCTC
>JBNJFZ010000100.1:0-5955 GCA_051747295.1 Myxococcota bacterium
GGCAACACCCTCTACACCAACCTCCCGGGCAGCGGCCAGATCATCTATGAGCGGCTGCGAATCGAATAATCGGTCCTGCAGGGAATCACGACCTCCCGGACCGCGTTGCAACCAACGAATTTAAGGACGCGGCCATTGTCCGCGACCCGGCTTTCCGCTAGCGTACGAGCGTTCGAGATATCTTAGCAGCATTCATGTCTGGAGGGACTCAGAAATGCAGAATCAGAGCTACGAACAGACCTATCAGCAGCACCAGCAAAATACTGCTGCGCACGCCGACAAGGCCACGCGGATGGAGTTCATCCGTAAGACCTACACGCACCTGGCCGGCGCGATTGCCGCGTTCGTCATCGTCGAGATCTTCTTGTTCATGAGCGGAATCGCCGAGGCGGTGATTCCGATGATGGTCGGAGGCTACAGCTGGCTGATCGTGCTCGCCCTGTTCATGGGCGTAGGCTACGTGGCGGATGGGTGGGCGCGCAGCGACCGCTCGACGCCTCTTCAGTATGCCGGGCTCGGAGTCACGGTCGTCGCCTATGCGGTTGTCTTCATGCCGCTAATGGGCGTTGCCGTATTCTACTCCTCGCCAATGGTCCTACCTATATCAGCAGGCCTGACTTTCCTCGTTTTCGGGGCGCTGACGGCATTTGTCTTCATCACCAAGCAGGACTTCTCGTTCCTGCGCATCGCCGTCATCGCCGGCGGACTGCTGGCGGCCGCGGGCATCGTGCTGTCGATCGTGATGGGCTTCAACCTGGGCATCTGGTTTAGCGTCTTCATGGTGGGACTGATGTCGATCTACATCCTCTACACCACGTCCAACATCATCCACGAGTACCGCACCGACCAGCACGTCGCAGCATCGCTCGCCCTGTTCTCGGCGGTTGCCCTGCTGTTCTACTACATCCTGCGAATTGTCATGTCGTTCGGTGATTGAGGGGAGCAGGAGATGCGGGGGAGTGGGAGATGTGGGTAGCGCTCTAATTGACCACAGCCCATTCCCCTACCCACTCTCCTACATCTCCCATTCCCCTACCCACTCTCCTACATCTCCTACATCTCCCATTCCCCTACCCACTCTCCTACATCTCCTACATCTCCCATTCCCCTACCCTAGTAGCTGGCCAGACACTCCACATCCCACCGCGCCAGCTTCTCGCGGCCGTCCAGGAACGTCAGCTCCATCAAAAAGCCGAGCTCGTGGACCACGCCACCGCACTCTTCGACGAGTTGTGCGGTGGCTTCCGCGGTGCCGCCAGTCGCGATGACATCGTCCAAAATCACGCAGCGGGAGCCGTCCTCGACGCCGTCGACGTGCATCTCGATACGGTCGGTGCCGTACTCGAGCTCGTATTCGATGCCGACCGACTCGTACGGCAGCTTGCCGGGCTTACGGGCCAGTGAGAAGCCGACGCCGAGCTCGTAGGCGACGGGCGCGCCGAAGATGAACCCGCGGCTCTCGATACCGACGATGTGGTCGACCCCGGCGTCGCGGTAGCGGTCCGCGAAGTGGCGGATGACGTCGCCGAACAACTCGGCGTTGTTGAGCAAGGGCGTGATATCCTTGAAGACGATGCCGTCCTTCGGGAAGTCCGGGATATCACGAATCCCGGCCTTGATACGCTCTTCCAACACGCTCATGACTACTCCTCATCTCTACTGCGTCGCTGAGCGAGGCTGCTGAGCCCGTCCCAGTGCGACATATCTTCCAGGAATCGGTAATGGGTCAGGTCCAGGTGGACCGGCGTGATGCTGATGTGCCCGTCGGCGATGACGTTGCAGTCGCTGCCGGGCATGTCGTCGAAGCCCAGCTCCGAGCCACCCAGCCAGTAGTAGGGTTGGTTGCGCGGGTCGGTCTTCTCGCTGACATCGCGGCTGTAGTTGCGCCGCCCCAGCTTGCAGATGACCCGCTCGGTCTCGTCGGTCGCGTCCACCGGGACGTTCACGTTCAAGAGCACACCGCGCGGAAGCCCGCGGTCCAACACCTGCTCGGCGAGGTGCGCTGCTGTCTTTGCGGATACGTCGAAGTCGAGGTCGCGGTAGCCGGCAAGGCTCACCGCGATCGACGGGATGTCTCCGAGGGTCGCCTCGATGGCCCCCGCCACGGTACCGCTGTAGATGACGTCATCGCCCAGGTTGGCGCCGTGATTGATGCCAGACACGCACAGATCCACCTCTTCGACGACGTGGTGCAGCGCGATATAGACGCAATCGGTCGGCGTGCCCGTGACGGAAAATCGCTGCTCGCCGCGTTCTTTGACGCGGACTGGCAGCCTCAAGCTGATGGCCTGGCTGACGGCCGACTGTTCGGAGTGCGGCGCGACCGTCCAGACGTCGCCGATCTCGGAGAGAGCTTCCTCGAGGGCAGCGAGCCCGCGCGAATAGATGCCATCGTCGTTGGTGACGAGGATAGTGGGGCGAGACACACTGCCTCCAGGGATACGCGAGCGGTCTACGCCTCGAGAGCCGAGCCGTCGGTCACCGCTCTTCTAAGTCTTGAGCAGACAGACTACTGTGGAGAAACCCGGGCCGAATCAGCCCTCGTTGTCTTCCTTTTCTTTGCGCTTCAGGCGGGACACCTGGCGCTGGAGCCGGTCGAGCTCGCGCTTCATGCTGCGAAGGTCGTCCTTCGTGGCGAGGTTGAGCCGCTCGGCGAAGTCTTGCTTCTTCTCGTCGAGTTGGCTCTTGATTTCGTAGGAAGCCTTAAAGGCGTTGGCGAAGCCCTTCTGGACCTTCTCATTCGCCATCAGCTTCTGAACTTGCTCGTTCTGAAGCGCCTTCATGGCCATCTTCATAAAGTCGTCTTTGACGTTCGACATAAAGCTCTCGGTGCAGCAAACGATGAAATGCGCTGGCCGTGACGGCGATGCCGTCAGACCCGGCGCAAGAGACCTATCAGACGCGTGTGAACATGGTCGCTGGCCCCTTAAAAGTCAAGCTGAGGGTCCGGCTGTCGACGCAATCGCCACGACCTGCCAGAGACGAGCAGTGACGCATCGTCGGAAGACTTGTTATAAGGCTGCTGTTAGACAACACGGAGGCACGCACTACCTACATGTTCGCATCTCTCAAACAACGCCCCGTCTGGAAGCGCATCGCCATCATTGCGGGCATTTGCGTGGCCCTGCTCGCCGTCATTGGCGCGGTGGTCTATTGGCTGGTCGTGCCTGAGATGGCGGCGAAAGTCGTGCGCGAGCGGCTGGCGGGCGTCGAGGAACGCACCTCATTGAAGATCGACTTCGATGAGGTCAACACCTCCGGGCTGAGCGGCGTCACCATCACCGGCATCCGCGTCTCCGATGCCGACGGCGAAACACTGGTCACACTCGCCGAGGCCAGCGCGGGACTCGACACCGGCGCATTGCTCAGCGGCGACCGACATATCTCGAGGATCGCCGTCAGCGGTATGGAGCTGACCGTCCATCGCTACGCCGACGGGCAAACCAACCTCGAGAAGACGCTCGCGCGGCTCCGCGGCGGGGACTCGGAAGACTCGAAAGCCCCCGAGGGAAGCGACTCGGACAGCCCACCGGGCTTTTTGAGGCCATTTGGCAGCGAGTTTCCAGACGTCGAAGCCTCCAATGCGCGCATCGTCTTCATCGCGGACGACGGAGCGAAGCCCTGGGCGGTCGACGAGATCTCGGCCGAGCACTTCGAGGTCGACTCCTCGGGTGAGGCGGCCGAATTCGGCGGCACGATCCAGATCGTGCGTGGCGAAGGACGGTCGAACTGGCAGCTCCCCGAGACCATGAAGGTATCCGGCGAGCTCGCCCTGCCCCTGAAGTCGAGCGACCTGAAGCTGCAATTCGAGAAGCCCTTCCTGGTCTCGGGCCTGCCGCCCGAGCCGATGATTCGGGCCGGCTTCTCCGGCCTGGAGATCAGAGACGGCGGCAATATCGTCGTCGAGGGCATCGACCTGGCGCTGCAGGGTCCGACCGACGCGACCCCGCTCGCGTCGCTGGGTCGCGTCGAGGTCTCCGTCAACGACTTCACCACCGACCTGTCGAAGCTGCGGGTGTTGAAGGTCGCGGTCAAAGATCCGGTGGTGCGTATCGACCGCAGCTATCAGGGGGGTTCCGGCTGGAACGATCTCTGGGAGCTGAGCCGGGGCCAGACCGCCCGTCGCGTCGTCGGCAAAGCTCACGGGATCACCCGCCGCATCGCTGTCGAGAACGACCTCGACGTCGAGCCGCGAGGTTCCGGCTCATCCGTCCTCGCTCGGCTCGATTCGGTCGACTGGAACGACCTGCTGGCCAATCGCGCGCCCCAGAGCATCACTGTCGAGGGGCTGACGGTCAGCGTGACCGACGAGCGACCGCTCGCCCTGCTGCGACCGAGGCGAGAGCTCTCCCTGGCAAACGGGACGCTCGCTCTCTCCCATCGCGCACTGCAGGGCGAGATAAGTGTCGAGGGCGCGTTCGATGCGAAGGGCGAACAGGGGGCCGACCTCGGGAGAGCCGAGGGCGATATCGACTGGAGCTACCGAACCGGCATGCTCGATATGGATGTGGGCCTCGAGGGCCTTCATATGGGCTGGCTGGTCCAGCTCAGCGGCCGGCCGATCGACAGCGAGCTACGCGCCGGGGTCATGCACGTCGACCTGGCGGCCGAGCGCAAGAATCGCGACAGCAAACTCGGCTTCGAGGGTTTATTCTCGCTGGAGGACGCCGCCATACACCTCGAAGCGCTCACCGAGGAGCCGATCACCTCGCTGGACACCAGCTATACGTTCGCTGGGTACTACGCCCCGGACGCCGAGATCCCCGAACCCGAACTGCTTCGCGTACGCTCGTACCTGGTCGACGAGCCGGCCCAACCCGCAGCCAAAGAGCAGCAGCAAGACGCGGCGGATGCCACAGCCGACGAGGAAGACGAGGAGCCGAAGCCGCCGCGGCGAGGCGCCCTGGTCTTCACGCAGGGCTCCGGGTTGCTAAATGGTGTCAAGGCGACCTTCAAACCCGCGTTGTACGGCCTGAATGCGGGACAGCGCCCGAGCCGCTTCGACGCCGAAGTCGATCTGCCCAAGACACCGGTCATGGATCTATTCGACGCGGTTCCAGACGCGATCAAGGGGCCCCTGGTCGGCACGAAGATGAAGGGCACGTTCGCGTGGAACTTCCACGTCGAAGTCCCCCTGTACGAGGCCGGCGACATGAAGTGGGAGGCCAATAAGAACCTCCAAGACTTCGAGTTGGTGAGCATGCCCCAGGAGGTGGACGTTCGCCGAATGCGTGGTGAGATGACCCACACCATCGTCGACGAGCGGATCGAGTTCGAGCGCACAATCCAACTGCCGGAGATGCGCCCGGTCCCGCTGCAGTGGCTGGTCGATAATACCGATATGCCGGAAGAGAAGTTCGTAGAGCGGCGCATGGAGCGTGAATGGCCGCTGCGCGATCCCGAAACCGGCCATTGGAGGATCAGCCCGCGTGGCGACCCGTTCGACGGCGAGCGCGAGTCCAGAGCTCCGGCCGACGAACAGGGGCTGGTTGGAACCCCGCCCGATGGCGAACGAACGCCAAAGAAGAAGGCGGCCGAGCCAAAGGTGATGGTCAAATGGAAGGGTAAAGAGAAGCCGCATCCTTACGGCCGCTATCGCTACGTGCCGCTCCACCACATCTCACCGTGGCTCACACGAGCGGTGATGACGACCGAGGACAACTCGTTCTTCGACCACGGCGGATTCAACTGGTACGCCCTCAAAGAATCGGTCGAGGACAACCTCGATGCGGGCGGCTTCGTTCGCGGAGCCAGTACCGTCTCGATGCAGCTCGTCAAGAACCTCTTCTTGAACCGCGACAAGGTCATCGCACGTAAGTTACGCGAGGCCTTCCTCGTGTGGATCATGGAGGACGTGGTCGATATCCCCAAGTCGCGGATCCTCGAGCTTTACTTCAACATCATCGAGTTCGGCCCGGGGATCTTCGGCATCAACGACGCGGCGGTGCACTATTT
>JBNJFZ010000100.1:6055-19893 GCA_051747295.1 Myxococcota bacterium
CCGAGAGAACAAGCCCGAATTCTACAAGCCGGGTCAAGATGGCCCGATGCTGCGCGAGAAGGAGGCCAAGTCGAGCTTCGATGGCGGCAACTGGTTCGGTCTCGGAGGATTCGGCGGCCAGACGCGCAGCGCGCCTGAGGAAGGGCCGATGCCCAAGCCCAAGCCGGTGCCGCTGGAGGGCACGGCGCAGAAGGAGGAGGCGGGTGAGGAGCAGCCGCCGCAGCTCGACCTGCCCTGAAGGTCGGTGATTCAGTGATTTCGTGATTTAGTGATTCAGTGATTCGGTGATTCCGGGGTTCGGTGATTCAGTGATTTAGTGATTCCGTAGCTCCAGTTCTTCCGGACTCAACGGAGACGGAGGCTTTGAGACGGGAGACTCTGAGGCGTGGAACGGTTGAACCGCAGGAACACGGAGCCGGACCGCCCTCTCGGCTCGAACATGCAACCCGCCTACCCACTCTCCCACATCACCCACCTCTCCCACTCCCCTTTTTAGATCCCTTTGGCTTCAATCACGTTTCAACCTACGATGATGGAGACCAAGGTTAGGAATACACGGCGCGGGATGACGCATTCTACATCGGGACGAAGAGTCCCTGACGACCAACCCGAGGCGTAGGCCGAACGAGCCTTACAACGAGCTCTTTTCATGAGTAGCAAGCGTTCCGACAAACCGTCGCAGGGCGACGTATCGCGCATCACTCGGCTCGTGGATCGGGTCGCACGGCGAGTCCGCGGCCAGCGCGCCATGGAGTACGGTGTCACGGGTGCGCTCGTCTACCTGATGATCGTGGCGCTCGCGCTCGTGCTTTACAAGACCGGTTGGGTCGAGAGCACGACGTTCTGGACGGCCGCGCTCGTCGCCGGGGTCGTGCCGGTTGGCGCGGCATTGCGCGGCTGGTTTCGCCATGTCGATCGTGTCTCGCTCGCCCAGCGCATCGACCAGAGCCACGGGCTGCACGACCGGCTCTCGACCGCATTGAGCCTCGCCGAAGGCCACAAAGCGGACGAATTTTCCTCCGCACAGATGCGCGACGCCCTGCGTCACACCGACGAGGTCGACACATCTCGCGCTGCACCGTTCGAGAAGCCCACGGACCTGACCGCATTCGCGGTTTTTCTGGCAGCCGTGAGTATCCTCGCGGTGATCCAGCCACCGTCGAACCAGCACCCGCTGCCCCCGGCCCCCGAGATCCAGCACGACCCCGTGCTGGACTCAGCGACGATCGCGATGGAGCGAGATCGACTCGAGCAGCTCAAAAACGAGCTCGAGGGCGTCGATGATCCGGAGGCCGAAGAGATGGTCGCCGAGATCGAGGAGCTCCTCAACGAGGTCGAGGAGCGAGAGATCTCCGAGAAGGAGTTCCTCGAGCGCGTCGACGAGATCCAGGAGAAGTACTTCGACGAAGAGCAGGACAAGGCCACCGAGGAACTCGCCGACAAGCTCAAGAAGGCCGCTGAAGACCTCAAGAAGGAAGCCGCCGAGGACCTCGAGAAAGAAGAAGAGCTCAAGGAAGTCGTCGACGCCCTCGAAGAAAAGGATATGGAGGCGGCCTCCAAAGCGCTCGACAAGCTCGCCGACAAGCTCGAAAACGAGGAGATGAGCCCAGAGAAAGCCGAGCGCATGGCGAAATTACTGGAAAAATTCGCCAAAAACCTCGACCCGGACGACAAAAAGCTCGAAAAGCTGATCGAGAAGCACAAGAAGCTCGCCGAGGAGCTCGCCAAGAAATTCGAGGGCCAGAGCGACCTGAGCGAGAAGGACAAGCAGCGGCTCAATCGCGCCCAGAAGGAGCTCGACAAGCTCCGGCAAGAGCAAGAGAAGCAGCAAAACAGCCAGTCGTCTCGCCAGCTCAAGCGCCTGCAGCGAAACACCGAAGAGATGGCCGAGAAGATGAAGGAGAAGTCCGAGGAGCAGGAAGGAGAACAAGGCGAGAAGCAACAGAAGGCCGAAGACGGTGAGGACGGCGAGAAATCCAACGCTCAGAAGCAGGCCAGCGACCAGGCAAAGGAGGCCTCCGAGCAGATGAAGCAAGGCAGCAAGCAGCGCAAGAGCCAAAAGGTCAAGCGCGACGCCAAGCGCCAGCTCGACGACATGGAGGAATCAATGCGGCGCTCGGGCTCCAAGCAGGGCGATTCCGACGGGCAGCAAGAGTCCGATGGGCAGCGTGGGGAGCGCATGAAGGACTTTTTGCGTCGGGCTCGCGGTGAGCAGGAGAGCGGCAAAGAAGGCGAGAAAGGCCAGCAGGGCCAACAGGGCAAGTCCAACGGCCAGAAGTCCGGCGAGATGCCCGGAGAAGGCGATCAGTCTGCGGAAAAGGGCGAGGCCAAGGATGCCCAGAAAGGCAACGCCAGCAAGGAGCTCTCCGAGAAACAGTCCAACAAGGCGGGAGCGGGCGAAGGAAACCGCGAGCTCGGCGAGGAGACGTCCCTCGACTCGGAACGAAAAGACAGCAAGGTCAGCGGTCGCAAAGGGGCCGGGGCGAGCAAGTCCGAGATCATCCGATCGGCCAGCGAGGAAGGCTTCGCGACCACCGAATACAAGGACGTCTACGTCGACTACGAGTCGGTCGTCGAAGAAGTCATGGAGCGCGAGGAAGTTCCGGCTGGATACCGCTACTACATCAAGCGATACTTCGAATTGATCAAACCCCGGGAGTAACCCCCGCGGCTGGAGACGGCACGCAAGGGCGTACTCTGTCTGAATCCCAATGATTGGAGTCTGAACGTATGGCAACCGAAGCAACGGCGGCGAGCAGCGCGGAAGTCGAAGAACAAGTCGCGGCATTCCGCAAAGATTGCGACAGGATACGCGACGAGATCGGCAAGATGATCGTCGGCCACCGCGAGATCATCGACGGCGTCATCATCACGATGCTCTCGGGTGGAAATGTCCTGCTCGAAGGCGTGCCCGGGCTGGGAAAAACCATGCTGGTGCGCACGCTATCTGATGCGCTTGGCCTGGCATTCTCACGTATCCAGTTCACCCCCGACCTGATGCCGACGGATATCCTCGGTACGGTCATGATCATCGAGGACGAGGACGGCCAGAAGCACTTCCAATTCGAGCGAGGCCCCATTTTCGCCAATATCGTGCTGGCAGACGAGATCAACCGCGCCACGCCGAAGACCCAGGCGGCGATGCTCGAGGCCATGCAGGAGAAGAGCGTCACGGTCGCCAAAGAGACGATGATGCTCGATGAACCGTTCTTCGTGCTCGCCACGCAAAACCCGCTGGAGATGGAGGGCACCTACCCTCTTCCGGAAGCCCAGCTCGACCGCTTCTTGTACAAGCTCAACGTCGAGTTTCCGTCGCTGGACGAGCTCCATACGATCATGGACCGCACCACGCAGCGCGAGGAGCCGGATCTGGAGAAGGTCATCAACCAGGACCGACTCATCGAGATGAAGCGCTTCGCACGCGAAGTCCCGGTGGCTCGCCACGTCCAGGATTACGCGCTGCGCCTGCTGCAGGCGACGCACCCCGAGCATCCGTCCTCACCGGACATCACCAACCAGTACGTGCGCGTTGGCTCCTCACCGCGAGGTGCCCAGGCGATTCTGCTGTCGGCGAAGGTCCGAGCGCTCATGGACGGTCGATTCAACGTGTCGTGCGAAGACGTGCGGGCCTCGGCGGTCCCGGCGCTTCGCCACCGCGTCATCCTCAACTTCGAGGGTGAGGCCGAGGGGGTATCCACCGACGACATCCTCGACCACATCATCGAGACGATCCCGGAGAATTCGAAGTAGTCGTTCGTGTGACTTCACCTGACGACATGGCAGCGGAACCCGCCTTTTATGGCTGAAAAAGACACCCAATTCGACGACGAGTTTCTCAAGAAACTCGAGTACCTCTATATCGTCTCCAAGAAGATCATGGCCGGCCGGCAGCAAGCCGAGCGCAAGACCAAGATCGTCGGGAGCGGTATCGAGTTCGCCGACCACCGACCCTACTCGCCCGGCGATGACTTCCGCGGGCTGGACTGGAAGGTATTCGCGCGCACCGAGAAGCTGTTCTTGCGGCTCTTCGAGGAAGAAGAAGACCTCTACATCTACTTCCTGCTCGACTGCAGCAAGTCGATGCAACTGGGCGAACCCAATAAGCTCGACTACGCAAAGCGCGTGGCCGCGGCGCTGGGATATATCGGGCTGAGCAACCTCGATCGCGTCAGCATCATCCCGTTCTCGAGCAAGCTCGACGGGCGGCTGCCGCCGTCTCGCGGCAAGGCGCAGATCTTCAAGGTGTTCGACTTCCTCGACAACGTCGACGCTGGCCAACACACCAGCCTCGAGCAGGCCTTCAAGACCTTCGTCACCCAGAATAAGCGCCGCGGGATGGCCGTGGTGCTCTCGGACTTCTACGATCCGAGCGGGTTCGAAGAGGGCATGAACTACCTGCGCTACTACAAATTCGACCCGATCGTCGTGCACATCTACGACGAGCGAGAGCTGGAGCCGACGGTCCAGGGCGAGCTCCAACTGGTCGATTGTGAGACCGGTGACGTGCGCGAGATGACCGTGACGCCCGAGATCGTCAAGGAATACCGCAAGGCGTTCGAGGAGTTCGGGCGAGAGCTCGAAGAATTCTGCACGCGCAAGCAGATCCTGTACTTCCGCGTGCCCATTCAGGAGGCGTTCGATGACCTGGTCCTCCGGATCTTTCGAGCCGGAGGCTTCATCAAGTAATGCAATTTACCGGAATCCCCATATCGACGCTGCTGACGCTCGGCGGCATCGCGGCAGGTCTGCTGACGCTGCTGTACATCCTCAAGTTGCGAAAGCGGCGGATCGAAGTGCCGTTCTCGCATCTGTGGGGCCGCGTTCTGGAGAAGCGCACGCGCGAGTCGGACCTGTGGCGCAAGCTGCGACGGCTGCTCTCGTGGTTGCTGCACCTCATCATGGCCGGCCTCATCATCTTCGCGCTCGCCGATCCGCACCCCGAAGAGGAGGTCGTACGAGGACGGCACGTGCTCTTGCTGCTCGACAGCTCGGCCAGCATGGCGGCCACCGACGTCAGCGGCGGCGTCGACCGGATGGACATCGCCAAGAAGCGAGCCGCGGACATCCTCGATACGGTCGGGCCCGAGGACCGGGTGATGCTGGTGCACTTCAACGACCAACTCCAGCCGCTTAGCCCGTTTGTGACCGAGCCGTCTATCCTGGAGCAGCCGCTGCGCGAGATCGAGGTAGCGGCGACGGGAACCAACTTCGAGGAGGCCCTGGCCTTCGCGGCGGACTCGCTCCAGGACAAAGAAAACGGTCTGCTGGTGCTCATCAGCGACGGCGCAGGGCTCGAGGACGAGGTATTCGACGAGCTCGATTTCAGTGAGCAGACGACCATCCGACACGTCAAACTCGGAGAGAGCGCCGGGAACGTGGCGGTCACCGGCTTCAACGTGCGTCGATACCTGGCGAATAAGCTCGACTACGAGATCTTCGCGCAGGTTAAAAATCAATTCGAGCGCTCCGTCGAAGCGGAGCTCCAGATCTATGCCGACGGCCGCCAGGTCGACGCCAAGCAACTCACGCTCGAGCCCGGCCAGACCATCCAGAAGTTCTACCCGAGCCAGGCGGTCTCGGGTGAGCGGCTGGAGGCTCGCATCAAGCTGCTGAGCCGCGACGCGCGGGATGTGTTCCCGCTCGACGACCGCGCGTTTGCGCTGCTGCCCCCGATCCGAAAGACGAAGGTGCTGGCCGTCTCGGACGGCAACCTGTTTTTGGAGGGGCCGCTGCTGCTCAACCCGAACCTCAACGTAGAGCGCGTCTCGCCGGGCAGCTATGAGGCGTCGATGTCGCAGGACTACGATCTGACTATCTTCGACAGCATCGCCCCGCAAACGCCCGAGCGCGGTAACTTCGTGTATTTCGACCCGCCGGAGGACGGGCCCTGGGAGATCACGGGGACGACCGGCGAGCCGATCATCACGAGCGTCAAAAAAAGCCACCCGCTGATGCGGTGGATCACGTTCAAGGACCTCAATATCGGCGCTGCCTCGAAAGTGCGCCTGGACCGCGGCGACGAGGTCGTCGCGTCCTCGTTCGGCAACCCGTTGTTCGTGACGCGAAAGCAGGACGGAAAGCATCTGGTGGGCGTGCTATTCGACATCCGGAACAGCGACCTGCCGCTTCGCGTCGCGTTCCCGGTCATGATGATCAACATCGTCGACTACTTCACGCTCGACGACGAGAGCTACGTCCCGAACTACGAGACCGGCAAGACATGGTCGATTCCGGTCGATTCCGACGACGGCACCGCCCAGGTGACGGCTCCGAACGGCGAGGCCTTCGATGCCGCGATTTACCAGGGCAAAGCGGTATTCTACGGGTCTCAGACCGGCTTCTATCGCATCCAGGGGCCCGAGACGACGCAGTTCATCGCTGCGAACCTGTCGAGCACCCAGGAATCGCGCATCAAGCCCGGCGAGATCTCATTGCCAGCCAAAAATGTCGAGAACGACACGTCTAACCTGCTCTTCGAGCGCAGTGAGTGGTGGATCTGGGCCGTGCTCGGCCTGCTGCTGCTCGTGCTCATCGAATGGGCGACCTACAACCGCCGAGTGACGGTATAGCGATGATATTCGACGCCAAAAAACTCGGCCCCGCCCTCTTCTGGATCGTGCTCGTCGCCGCGTGGCTGGCGATGGGCTTCGTGTTCTTCGAGTTCGTCGTCGAGCCGAGCCTCGACGTCATCGCCTTTGAATTTCAGGGGCGAAATGTCGAGATTCTGCAGCCGCTATTCTTCGGCATTCTACTGGTGCTTCCGGTGCTCTGGATCGTGCAGCGCTTCACGCTGAGCGACCTCCCCACCTATCAGCGCTGGCTCAACGTGGTGCTGCGCGCCCTGCTCATCATCGCACTCGTCGGAGCGTTGGTGCAGGTCGTGCTCACGAGCTTCGAGTCGCGCATTTCCACAGTCTTCCTCGTCGACACCTCCGCGTCGATTCCGGACGAGGCGCTCGACGAAGCGGTCGACTACATCAACGAGGCCCGCGCAGCAAAAGGCGAGCGAGACGACATCAAGGTCATCGCGTTTGCACAGCATCCGTACCAGGTGACGCTGCCGGAGGAAGGCGAGCTCCAGGAGATACCGCGCCCTGAGAATGAAGAGTCGATGCTGTTCACGGACGCAGCCGGAGCGCTGCGCATGGCGTACGGACTCTTCCCGCAGGACCATATCAAGCGCGCGGTCATCATCTCCGACGGCAACGAAACCCGTGGCGACTTCCTCGGCGAGTCCCACCGCGCCAGCGCCTTCGGCATCCGGCTGTACAATAAAGAAGTCGAGATGACGCCCAAAAAGGAGGTGTTGATCCGCAATATCGACGTGCCGGAGCGCCTCAAAGTCGGCGCCCCGTTCACGCTGACCGCGCGCATCTTCTCGAATCACGAGACCGAGGCTACCGTCTCGCTGTGGCAAAACGACTTCCGAAACGGGACCAAGACCGTCGAGCTGCAAAAGGGCATGAACGATGTGACCTTCGAGACGGAGGTCTCCGAGCCCGGCTTCAAGGAATTCAAGCTCGAGATGAACGTCGATGGAGACGACCACTTCGAGGCCAATAACGAATTCGTCTACAGCGCGAACGTCCGAGGCAAGCCGCGCGTGTTGTACGTCGAGGGCGAGATGCGTGCGCGGCACTACCTGCAGCGGGCGCTGCGAAACGAGAACTTCGAGGTCGAGGTGCGCGGGCCCCACGGCCTGCCCGACTCGCTCGAGGAGTTCGAGAGCTTCGACCTGGTGCTGGTGTCCGACCTTCCGGCCACGCAATTTAGCGAGTCACAGATGCGGCTGGTAGACCGCTACGTCAAAGAACTCGGCGGCGGCTTTATCGTGGCCGGCGGCGAGTCGTCGTTCGGCCCGGGTGGCTACTACGGCACGTATCTGGAGAAGGTGCTGCCGGTCGAATTTCAACCCAAGAAAAAGCGCGACACCCCCAGCCTGGCGCTGATGCTCGTCATCGACAAATCCGGCTCGATGAGCGGAGAGCGCATCGAGTTGGCCAAGGAAGCGGCGAAGTCGACCGTCGAGATCATGGGGAAAGACGACAAGGTCGGCGTCGTCGCGTTCGACGACGGCAATATGCCCTTGGTGCGGATGCAGTCTGCCTCGAATCGCGTCCGAATCCTGAGCGATATCAGTCGCCTGAACGCGAGCGGCGGCACCAATATCGCCGGCGCGCTCGAGCGTGCTTACGAGCAACTGGCCATCACGCCGGCCAAGCTCAAGCACGTGATCTTGTTGACGGACGGCCACTCCAGCTCCGCGAATATCTTCTCCGAGGTCCTGCCGGCGATGCGCATCGAGGAGATCACGGTCTCGACCGTCGCCATCGGCTCGCAGTCGGAGACGACGATGCTCAAGCGCATCGCCGAGGGCGGCGGAGGCCGCTACTACTACACGGCGAACCCGTACAATATCCCGCGGATCTTCATGAAGGAGACCTCGCAGGTCTCGCGCAGCTCGATGGTCGAGGAACCATTCCGGGCCCAGGTCGCCAAGCGAGCGCAGGTGCTAGAGGGCATCCCGTGGACCAGCGCGCCCTACTTGCTCGGCTACGTCTCGACGCAGGCCAAGCCGCAGGCCGAAGTCCTGCTGGTATCCGAGTACGGCGAGCCCATCCTGGCGCGCTGGCGTCGCGGGCTGGGCAAGGTCGTGGCGTTTACGTCCGACCTCAAGAACCGCTGGGCGGTTCAGTGGGTGCGCTGGCCCGGATACTCGAAGTTCTGGGCACAGCTGATCCGCGACACCATGCGCACCGACGACCGAATGAAGCTTGCGATGCGCACCGAGATCGATCAGGGGCGCGCCCACATCGTGGTCGACGCGGTCGGCGAAGATGACCGCTTCATCAACGACCTCGAGTCACAGGTGGCGATGACCTCGCCTGCCGGTGAAGTCGACTCGGTGCAGCTCGCGCAGACCGCGGCCGGCCGGTATGAGGCATACGTCGAGCTCGACGAGTACGGCAGCTACAGCCTCAAGGCCCAGCATAATCAGGGCGGAGAAACGCTGGCGGTGAGCCTCGGGAGCATCAGCTACCCGTACCCGCGCGAGTATCTGTTCCTCGAGCCGCGCCGCGAGATGCTCCAGCGCGCAGCAGAGGTCGCCAGAGGCGCGACGAACCCCGAAGTCGCCACGCTCTTCGACCCGATGGGCGAAGAAGTGAAGTACCGAAGAGAATTGTGGCCGTACTTCCTCATGATCGCGTTGGGGCTGCTCGTGCTGGACCTGGCGTTCCGCCGCATACGATTGTCGGGGTCGACCGAGCTGTCCTGGGACGACTTCTTCGCCAAATGACCGAGCCCCCGAACGACCATCACGTCGGAGGCGGCGAGCGGACTATTCTGGACTCACCGGAGCGCACGCTCTATCATCGAGCGAGCCACAACTGGATCCGGAAAGAAATATACGATGCTCTCGAACCTGCTAAAGACCGCCGCCATCTTGCTCGCTCTGACGTTTGTCCCTGCCCTGTCCGGCTTTTCGGAGGCGACTGCCCAGACGTCTGAAGGCGAGTCGACGGCGCGCAAGGTCGAGAAACTCGCGAGCAAGGGTGCAAAGGCCTACGGTGAAGAGCGCTATCGAGACGCGATCGGCTACTTCGAGCAAGCCTACGATCTGCAGCCCGTCCCTAACCTGCTCTACAATATCGGGCGTTGCCACGAGAAGCTCGAGGAATACGAAGAGGCGATCGAGCACTACGAGGAATTCGCGGTAGCTCCAGAAGTGGGTAGTGAAGCCCGACGTGCGGCGCTGAAGCGCGCTGAGAGCCTCCGAGAGATCGCCGACATCGACACGAGCGACACATCCGGCGCCGAGACGGAGAGCGACCAGACCGACCCTGAACCAGTCACGCCGAAGGAAGAGCGTGCCTCCTCCCCGGTCCCGTGGATCGTGACCGGAGCCGGCGTCGGCGCGCTCGCCGTCGGCGGCGCTTTCGGATTGATGGCGTCGAGCTCAGCCGATGAGATTCAGAGCGGCGCCGACTTCCAGACGCGCAAAGACGCCCAGACCCGGGCGAAGACACAGGCTCTAGTCGCGGATAGCCTCTTCGTCGTCGGCGCAGTCACGACGGGTGTAGGTATCTATCTACTGCTGTCGGCGGACAATGACGAGTCCAACGACAAAGCCAGCGCTCTGGTCCTTCCCTACGCTCATGATTCTGGCGCCGGAGTAGGTGTCCGACTGGACTTCTAGCCCTCATGAATACCGCGTCCCAGGTATACAAGAAGCGCGAGTACGAGCGCCTGCTCGGCAAGGAGATCAACGGTCGCTACGACCTGGAATCGCTCCTGGGCTTCGGTGGCATGGGTGCGGTCTATCAGGCGCTCCAGCGCAATATGGAGCGGCGAGTCGCGCTCAAGCTCATCCCTCAGGGCGATCCGAAAGCCGCAGCCCGCTTCAAGCGCGAAGCCCTGACCGTCAGCAAGCTCCAGCACCCGAATACCGTCACTGTCTTCGACTACGGGCAGACCGACGACGGCATGCTGTTTCTGGCGATGGAGATGCTGTCGGGTCGAACACTGGGCGACGTCATCGAGCATGAGGCACCGCTCGACCCCAAGCGCGCGGTGCATATCGCCTCACAGGTCTGTCGCTCCCTGACCGAAGCGCACGCCGCCGGCATCGTGCATCGGGATATCAAGCCTGAGAATATCTTTTTGATCGAGGTCGATGAGGACAGCGACTTTGTGAAGGTGCTCGACTTCGGCATCGCCAAGTCGCTGCAGGCCGAGGACGAGGTCACACTGACGGGGGAAGGCCGCATCATCGGCACCCCGCGCTACATGTCCCCCGAGCAGATCCTCGCGGAGTCCGTCGATCGACGCAGCGACATCTACAGCCTGGCGTGCATCGTCTTCGAGATGCTGTGCGGCACCCCGCCCTTCGACGACGCGAGCACGACCAAGTTGATGATCTCGCACGCCAAGGAGCCGCCGCCTCCGCTGGCCGAGCGCCTCACGGAGGGCGCGCTGTCCCGCATCCCGGGTCAACTTGAGCAGGTCGTCCGTCGCGCCCTGTCGAAGTCGCCCAGCGAACGGCAATCGCAGATCGAGGCCTTCCGACAGGAGTTGGAGCGGGCGGTCGAAAAACTCGAGAGCAACCCGATTCCGCCGGGGACTGGCATGCGCGAGTCACCCGAGGTCGCCAAGCGCCAGCCAGAGTCCAGCGATCTGCTCGACATGCACTCATCGCAGACGCTCGACCGAGTCACCAAAACACGGGCCGACCGAAAGCCGGTGCATGCACCGGAAGCGCCGACTAGCGCAGACACGAGCAAGGACGACAACACGAGCGTCTTGCTGATCGCAGGGATCATCCTGCTCACCCTCTTCATCATCGTCGGTGGGTACCTGGCGTTCACCGAGCCCTCGAGCGAGCAGGTCGACGATGAGGCCATCGCTGAAAACGCAGCCCCGGTCGAACCCGCTGCTGCGCCGGAGCCCGAGCAGCAAGCCGACGATGAGGCCAGCGAGATGCAGTTCGACGAGAGCGAGGCAGCCGCCCCGACGACCTTCGCGCTCGAGATCACCTCGCCGCAGTCAGGCGTGACGGTTTTTCAGGGCGATGAAGAGTGGGGAAAGACACCGCTCGAGCGCGAGATCGACGCAGACACCGAGTCGATCGAGCTGCGATTCGAAAAAAACGGGTACAAAACGCGCACTCGCACGCTGAACGTCAATGTCGAGCCCGGAGGCCAGAAGAGCATCGACGTCTCGTTGTCCAAAGAGGACGAAAAGCAGCGACGGAGCCCCGTTCGACACCGAGTTAAGAAACCTGCAGACAAATCGGCCGAAAAGAACGAGGCGCCCGCGGCAGCCGGGGGCGACGAGAGCAAGCAGAAGGCCGAGAAAACCGACGAGACCAAAGAAAACGACAAGCCCAATATATTTCGACTGGGCGAAGACGAAGAACCCGACGATGGGATGCCAAACATCGACCGAGTAGATTAGAAACTCCGGCTGCAAATCGATGGCAAATCAGGCGGGGCTTGCGAACGCCGCGGACCTCCGTATAGTACCGGCGGCAAATAAGATTGGTCCGCGACAGCGCTGCATTGAGTATGCGTCGCCCAAATGCGGGTCGGGAGATCTGGTCGTGTCGTAGGACCGAATAGTGGCTAGTTCAGGTGCCCGGCCCCACGTCTGAGTACTAACTATTCAGACAAGTTAGAGGTTTTTTTATGGCTAGACTGATGTCGAGCACCGAGCTCAAAGAGCGCATGGACGAGGCCGAGGAATTCGTACTCGTCGATGTTTCCGATCCGGAAGATTACGCCAAAGAGCACATTCCGGACGCGAAGAATATTCCGCTGGGCGAACTCGGGGAACTCGCGAAGAAAGAGCTCAATAAAAATGAGCGAATCGTCGTGTACGGACAAAATCATGACGACGAGTCGTCGAATGATGCGTCCGAACTCCTCGAGAACCTCGGATACCGAAAAGTCGCCGACTTCGATGGCGGCGTGTACGCATGGAAGCGTGCCGGATTCCTGACCGAGGGTACCGAGGCGGAAGTCATCGGTTGATGTTCGACAGCTCCGCCCTGACGGGTGGAGCCGAGAAAAGAAAACCCCGCGCCGATGCGAATCGGCGCGGGGTTTTTTGTGCGTGATGTCGGTTTGACTCAGTCTTCGACCGAGACTTCGGCACGGTAGATGAGCAGGTCGCCCTCTGTCTCGTAGAGGACGCCGGTGTACTCGTCTCCGGGCGACTCATCCATCTCAGCCCAGTCTTCGACGATATCGTCGGCCTTCTCGGCAGTCTTCCAGGCGGAGATGGTCGTCGCGTCCTCTTCGCGACCGCGGTCGAAACGCACGACCACGTGGACGGTCTCGTCGGTGATATCCGACGCCTGGAGATAGGAGCCGCCTTCGATGGCTTCGATCTCGTCGAGGTCGACGATAGCCTCGCGGCCGTCCTCGAGGTAGCGCACGACGACCGACTCGTTGTCGGCCTTCGCCACGATCACGACTTCGTGAGCCGGGTGGCCTTCATCGTTGACCTTTCCACGATGCTCTTCTTCAGCGGCGAGGAGGTAAATCCTGTGCGGCGCGATGCCGCGTGCCTCCAGCAGCCGGTGAAGCCGGTCGTTCTCCTCGAGAAGGTCGAGGTACGCCTCGGCATCCCGGAGGTTGGTCGTTCGAAACACGACCTCGTCTTCTTCGTCGACGATTTTGCAGTGGCGGCTGCCACGATCGATGGACAGTCCCTTGTACTCTTTATCGCTTCCCACGTTCTCAGACCTCTGCTTTTAACGAACCAATGTTTACGACAGCGCCAATCATTAAGGCAACGACTCCGTCATTGTAAAGGGTGAAGGGGGCGCGAAAAGCTGTACTCCCGGCATTTTGTGGAACATCGGGCGCCATTGGCGACATCTATATCACGTTGTGCTGTCGGTGATACGCGAGTCGTATCATCGCCGGGGCGTTGCTACGGTCCTTCGCTGGGGATACCCTCGACGCGAACTTCACCCCACTCAGACATTCACTTCGATGCTATCTAAAAACTCGATGCTCCGAAGGCCCCTCCTCCCGCGTGCGACGATGCTCATGGTGATGTCGCTGCTCGTGGCGACGGCCGCGTTCATGTCGGGATGCGCGAATACCTACAATACCGCGAGGTCTCTGTACGATCAGGAGGCGTACTCCGAGTCGCGAGAGCGCGCACAGAAAGGCCTCGAGGACGATCCGAAGAATCCGCGCCTGAATCTGCTCGTAGCGCGCACCTACCTTGCCGAGCGTGAGTACCGAGAGGCCCTGCCGTATGCAGTTCGTGCCTTCCGAAGCGATGCGATCAAAGGTGAGGCCGGTCGTGTGCTCGGCAAGATACAG
>JBNJFZ010000101.1:0-7125 GCA_051747295.1 Myxococcota bacterium
AGCCCGATCGACATGCCGTACTCGACGTCGACGGCGAGACGCCCGGCCGCCTTCCGGCCATCTGGCACAACCACGAGAAGGCGTTGCGTTTGAAGATGTGATCTTGTAGGCGATGGTCTCGTCGCTGACCACCGCCGATGTTTGCCCCGCCTAAACATCGGCTCCCGTATAGGAAAATGGGGGCTACATGCACGTCTATCGTACAGTCATACCCGGGCTCGTCGCGCTGACACTCGCAATCTCAGGGTGTTCAGGCCCCCCGAAGGCCACCAACAACGACGCAGGTGACCAGGACACCGGTGTCGAATCAGACACCGATGCAGGCGCCGATGCGGAGCATGGCACCGACATCTCCGGCCCCCCGGAAGGACTGACGCACGCGCTCGAGCAGGTGTCCGGCGGACACAATATGTCCTGCGGGCTGAACGAGAGCGGTGAGGCGTTCTGCTGGGGATACGATGGCACGAACGCGCTGGGAACCGAGGAGTTCCATTCGAGTTCTCCCGTAAGATCATCCGAGGGCTTCACGTTCACTGACCTGGCTGTCGGCGATACACATACGTGCGGCATCGATCCGGACGCGAATATCGTCTGCTGGGGCGATAACCAATACGCACAGGTGATGCGTGACTACCCCAACAGCATGGGCTGGGCGACCCAGATCACCTGGGACGACCGAGAATACCTCGACGTCGCTTCCGGTGGGACCCATTCATGCGCCATCGCAGCAAATGACACCGTCAGATGCTGGGGCAGCAACGCATACGGCCAACTGGGCGGTGAGACCGAAGAATGGTGGGGCGACTTTGTGTTGGATGAACCCATCGACTTCAAACATCTTGCGCTCGGCAAGGCGTTTTCGTGCGGCTTGAGCACCGATGGCACTGCCTATTGCTGGGGATTCGGCAAGGGTGGTGCACTCGGAAATCGCCGCACGCAGAACTCCACGGATCCCGTCGAGGTCGCCGGCGGAAATAGCTTCGTCGAGCTGACGGCCGGTGGACAGCACGTCTGCGGGATCACCGACGAGGCGCGCACCTTGTGTTGGGGATGGAACCGCAGAGGTCAGGTCGGCTTCGCGGAATCCGAGGGTGACGCCCAGGACACGCCGGCCATCGTGTCCGGCGACCACGTATTCGTCCACCTGACAGCCGGTGATAGCCATACATGCGGCCTGAAGGCCGACGGACGCGCGTTTTGCTGGGGCATGCATCGCCACGGGGCCCTCGGACGGGCACTCGGCCGTCCCAGCGTCGAGCCCGTATCTGTAAAGACGTCCCACAGGTTCGCCTGGCTGTCAGCGGGCGAGCAGCACACCTGCGGCGGCGCGTACGATGGCGAGATCTACTGCTGGGGCTCAAATTTCTTCGGCGAGTTGGGCGACGGACGCCCGCTCTTCTCCCGCGCGCCGCAGCGTGTCGACACCGACAAGACCTTCGTGGATGTGATCGCAGACGACTACAAGACGTGCGCATTGGACGAAGAAGGCCGCCTATTTTGCTGGGGTGACGGTCGCTTCGGCGAGTTCGGCAACGGTTTTTATTGGGCCCAGAGCCGTGTGATTCGTTCGGCGGAACCTCACTCCTTTAAAGACGTGTCGCTCGGAGAGGAACACGCCTGCGGGATCGAGAGCGAAGGTTCGGTCCTCTGTTGGGGCAGGAACGGCGACCAATCATTCGGCATTCGCACCGAAGATTCCTACTTCTCCCACCCCACACGGGTCGAACCGGCCAACCAATGGCGCGAGATCTCCACAGGAGGCTTCCACCACTGTCTGCTCGACGAGTCGGGCGTGGTCCACTGCGCTGGCCAAAATGACGAGGGGCAAGCCGGTATCGGTAGGGGCGTGGCGTCCACGGATCTCGAGGCTGTCGTGTTTGACGGGACATTCGAGCAAGTCGAGGCTGCCACGAGTCACTCGTGCGCCATCGACGACCAGGGGCAAATGTGGTGTTGGGGAAGCAATGTCGGTGGAACACTCGGTGATGGCACCGGTGAGGATAAACTTGGCCCGAGTCGTGTGAATTCTGAGGAAGAGTTCGTTTCGATGGCCCTCGGCCACGCACATACCTGCGGACTTGCCGCCGACGGTCGCGCTTACTGCTGGGGCATCAACTGGTACGGCCGCCTCGGCGCCCATGTCGACCATCAAGATTCGCCGGTCGCAGTCGAGGGTGGCTACCGCTTCAAACATCTAGTCGCCGGGGGCGGCTTCACCTGCGGCATCACCATGGGCGGCCCCACTTATTGCTGGGGTTCGAACGCAAATGGCGAACTCGGGCTGGGAGATGGAGTCACGCTCGAAGACGACGAGACCGCAAGGCCGACGCGCATCGCCGGTGACCACACCTTCGTCAAGCTAGCAGCCGGCGTCTCGCACGCGTGTGGCCTGGAAGAAGACGGCGAATTGTATTGCTGGGGCAGCGGCTTTTATGGGCAACTCGGCGACCGGTCGCGGATTTGGACCTCCACCCCCCTCAAGCTCAACTCCCCTGAATAGGCGGGGCTGCTGCTCCTTTCGCGAGAGTGCCAAGAAACACCAAAGCGCCTCGCAAATGCGAGGCGCTTCGGCGAAAGGAGGAGTCATGCCATGAAGCTCTCACCGTTCGCCAACGGTGAGTTGTCTGCGTTGGGGACAGACACACTTTAAACGACGGCACCCCCTGTTTTATTTCATCTGTTCAAAAAAATTCTGAAAATCTCGGGAGTGGTGAAGGGGGATCCGTTTGTTATGTTGGCGTCATCAGTTCGAACGGACTTTATTGAGGCTATTTTGCTGCCAGATCGAATGCTGCTCCCTGTTTCTCTACGCTATCACCTCCTGATCGTCGGCGTTTTCCTTGCCGCATGCGCGCCGAATGCGACGACCACCGCAGACGAGGCCGAAGGAGCATCGGCCCCCGAAGAGCAGGAGCGCGTCGTCGAAGAGGACCTCTGGCCATCCGCCTGTGAGGCATCGCTCGAGGCGCAGGAATGCAGCGTCGCGCTCATCGAAAAACACACCCGTCAGGTCTGCGAAAAGAATAGCATCGCGACCGCGTGCATCGCCGGCGTCGCACTCCAATCAGACCGGGAAGAGGCCGATCGCGAGGAGCTCCAGAGCTTCGCAGCAAAGGCGTGTATCGAGGGTGTCGAGCGCGCATGTCTCCTGGAGGCGTTCTTTCTCCTGGATGACAAAACCGCGCGAGCTTACGAGCAGGCACGCAAGACCTTTCGGCGATATTGCTCGCCGGACGCGCCAGCTTTCTGTGTGGCCGCCGGCGATGCACTCCTGTCAGTCGGAGCGTCCTCGGAGGCTGCGCGCCCCTTTCTGGACAAAGCCTGTCAAAATGGGGTGCCCGCCGGCTGCAGGCTGCTCGGGCTCGCAGCCGAGGCCGAGGGTAAGGACGGCTCGGACGCATTCGAGAAGGGTTGTTTTGCCGGCGATATCGCATCGTGCAAGGTCTTGAAGGACTCGTCGGCCGCGAACCCCAACTGGGCGATGCTGCCCCGGATCGGCATGTCGCGCAGTCAGTCGCTCGATGTCGCGTGGAAGGACTGTCAGGCCGCCAAGCAGCCCGACTGCGTGTTGTGGGGCGAGATCGTGCTCGATCGCATGAGCCCCGAGAAGGCGAGGCCACTGGCCAAGGGCCTCTTCGAGGTCGGGTGTCAGGCCGGCGCCGCGGACGCGTGCTTTTTCTACGGATACGCCGTCGCGCACGGTTTCGATGGAGAGCCCGAGCCCAACGAGGCGGATCGCTGGCGCGAGAAGAGCTGCTCGATGGGCTGGAAGCCGGCCTGTGCTGCGCCGAGCGTCTCTGTAGAATAGACCGATCGTTCTGTAGAATGCATGGAACAATCCACCGTGAGTTCTGTCTGAATCGATAGCCTCAGACAGTGAGTGACGATGACCCACTTTAGAATCCAAATGCTCGCCCTGCTAACCCTCGCGACGATGTGGGGGTGTGCTTCTACGAGCGGATCGCCCGGTGATGTGAACCCGGCGAAGGAGCCGATCCGCGGCGGCGCGACCCTGGACGGCGAGGACTTCGAACAGAGCGGCGCTCCGGACTTCGACACGCGATTGGATGTCTCCGCGCTCCTGGAGGAATGCCGTCAGGACCGTGACGGGCTGGCCTGCACGCTGCTCGGCAAGGCGCTGATGGACGGCTTTGGCGGCGAGGAGAACCCCAAAAAGGCCGCGGAGTACTTCTCGCGGGGGTGTGAGCAAGACCACCCGGTCGCCTGCGCGATGCTGGGCTCGATGTTCGTGGTCGCGCGCGGCGTGGAGCGAGACCTGGCACGCTCCTACGAGTTCTATACCGATGCCTGTGAGGCCGGCGCCGGGCTCGGCTGCGTGGGCCTGGGCCTGATGTACGAGCAAGAGCTCGTGGTCGACAAGACGCGCGTCGATGCCATCCCACTGTACCGCCGCGCATGCACGCTCGGCGAGCTCGACGGATGCCGCCGATTGGGCGACGCACTTCGACTCACGCGCGCCGATCGGCGAGCCGCCATCGCCGCCTACCTGCGCGCCTGCGAGGGCGGCAACGGCGTGGCTTGCGGCGAGCTCGCCGTGCGATACGACCTGGATTTGCGGACCGAGAACTCCCAGACCGAGGTCGTCGAACAGCTCGACGCGGGCTGCCACGACGGCATCGGCCTGGCCTGCGTGATGCTCGGCGTTCGCTACGAGAAGGGCTTCATGGTCGCTCAGGACTACAGCCGCGCCCGCGAGATGTACGAACGCGGCTGCGGCCTGCCCGCCGCGATGGACAACCCCGAGGCGTGCACGCTGCTCGGCGCGCTCCACCAGAAGGGCCTCGGCGTCGACGAGGACATCGCTCGCGCGGTCGATCTCTACAGCGCTGGCTGCGACGAACGCTATGCGATCGCATGCACGCACCTGGCCGACCTCCGCGAGTCAGGCAACGGGATCGCCGCGGACCGTGAGCGTGCGCGTTCCCTCTACGAAACAGCATGCTCGGGCGGACACGGACAGGCGTGCTTCAACGTGGCGCTCCGACACGATCAGGGCGACGGGGTGCCCGAGGATAAGTCGCGCGCGGCTATGCTCTACGACGTCTCCTGCTCGAGTGGCTACGAGCGCGCCTGCAACAGCCTCGGCGTGATGTTCACCGACGGCGAGGGCGTCGAAGCAAACGTGATTCGCGCGGCCGAGCTCTTCCAGCAGGCCTGCCAGAACGCCGATCCAAAGGGCTGCTTCAACCTCGCCAACGCCTATCAGACGGGCGCTGGCGTGCCACGAAAAGCACCGAAGGCGCTGAGCCTGTATAAGAAGGCGTGCCACTACGGCTATCGGCCGGCGTGCTTCAATGCCGGTCGTGGGATGGCCGCGGAGACCAGCCCCGAGTCGCGTATCAAAGCCGTCATGATGTTCGAGGATGCGTGCGCTCAGGGCGAGGGCGGAGCGTGTGTGAGCCTCGGCACCCTGTACCGTGACGGCGATATCGTGCCCAAAGACGAGCCCAGAGCCGCGTCGCTCTTCGAGCAGGCGTGCGATCTGGGGACGGCCCGTGGCTGCACCCACAGGGGATATCACCTCGAGCATGGTATCGGCGTGAGCGCCGACTTCGACGCGGCTGCATCCCAGTATCGACGTGCATGTAACGAGGGCGACCCTCAGGGTTGTAGCTATCTGGGATCGCTCTACGCGCGGGGAGACGGCGTGTCGCGCAGCCGCCGGCAGGCCCGGAGCTTCTTTAGAAAGGGCTGCGACGGCGGCCACGACGTCGCCTGCGAGCGCCTGCGCATGCTTGACTGACGGCACTCACGCCGCCTTGGGTTCGCGCAGTTCGACCATGATGCAGTCTTCGGCGCTCACCTGGCCGCCCTTGCGCACACGCTTGTACTCGGTCGCCGTGCGGGCGATCAGCCCCAGAAATAGCGCGAGCATGCTGGCGCCCAGGCCTTCGGTCACGTATCCGATCGTCAGCGGATCCCCGGTCGCCTCCTCGGGCCAATTCACCGTCGGATCCTCGGGGAGGTAGGCCACCGGAATCGTGCCGGTCGAGCTCGCCTCCTCCCATTCGGCCTCGGTCACCTCGATCCACTGATCGTCGCGGCCGGTGATATCGGTGCGCGTATAGCGCTCCCCCTCGATCGTGAACTCGTAGTGGAGCTTGAAGTAGGTGTCGGTGCCCTCTTGCGTCCGATCGACGTCGGTAACGTCGGCGAGGATCGTCTCACCGCGCTCGCTGAGCTCCAGGTAGTCCGACTCGTACTGGATCCCGACGATGAAGAAGAAAATGCCGAGGCTCAGGAGTCCGATCCCGGCGAATAGAGCCGTCGGGCGAATCCGAATGTGCTGTTCTTGCTCGCTCAAGCGCTGCCTCCCGTAAACGTGCCCCGACTGTAAACATCGCCGAGCCACAAGTGAAGCCGGGGCGACGATTCCGCGCTCGCTCGGAAAAAGTGTCGTAGGGATCTTGGGAAATTGGCAACTTTGTAGTACCAATCACGCGCGAACCATTGGTGTCGGTCTCTGAGACAATAGTCCTGATAATAGCCCGACACATCACAGACTGCAGCGAAGGAGGCTACCGTGTGGTTCCGTCCTTCTGAAGATTCACCTCGTATTTTTCAAAATAACTTCCTCGATGCGTTGACCCGTACGCCGTGGTTTTTCGTGCCGATGCTCTACATCCCCGCCTCGGCGGCGCTGGTGTGGTACGGCATCAACCACCTGAGCGTGGGCTACCTCGCTGCCGCCGGGCTCTTTGTCGGTGGCGTGATCGCATGGACGTTTGTCGAATACTGGTTGCACCGCACGCTCTTCCACTGGATCCCCGACGGGGACTGGGGCGAGATCATGCACTTCTTCGTGCACGGCGTGCACCACGACTGGCCGCACGACAAATACCGGTTGGTGATGCCGCCGATAGTCTCCGCGACCCTGTTTTTGCTCTTCCTGGGCATCTGGACCCTTATGCTGGGCAGCTACGGGTGGGTTTTCCACGCCGGATTCACCTTCGGCTACATGGTCTACGACGTGATGCACTACCAGGTGCATCACCGTAAATCGCCCAACGACTGGGTGAAAAACCTCAAGAAGCATCACATCATGCACCACTTCCACGACGACTACTCCGAGCTTCGCTTCGGCGTATCGACGCTGATGTGGGA
>JBNJFZ010000101.1:7225-19878 GCA_051747295.1 Myxococcota bacterium
TTCACGTCGCGGGCGAGGCCGAAGATATTCAGGTCGGCGCGAGGGGCGTGGTCCAGCGTCTCCCAGAAGTTGCCGTGTCGCACCCACGACTCGCCGTACGGCGTCAGGCGCGCCTCGTCGATCAAGTCGTGGAGGTACACCTCTGCCATGCGCACGTCGTCCTCGTCTTCGCAGATCGTCAGGAAGCGGATCTTTCCCTTCCAGTTTCGGCAGATCTGGTAGGCGAGCAGCAGCGACAGATCGAGGTTGGCGAGGCGGAGGCCGAGGTGCCAGTCGGGGCTTTGATCGCGGATCCAGACGTTGACCGAGCGCTCGTGGCCCAGTCCCGCGCGCTCGTGCTGGTGGAGCAGCGCCACGCCCATGCGATGAGACTCGGCTGTATCGACGAGCCCCTGAATCTCGCGGGGCGCGAGACCGCTCGACTTGCCGTAGAGGATATTGGGCCGAAAGAAGCTGCCGGCCATGATGGACGCGCTGGCCCGCACGCCGTCGAGGGTCGAGTCGGCGTCGATGACCGCCGATGTCGCGAAGAGCTGTTCCCGCTGAAATTCCTGCGCGATCTCGGTCATCGACGCATAGAGGTTCTCGTCTCTATGGCTCATCGAGGTCGGCGGGGCGCCCATCAGGGTGCTCGTACGCCGCTTCTTCTTTGGCTGCTGGTCGTCGTTGCTCTCGATCTCCTCGACCAGTTCCTCGTCCTTCTTCTTTGGTCGCGGCAGGATCAGTCCCGTCGACTCGCCCGCGTCCGGGTCGAACTCCTGGGTCTTCGGCTCGTCGGACGATGTCTGCTCCTCGAGCTCTTCGTCACTCTCTTCGAGCAACCGATCTTCGCCGCGAGCCTTGATTCCTACAATGTGTAGCGAGCCTTTCGGATAGGTCATCGCGCGAAGGAAGCGAAACTGCCCGTCGAGCTCGGCGCGTGACTCGACCGGCACGAGGAGGTCGGGTTTCCAGCTGCGCTCATTCGACTCCTGGCTACGCGCGATGCGCTTGGCGGCCCAGTCCGCCAACGCCACGAACATGCCGCTTCGCACGGTCTCCCACGGCTGTTCGAGATGCCGCCCCACGAGGTAGACATACACCGCCGCCACCAGGCCGATCGCCACCAGGCCAAAGGCTGGGCTGATGACGAAGACCGCGATTGTGCAGCCGACCGTCCCCAGAATGGGCACCAAACGCGGAATCTTGAAGAGCGGCCGGAAAGACACCATGCCCAACTGCTGCTCGACCATGACCACCAGGTTGACCATGAAGTAGGTCAGCAGAAAGAACATCGTGATGAGCTGGGCGACCGCGTTGAGGCTGCCCAGCGACAGCGCGCCAGCGATCAGCAATCCCGTCACGAGCGTCGCGTTGCGCGCGTCGCCCGAGCTCGTCATCTTGCTCAGGAAGTCGCCCTTCGGTGTCACGCCGTATTTGCCCAGCGCCGACAGCACATTTGGCGCCGCGACCATCGAGCTGAGCGTCGCCGTGAATGTCGAGGCGAGGATGCCAGCGAAGACGATCTCACTGCTCCACGCGAGCTCGGTGACGATCAGCGTATTCTCGCGGAGTGCCTCCGGTGTGGCGAGCAGGCTGTACCACAGGGCGAAGAATAGATAGACGACCAGCGAGGTGGCGACCGCGGCGAGCGTGCCCTTTGGGATGCTGCTTCGGGCATCCTCGAGCTTGCCCGACATGCTCGCGCCGACCATGATGCCGGTGCCGGCCGGGAAGAAGATCGCGAACAATATCCAGAAGCTGCCGGATTCGAAGTCGCCCCAGAGCTGAGGGTTTTGCAGGTGTTCGGCGGGCCCGAGTTCCGTCAATCCGAGCGCGATCGAGACGAGAGACGCGAGGACGACCAGCATCACGACGCCCTGCAACTTGGAGGCGAGCTTGGACGAGAGCAACGTGATGGTGAAGGTGACCGCGAAGACCCCGAGAATCGCGGCCCACATCGGATGGTCGAAGAGGTAGACCCAGGTCTCGGCAAAACCATACATATAGAGTGCGGCCGACAGGCTCTGGGCCAGGTACAGCGGGATACCGATGCTTCCGCCGGCCTCCAACCCGAGCGACTGGCTGATCACGGCAAACGCGCCGCCGCCGCCGAGTCGGATGTTGGTCGTGATCGTCGACAGCGACATCGCCGTGCAGCCGGTGATCGTGAAGGTCGCCAGGATCACCAGGACTGCACCGCCCAGGCCGGCCTGGCCGACGAGCCAGCCCTCCCTGAGGTACATCATGACGCCGAGGATCGTCAGGACGGTCGGGCGGTAGACACCCGTAAAGGTATTCAGCCCCACCCCGTTTGGTTCTTCATCTCCGCTCTCGGGGGATGCAATGGTCTCGTCCGGGCTCGCCGCCGCTAATTCCGCGGTATCGTTCATGAAATATCAGGGGTTGCCGTGGAAGTACTCACTGAGCTTGCGAAGTGCACGCGCACGGTGGCTGATCTCATTCTTCTTGTCGAGCGGGACTTCCGCCATCGTCTTGCCCCACGCTTCGATGAGGAAATACGGGTCGTAACCGAAGCCCTGATCGCCGCGCGGCTCGGTGATGATCTCGCCGTCGACGCGCCCTTCGAACCAGATCACCGCACGGCCGCGATATTTGACGAGCCGACCTTCCTGGGCCTCGGGATCACCCTCTTCGATCTTCTCGAAGGGCACGCCCGCACGCCGCAAGATCGCACGGCCGACCCGGCTGTCGGGAAGCGCCAGGCAAGCCACGCAGGCGTAATGTGCCGAGCGCTGGTCCTGCGGGACGTCCTCCAACTCGCGGACCAACTTGTCGTTATTGAGCTCGTCGGTCGCATCGGGCCCAGACCAACGTGCGCTTCGAACGCCGGGATCACCGCCGAGTGCGTCGACGACCAGGCCGGAGTCGTCCGACAGAGCTGGCGCCGTGGAGTGGAGCGAGAGCTCGACGGCCTTCTTGACGGCGTTGCCCACGAAGGTCTCGCGGTCTTCATCGACCTCGGGAAGCGGCTCGGGATAGGTCTTGGCGTCGTAGATGTACCATCCCGGATGGACGAAGTCGCCGAGCAGGCTCTCGAACTCCTCGCGCTTGTCCGAGTTGCCGGTCGCGAACAGGAATACTTCCTCTGGAACAGTCATAAGATCGCCCTGATTGGCGCAATGGAAACCTTTTGGCAGAGGTTAAACACTGCCGGGAGATCTTCGAGTCACCATGGCGCGCAGGCCGCCAGCCTGCATCTTTTCAAAAGCGGTACCCAAACCCCAGCGTGATGTCCGAGCCGCCGCGGCGATAATCGTTGGTGAGCGTAAACTCCTGGTTGTCGATCTCGATGGTCGTCTCGCCGAAGCCGGCCTCGATGAAGTACCGCAGCTCGGCGTATCCGAAGAAGCCGATATCGTCCCCGAAGATGCGGGCACCGAAGACCGGCCCTCCGAGGAAGGTCACGATGTCGACCGAGGCTTCGTCATCGGTCGGCTTGTAGCCGAGCGTGAAGTTGTAGAACTGCGGCCCGAGCGATACGCCGGCGTACAAGTCGATGTTGAAGTTGTCCTGCGCCATACGACTGAGCTGATTGAAGTGGATGAGTGCGCGGCCCTGTAGCGACCAATACCAGGAGTTGACCTTCCAATTCGACAGCGCGGTCACGACCCCGCAGAGTAGGCAATAGCCCACGTCGACCGAGCCGCCGACGCTGAAGGTCACCGGCCCCAGAGGAGCGACGCCGATGTCGAGGCTGGGCTCGATATGCGGGTAGAGCAGGCTGCCGAAACCGGCGGCGAGCATCAGGTCCATATTCAAGCCGAACTCGGCGGGTGCCTTGCCGGTCGGAGAGCTCGACTCGGCGCCCTGATTGGTCACGAACCCGTCTTCGTCGGTCTCGGGCTGCTCTTCATCGGTGGCCGCGTCGGCAGTTTCGGTCTCATCTTCGCCCGTCGTTTCGTCGGTCGTTTCTTCGGTCTGCTCGGTATCGTCGGTCGGCGCGTCTTGCGCCATAGCCGTCGAGCCAAGGGAGAAAGCTACGAGGACCGCGAGAACACTCATCATCCACTTCAAACTACGCATAACGCCTCTCGAATCTTTATTTCAGCGCTCCCGATAAGAGCGCGGACCCAAAACTTTAACCGATACATGCACACATGCTCTCGCAGACCACTCCAGAGCGCAACGAGAAGTTCTGGTGTTCTTGGCGATCGTATCCCGTGCCGCCCGCATAGCGCGGGAGGTGCGCCTCGGACGGCTTGAAAAATGCCTGCGTGTCCGTAGCGTGTAGTTCCATCTCAGGCTCGCCCTCGGCGGGTCGCTTCAGCATTAGGCTCGCATTCATGACGCGCTTCCAGCTCTTCCGAAGTTGCATGACCATGGTCTTCGTCGTCGGCTCGGCCCTGACCTTCGCTCCTGCCGCGTGGGCTCAAGACGAGCCCTCGGGCGAACAACGCGAGGAGCGAGCATTCGTCACCCCGAGCCCCGAACAGCGAGATCTCAACGAACGTGCCTTCGAGGCGATGTCATACGAAGAATACGCCCGAGCCGCCTCATACCTCGAAGAGGCACTCTCCATCGGTGAGCTCAACGTCAGCTACCTCAACCTCGGGCGCGCCTACCAGAAAATGGGCGAGTGCGAGAAGGCCAGAGCGGCGCTCGACAGCGTCTCTGATGCCCCGAAAGTCGAGCGACCCTCGCCCGAGTTTGTCGAGCGGAAAGCCGCCGACTACCTCGACGAGCTCCCCGATGAATGCCCGGAGGCTGAAGCGACTTCCGAAGAACAGTCCGAGCAAGACGGCGAGGACGCCGCCGAAGAGGTGCAGGGTCCGCCGCGGTGGCCGATCGGCGTCGTGGCCGGCGGTGGCTTCGTCATGGTCGGCGGTGGACTGGCTTTGATCGCGGCCAACAGCATCCGTAACGACGCCCGCTCACGCGCGGAGGCGGCCCCCGAAAACGGCTATACGCAACGAGAATTCGTCGACGCCAGAGAGCAGGCCAACGCCCTTTCCACAGCCGGCATCGCCGTCGCCAGCGTCGGCGCGATCGCGACCGGCGTGGGCGTGTACTTCCTCGTCTCGACCCGCGGCGAGGATGCGCAACCAACCGCGCTGACGATTACGCCCTCGAGGGACGGCGCTACGGCTACCCTGCGAATCCGCTTCTAGCTCCATATCCCGGTATGGTACCGCCAACTGGACATCGATTGAGCGAGCTTGCGCACGAACCGTACCGATGTATCTTCGTCGCGAACCGAGCAACACTGACCCAGACACCTGGAGCTCCCGATGCGCGTAGGCCTGATCGGCAAAGGCGACCGTTTTGAATCGCTGGTACATCTTCTTCGCGACCACGACGTCTACCACTGGCACGGCTCGCCGAACGGCGAGGATGGCGAGGTCGAGCTGCCGGACCACGTACGCTCGGTGGATGCGTATGAATTCGGCGACACGCCGCTGATCTTCCTCGCGCTTCCGATCACCCAGCTTCGCGACGCGGCGCACGAATTGGGCAATCATATCTCGGCCCGGCAGGCGCTGGTCCACACCACGCGCAACCTCGAGTACGCCACCGAGAAGACCGCCTCCGAAATCCTGGCCGAGGAAACGCACACCCAGCGCATCGGCTTTGTCAGCGGCCCTTTTCGCGCAAACGACGTGCTCGAGGGCCGCGCGTCGAGCATGGTCTGCGCATCGTCGTTTCCGGAGGTGCTGAACCTCGTCTCCGATGCGCTCGACGGCGTGAATTGCCGCGTCTATCGCAGCGACGACCTCAAAGGAGCCGAGGTCTCGGCCGCCTATGCTCGCGTCATCGCGATGCTCTACGGCTGCGCTCGCCAGATGGACCTCGGCGCCAGCCTGGAGGCAACGCTCTTTACCCGAGGGCTCGCCGAAATAGGGCGCTTTGTCGTGTATCTCGGCGGCCACGAGCGCACCGCGTTCGGCCTCGCCGGTTGCGGGAATTTGCGCAGCGACACCGCCGAGAGCGGCAGCATCGACCACCAGATCGGGCAGGCGTTCGTGGAGCGCGACGGGATCACACGCGACGAGTTGCGCGCGGAATACGGCTCGGTAGGGGGCTCGCTCTTCGACCTGATGTCGACGCTGGCGCCCGCCGCCGAGCGCTCCGGGCTCGACACGCACATCATCGATCAGGCCGTCGAAGTCGTCGAAGGCGATCGCTCGCCGCGCGAAGCGCTCGGTGCGTTGATCTCGCTGCCGACGTTCCACGAGTAAAGAGGGCGTCCTGCCCGCATCGACCGCATGCGGCCAAGATGGCCGCATGACACAACCTACCTACTCCCCCACATCTCCTACATCTCCTACTCCCCCAACCTCAAGGTGTCTCGATCTCGATGCGCGAGTGCCCGCCGCCCATCTTCTCGACCACGATTCGGTGCTCGATCTGCTCCTGGAGCTGCTCGACGTGGCTGATGAGCCCGACCTGCCGCTCCTCGCGGGCGTGCAGGTTCTTGAGCGTCGTGATGGCCTGCGAGAGCGACTGTTGGTCGAGCGTGCCGAAGCCCTCGTCGAGCAGCAGCGTCTCGACCGGCATCCGCACCTGACGAAAGTCCGCGAGCGCCAGCGCCAACGCCAGTGAGACCAGGAACGTCTCGCCGCCCGACAGCGTCGAGATCGCCCGCGAGCGGTTCTGAAGCTTGGTGTCGACGACCTCGAAGACCAGCGTCGGATGTTGTTTCTCGTCGCGCGCCACGGCGAGCCGGTAGCGCTCCTGAAGCTGGCCGAGGTGCTGATTGGCGAGGTGGACGATGCGCTCGAGGTTGAGCGCCTGGGCGAAGTCCTTGAAGCTGCGGCCGCCCTGAACCCCGATGAGATTCTTGATGGTCGTCCATCGCCGGAAGTCGCGCTGCGTCTCCTCGAGTTTGTCGTGTAGCTCGGACTGCTGCTCGCGCAACTTCTGCTGTTGCTGGACCGCCTCGCGCTTTCGGCCCCGCTCGTCCAGCAGCGCCTCGTACTCCTCCTGGAGCTCGGACACACGCGCTTCCAGGGCTTCGAGCTCGGCCTCCTCCTCGTCCAAATCCTCCGGGCGCCCCTCGATATGCTCGTCCTGCGCCTTCTGCGCGTCCTCGAGCGAGGCCTCGGCGCGCGTCTTCTGCGTACGCAGTTCGTCCAGCTCCTCTTCGAGTGACTCGAGCTCCTCGTCCGGCATCATCGCCTCGCGCAGCGCGTCGGCGTCGGTGAATTCCAGGCGCTCGAGCTCCTGGTCGAACCGCTCCTTCGCCTCACGATACTGCTCGTCGATCTTTTCTTTGTCCTCGAGCTTGCTTTCGAGCTTGGCTCGCGCGGCTTCGAGCGCCTCGCGAAGCTCTTGATAGGTCTCGTCGTGCTCCTCGAGCTGCTCGCGCGCGTCGGCGATATTCTCGTCGAGTTCCTCGCGCCACTCGGTTGGGTCGCGGTCTCCGACGAGCTCACGGATTTCGGCATCGAGCGCCTCGATTTCATCGCCGAGGTCCTCGAGGTCGTCCTTCTTCTGGTCGATGTCCTCGGCGAGTCGGGTCTTGGCGTCCCTGGTTTTCTCCAGCTCGCCCTGGAGTTCCTCGAGGCGTTCGTTCAACTCCTCGAACGCATCTTTCGCGTCCTGGTAAGCGTCTCGCCGGCGCTCCGCCACGCTTAGCGCGCGCTCGAATGCCTGTTGATCGTCGCCATCGACCTCGATCTCCAACTCGCGGAACGTATCTTCGAGCGCATCCGTCGCCTCACGCAACGTGTCTCGCGCCTCTTCGAGGTCCTCGACGAGCTGCTTCAGGTTGCCCGAGAGCAGCTCGATCTCCTTCTTCTTATTCTCCCTGCGCGTCACCAGGTCGGAGAGTGCCTCAGCCGCCTCTCGGAGGTCTTCCTTGGCCGCATCGCGCTCGTCTTCGGCCTCCTGGAGCGCCTCACGCTGCTCATCGACCGCTTGGCGCTCGTCCCTCGCCGCGTCGCCGGCCGTGGCCAGTTTACTCGTGACGTCCAGGAGATTCTGGAGGTCCCACTCGACGTCCAGCAGTTCGGCAGCCTGGTCGAGCTCGGCCGTGAGGGCCTCGACTCTGTCGCGGGCGTCGTCGCGTTTTTCACGCGCACTCTTTGCCTCAGCCTCCAGGCGCGTCTTCTCGCGCTCTTTCTCGGCGCGCTCGTCTCGGCGCGCTTCGAGCTGTTTGCTCGCCTCCTCGAGCCGCTCTTCCGCCTCGTCATACTCGCGCTGGAACGTCTCGTCGTCGCGTCCCTCATCACGCCACGGATGCTCCGGGCTACCGCATACCGGACATGGCTCGCCGTCTTCGAGCTGCTCGCGTTCCCGGCCGAGTCCGACCCGGTGCCGCTTGTTGTCTCGAGCCTCCTGGCGGATTTCGACGCGCTCCTCGGCGTTCTCGATCTTCTCAGCCAGTCCCTCGAGCGCCTCATCGATATTCTCTTGCTGCTCCTCCAGCTGCTCGAGCCGTTTTTCGGCCTTTTTGACCGTCTGACGCGCACTCTTGAGTTCACCGAGATGCTCGCCAGCCCTTTCGGCGGCCTGTTGCTTCTGAACCGCTCTGTCGCGGGCATCCAGAAGCTCAACTCGCCGCTCAGCCGGAGATTCCGCATCGGCGAGGTGCTCGTCGAGCTCCTCCTGGGCCGCCCGGAGTGCGTCCTCGAGGGGCTCGAGGGCCTCACGCTCTTCTTCGACCTTCTCCTCGAGCTCCTCGAGCTCCTCGGTCGCTGCCTCCAGCGCCTCATTTTCCTTCGTGCGACGCTTCTCGAGCGTCTCGGCGCGCCCTCTGCTCTCCCCCAGTTGCTCGACCGCGGCCGCCAGCGAGCCGTATCTCTCGCGCAACTCCGCGGCATCCTCCAGGTCGTCCAGCGCGAACTTCGCCTCTTCGCGCGCCTCAGCCGCATCCTCGACCTCTTTTTCGAGCTTCGTGACTCTGTCGTCGAGGCCCTCGAGTTGCTCGACGGCTTTTTCGAGCTTCTCCTTGTCGGTCGTGCGTTGCTCGTCCTTGGTCTCCAGGCGAGTGCGGAGCTTTTGCGCCTTCTCGATGGGTCCTTTCGCCTCCGCGAGCGCCTTCTTGGCTGCCTCCAGTGTGTCCTTGTCGTCGCCGACTTTCTCCTTCGCCTCATCGGCATCGTCCTGGAGCTCGGCGACGTCCTCGCGCAGGTCACCGATATCTTCGTTGAGCTGCGAAAACGCCTCCGAGAGCCGATCGCGCTCGCGCAAGTGCTTCGCGGCCGGCCTCGCCTTTTTGGCCCGTTCGAGTCGCTCGAAGGCGGTTTCACGCTCGTCAATGGCCTCGTTGGCCGCCTCGAGCGCCTCTTTGGCCGACGCCAGGGCCTCCCGGCGCTCGCCGAGGTCCTCCAGCCAGTCGAATACGGCTTGCTTCGCGTCGAGCGCGCCCTTCTTTTCGGTCACGGCTTCATCGAGCCCCTCGACCTCGACTTTCAGCTCGTCGAAGGTCTCCTCGTCCATCAGATCGACCGCATCCAGGCGGGTCTCGACCTCCTGGACATCGTCCCGAACTGCCTGCCAACGTCTGAACGCTCGCTTGCCGATCTTGCGGTATTTCTCCGAGCGCGTGAGCTTCTCCAGGATGTCGGCTTTGGTCGACTCGTCCGCGTGGAGAAACGCGGTGAACTCACCCTGCGCGAGCAGCACACTGCGAAGGAAGTCGTCCAGATCCATCCCGGCGAGCGCGGTGTCGAACTCGGTTTCGTACTCCTTGATCTTGTGGCTATTTGCCAGCACCTCCCAACCGCCATCTTCGAGCACGTCGAGGCTGCGGTTGGGCGTCTGCATGGCGCCCGTGGCCTTCTTATAGGCGCGGTTGCAGTACCAGCTGGCGCGATAGCGCTTGCGACCTGCGTCCTGGTCCAGGCGACTGAACTCGAGGACGACCTCACACTCACCGGTCCCGCGCGTCATGACGTGCTCGGCGACTTCGCTGCCACTCCCGGTGTCGAGCTGGCGCGGCGTCGTGCCAAAGAGCGCCAGTGAGATGGCGTCCATGATGGTCGATTTGCCGGAGCCCGTCGGCCCCATGATCAAAAACAGCGGCACGCGCCCGAAGTTCTGCTCGAAGTCGATCGATTGCTCGCCGTACAGCGAGTTGAGGTTCTTGATGCGCAGGGTGTGAAATCTCATGACGCCTCCTCGGCGGACTCGGTCTGCTCCAGCTCGTCATCGTCGTCGTACTCGTCGACCAGGAGCTCCCGAAACGCGGTCAGGATGTCGTCGTCCGGGCTGGTGCTGTGTTCGCGCTCGAACATCTTCTTAAAGACATCGACCGGATCCAGATCGTCGAGATCCTCGGGCGGATCGCCATCCAGATCCGCGATATCCTCGGCGTTCGTTTCTCGGTAGTCGACGATGCGCGGCCGCTTGCCTTCTTTGGCCTCCAGGATCGCCTGGAAGCGCTGGTACGGTGGGTTCTCGTAGTCGTGTTTCTCGCCGCGCACGTGCACGAACACGTAGGTCGGCAGGTCGTCTGTCTCCTCGAGCTGCTCGAGTGATGTCGCGATCTCGTCAGCGCTACCTTCGAGGCTGACGATATCTCGCCAGCGCGGCACTTCGACGTGCTTAAGTGAGCCGTCGTCCGAGTCATACTCGAGCACGAAGCGCTTACCGGTCTCATTGCGCGAGGTCGGCACCGGCGTGCCGCTGTACCAGATGCGTCCTTTCTCGACGGGCATGGCGCGGTGAATGTGACCGAGCGCGACGTAGTCGAAGCGCTCGTCGAAGATCGCCGGCGGGAGGTGTTCGATCGTGCCCGTCTGGTGGATCGGCGTGTGAAAATCGCCGTCTTTTACGTCGTGAGCATCCGAATACGTGGTGAGGTGCCCGGTCGTCAGCAACGGCACGTCACCCCACTGATCTTCGGCCAGGTCGGCCAGCGTACTGTAGAGCCCGCCGAATTGCTCGAGGAAGTCCGCGCGGATCTCGGTCGGCGAGCGGCCGACGCCGGAGATGCCGAGCTTGGACTCCGGCACGTACGGCACCGCCGCGACCACCAACTCGACCTCGCCCGAATCGCCGTGCACGGGTACGAGGCACTGATGCCAAGACGCCTCGTCGGCGGTGATCCCGCCTACCGTATGAACATTGAGGTACTCGAGGAGGTTGCTCGGTGCCTGGAGCCCCGACGGCGAGTCGTGGTTGCCGCCGACGACCACGATCTGGCGCAGGTCCGTCTCTCGGTCGCAGTCGACGATAAAGTCGTAGAATTGCTGGCGCGAGGCATTCGACGGCTGCCGAAAGTGAAACACGTCGCCGGCGAGCACGAGCACCTCGATGCCGCGCTCGTCGATGGTGTCGACCAGCCAGTTCAGGAAGCGTTGCTGCTCCGCCTCGCACGATGCGTCCTGCATGGAGACGCCCAGGTGCCAGTCGGATGTATGGAGTATCTTCAAGGTCGTGGTTCCCCGTCCGAAGGAGTTACCAAAGCGGCCTCAGAAAGTGGCATTTAGGCGGGGCGCGCGCAAGGACGGGGTTGATCGTTATGCGGGGTTTGGTCGCGGGGGTTTTGGATTGGCGGCGCCATGGCCCCTGCCGCGTGGCGGCGGCTTCCCCACGACTGGCGTCGCGGGGGTTTTGGATTGGCGGCGCCATGGCCCCTGCCGCCTGGCGGCGGCTTCCCCACGACTGGCGTCGCGGGGAGATGATCCGGTGTTTCCTACCTCTCCGGGTTTCCACGTTCCCGGACCTGTATACCGGTTGGAGGCTCCAGAGCTTCCACATTCCCGGACCTGTATACCGGTTGGAGACTCCAGATCGTGCCCCCGCGACGTCAGTCGTGGGGGCTGTCGGCCCTCTGGGCCGACTGGGGGCCATGGCCTCGTGAACCACCAACCCCAAACAGAGAAAACCACCCCAGCACCCCACCAAACCACGATCTACGCAACGATCCGCCCCCTCCTGCCGAAAACCATTATAGAGCCTAATGACAACTTCGCAGGAGGTCTCCAATGCCAACAAACCGACAACTCGTCCTCCGTGCCCGCGCCAACCGAAAGAACATGACCGCTCCCGAACGCATGCTCTGGAGCCGCGTCCGCAAGCGGCGGCTCGGCGGCTTTAAATTTCGCCGGCAACACGTGATGTATCCGTTCATCGTCGACTTCTACTGCGCCTCCGAGAAATTGGTCGTGGAAATCGACGGCGAGCGGCACGACGCAGAAGAAATCGCCGCCAAGGACGCACTGCGCGACGAGTACCTCGCCGAGGAGTACGGCGTCGAGGTGCTCAGGTTCACGAACGACGATGTGTATGCTGCTGTAGAGTGGGTGCTGTCGGAGATTCTCGGGGTGCTCGAGGGTGCGGCATGACCCCATGGCCCCTGCCGCGTGGATTTTTGGTTCGGCGACCCCATGGCCCCTGCCGCCTAGCGGCGGCTTCCCCACGACTGGCGTCGCGGGGGGTTTGGGATTGGCGGCGCCATGGCCCCTGCCGCCTGGCGGCGGCTTCCCCACGACTGGCGTCGCGGGGGTTTTGGATTGGCGGCGCCATGGCCCCTGCCGCCTGGCGGCGGCTTCCCCACGACTGGCGTCGCGGGGAGATGATCCGGTGTTTCCTACCTCTCCGGGTTTCCACGTTCCCGGACCTGTATACCGGTTGGAGGCTCCAGAGCTTCGACATTCCCGGACCTGTATACCGGTTGGAGACTCCAGATCGTGCCCCCGCGACGTGAGTCGTGGGGGCTGTCGGCCCTCTGGGCCGACTGGGGGCCATGGCACCGCAAACCC
>JBNJFZ010000102.1:0-19810 GCA_051747295.1 Myxococcota bacterium
CGCTACGTCGGTGATTACTCCACGGAATGGGGCCGCTTCGCCGCCGGCGCGATCCTGGTGTCCATCCCCGTCATGGCGTTGTTCTTCGCGCTACAAAAGCACCTGGTCGGCGGATTGACCGCCGGCAGCGTCAAAGGCTGATCCCAGGACTACTCTTGCTCGCCGGAGTCCTGCTCGCCGTCCCCTGACTCGTCGTCGGAGGGCCCATACTCGAACTCGAGGGTCGACTCGACTTCGCCGCCCTCGGGCTTCGGGAAATCCCATCGCTGGACCTCGGCCGCCACGCACTGACCCAGCTCATCCTGCTGACTGGACTGAACTTCGAGCACCGCGCCGTCGCGGCTGAGCCGAAGCGTCAGCATGACCTGCCTCGACGGCTCTGCGAGATCGCCCTCGAGTGTCTCGAAGCACGTCACGGTTCGCTCCTGACGCTTCTCTGCGACGTCCGCAATCAGGCTGGGGCTGAGCGTGCCCGGCCCATCCACGGTCGGCTCTCCGGCGAGCCGGACCTGCATCTGCTCGCTATGCGGGCCAGCGCGCTCGTCGCTGGTCTCGTCGGCACCCGGCTCATCAGACGCCTGCTCGTCCATCTCGGACTGAGCGGTCGGCTCCGGATCTTGTTGCTGCGATGGCCCCGACTTGCAGGCGGTGGTGCCCAACATCGACAAAACGAGGATGGCAAATAGCGTGCGCTTCATGGTGACTCCTTGTACGGCTGGTCCGTGCTTTGCGAACTCGACTGCGTCATACCAATTCTAAGCATCGAGGTCATGGGGGCGACAACCTGTCGCGTGCATCCAACACGAAATTTGAAACGGGCCGCCGAAGCTGTCACCGTCGGAAGCGAACTCATACTCATGCTGAGGGGAACCATGTTGAAATATATCTGTCTGCCATTGCTCGCATTGACGCTCACCCTGGGGGCGTGCATGTCCGACCCAGATCCCGATAACAACGCAAATAACACCGATAACGGTGATGCCGAGCTCGATCTCGACTCGACCACCGAAGACGGCGAGTCCTGTGACGTCGGCGAGTGCGACGCGGCCTTCGTACCTCCGATCACCGTCCACGTGAAAACCGCCGACGGCGGCGATTACTGTGGGGACGGCGTGTCGGTTCGCGCCTGGGAAGAGGGCTCGGACCCGCCCACCGACTGGACCATGTGTGAGTGTAGCGAGACCGGCCGCGATGGCGGCGCGCCTACCGACACCGACGGACTCGTCCGCGACGACTTCCAGTGCTACGTCAGCGCCCAGCCAGGCGAGACGACAGTCGTCGAGATGAAAGCGATGGGCTACGACGCGCTGCAGCAGACCGTCGACGTACCGTGCAGGTGCAATCCGCAGACGAGCGTGACGTTCGAACTGCCGAATTAGAGCGACGCCCATCATCGACAGACCGGTAGACCGGCGCTCGGAGCTCACGCCCGAGCGTCGGTTTTCTCGCTTCTCGCCTTCCGGCCTCGCCCCGGCTCGATATCAGCTGCTGAGCTTGCTATCGGGGCACGCGCGGTTAAATCCCGGGTATATTCGCAGTGAATGACTGGTCGTCGCTGAGGTTGTCAGATGGGTAACAAGCCGTCGCTTTTCAAGCGCATCATCCGCCCCCTGGTCAATAACGAAGTCGAGACGGGCGCATCAAAGTGGTACCCGGAGCTCGAGCCGCGCACGTTCGACGCTGCCGCCGATGAGGTGCGCGCGGCGGTCGAGCGCGTGGTCGAGAAGCGCCCGCGCTGGCAGATGGAATCGATCGGAGAGCAAGCCAACCAGTTCGACTTCACCGCCGAGACGAAGCGCATGGGATATATCGACGATGTCACCGTCGACCTCGAGCATCGCGACGGTTCGACGACCGTCTCGGTGTACAGCCGGTCGCGCGAGGGCAAGGGTGACTTCGGAAAGAACGCCGAGCGCATCGAGGAATTCTACGACCGCCTCGCCACCGAACTCCGCGTGACATAGACGAGATACCGGTTGGACGACGAACCAAAGGAACGCGAAGACGAGCCGCCCGAGGTCCAGGAGGTCCGGCGAGCGACCGCCGAGACCCGCGGCAAGCAAGCGGCGATGCTCGGCGGCGGCGCGGTGCTCGCCGTCGCCGTCTTCGTGGCGATGTGGGTGGAGACCGAAGCGCTCACCGATATCGGGAGCGGGTTGAAGGCCGATGTCACCGTCGGCATGACCTGGGGCGCCCTGATAACCGGGTTGACGCTGGCGCTTTTCGGCTTGAGCCTGTTCGTCCACGCGACCATCTCGCTGCGCAGTTGAGGAAAAAATCGATCCGACCGACCTCGTCCGCTAGACTATAGCTGGTTCCCATCCAGAAACCCCTATCTGCGTCATGAGATATAGAATCCTTCGCCTCAGCATCGTCCTTATCTGCTGCATGTTCGCCGGCGCGTGCTCCGATCCGGAGTCCAACAATGGCGACAATGCGAATAACCAGGCCGACACCGGAGCCGACGGGGAGGCCGATGTGGGCGACGATGCGGATCCGGGGGACGAGCTGACCGTTCAGTCCATCCAACCGGCCAGCGGCCCCGTCGACGGCGGGACCGAGGTCGTCATCTCCGGCACTGGGTTCGAGGACGTCGACAGCGTGACGTTCGGCGGCGTCGATGCTGCCGACTTCTCACGGATCTCGAGCTTCGAGGTCGAGGCAACCACGCCCGCCGCGGGCCAAGCCGGCCCCGTCGACGTGACCGTCACGCTCGCATCGGGCGACTCGGCGTCCCTGAGCGAGGGCTTTAGCTACGAGGAATCCGGACCACAGCTCGCGATCGGTTATTGCGCACTGCAATTTCCAGAGTCGACCACGACGACAACGGGGACCGCTACCGAGGACATCTTCGGGCGAGTCTTCGTGGAGAACTGCAGCGAATCGGACCAGCAGTGCGAGCCGGTATCCGGCGAGCTCGGCTGGGGACCGACGGACGCGGACCCGACAGCCACGCCCGACGCGTTCGCATGGCAGCCCGCGACCTACAACGCCGACCACACCTCCGACAACAACGATGAGTATCGCGCGAAGGCCACCGCGAACGCCTCCGGCGACTACAGCTACGTCTATCGCTTCAAGGTCGATGATTCTGACTGGACCTATTGTGACCTCGACGGGAGCGATAACGGCTTTGACACCGACCAGATGGGTGCGTTGACCGTGGAAGACGCGACGGAGCAATCCGTCGGGTTCTGCACGATCCAATTCCCCGAGAGTACAGCAACCGCGCCGGGCGTGCCGACCGAGCAGATCTACGGGAGGGCGTTCGTGCAGGACTGCACCACCGGCGACGCCGAATGCACAGACCTCGAGGGCGAGCTGGGCGTCGGCGCGCCCACCGACGACCCGTCCGCGGACCCGGCGCAATTCGACTGGGTCAGCGCGACCTACAACGCCGGGCACACCGCCGATGACAACGACGAATTTCAGGCCAGCCTCCAGCTCGCCGACACCGGCAGTTATGGCTACGCCTACCGCTTCCGCGTCGGCACGTCTGACTGGACGTATTGCGACGTCGACGGCTCGGACAACGGCTTTGCCACCGACCAGATGGGCGCGCTGACGGTCGAGACGGTGACGGTCGACTGGTGCAATATCCAGGCTCCCGAGAGCATCGATGCAACGGTCGGAGACACGAATACGGTCTACGGGCAGGTCTACGTCGACGGCTGTACTGACGGCGGCAACGACTGCCAGCAAGTTCTCGCCGAGTTGGGCGTTGCACCCGACGGGAGCGACGCTTCGGCCGACGCCAGCGCCTACACCTGGCGAGACGCCGAGCGCAATCTGGGCTTCGGTGACGCAGCCAATGATGAATTCCAGTCGACCCTCCCCGCGTCTACCGCAGGTGACTTCGTCTATGCGTACCGAATGTCCGGCGACGGTGGACAAAGTTGGACCTACTGTGACAGAGACGGCACAGACAATGGTTTCCAGGCGGACCAACAGGGCACGATGACCGTCACGAGTCCGTAGCTGTGAGCACGTTATGAAGAGCACGACCCCTCGCATCCTCATCGTCGGCGCAGGCCCTACCGGACTGTCCCTGGCGTGCTTCCTCGCCCGCCAGGACGTGATCGTCGACTTGATCGACAAGAGCGATGGTCCGAGTGAGGGCTCCCGCGCCCTCGGCGTGCAGACGCGCACGCTCGAGCTCCTGCACGGGCTCGGCATCACCGATCGCCTCGTCTCGCAGGGCGTCGAGCTCACCGGCATCGAAGCTCGCGATGGGAGCGACGTGATCTGGAGCGCCGAGCTGGCCGATACCAACCGCCCCCTGACGCGCTTCCCCAACATCCTCGCACTGCCCCAATCGCTGACCGAGGAGGTGCTCGCCGAGCGCTTCCGAGACTTCGGCGGCGATATTGACTGGCATACTCAGCTGCTGTCGCTCGACCAAACCGAAGCCGGCATCACGGTCAAGATGCGCTCGCGCACCGGGGAGTCCGCGGAGACGTACAACTGGGTCGTCGGATGCGACGGAGCCAATAGCGACGTGCGCGATCTGCTGGACATCGACTTCGAAGGCGAGCCCGACAAAGAGAGCTGGTGGCTGGTGGCCGACGCGACGTGCAGTCGCCCCGAGGCCGATGCGCCCAAGATGACCATCTTTCTGGCGGGCAAGCTGCCGTTTGCGGTGGTTCCACTCCCGAAGAAGGGCGCCTGCCGGCTGCTGCTGCCACGGGTTGCCGAAATTCAAGACCGAGAAGGCGAGCCAGAGTTTTCGCTCGAGACGATTCAGAAGCTGATCTCCGAGCGCACCGGCGAAGACTTTGCCATCGACGAGATCACCTGGCAGAGCAGTTTCGCCATCCGAAGCCGCCTTGCGGCGACTTATCGTAAAGGCCATGTCTTTCTGGCCGGCGACGCCGCCCACGTCCACAGCCCGGTCGGCGGGCAGGGGATGAATACCGGCATCCAGGACGCCGCGAACCTGGCGTGGAAGCTCGGGCTCGTAGCGCGCGGCGAAGCCGACGACACCATTTTGGACACCTACCAGGAGGAGCGGCGCCCGGTCGCCGAAGACCTGCTGCACGCCACCGGCCGCGCGACGTCGTTCATGTCATCGAAGAACGGCCTGTTCTCGAGCTTTCGGCGCGTGGTCACGAAGTTCGCGCTGAACTCGGGGCGATTCAAGACCGGCTTCGCACGGCGGCTCGCGATGCTCGATGTGTCGTATCAATCCAAAGACAATCCGATCCTGGACGAGGATCGCGACGGGCCGTTCGAACCGCTGGTCAATCGCAACGACGAGCGGGAGCAGCCCCGCCTGGCAGACTGGCGCGACTTCAACCACGGGCCGGAGCCTGGAGAGCGGGCGATCGACGTGGAGTTCGAGGACGGTGATACGAAGCGACGACTCTACGACTTTCTTCGCGTCGAGCGCTCGACCCTCTTGTTATTCGACGGCGAAGAGACGACGGTCCCCGGCTACCGCAACCTTCGGGCTATCGCCCGCGACTGCTCCGCGACGATCCCGCACTTCATGGAGCCGGTCATCATCGTGCACGCAGAGAAACTCCCGGCGTCGCTGCAAGGTATCGACGACGCCCGTGTCATCCTGGACGCCTCCGGCGCCCTGCACAGCGCCTACCACGCGCGCAGCGAGTGTTTATACCTGGTCCGCCCCGACCTCTACATCGGCTTTCGCAGCCAACCGGCCGACAAGCAGTCGCTGCTGGCGCATATCAACTCTCTGATCCGTCCAGAGTGAGTTTTGTCGCGTCGCGCGGGGCTCTGTGTCCGCCTCGCGGCCCCGTGCCGCGACTTGTGCGCGCCTACTCGCGTGCAGGCCCACACTCGTCTATGCTCGGAGCCGACTTCAGTCATGAGGAACCATGAGCCCATTGGTCGAAAAGGTTATTACGGTCGCCCTCGTTGGATATGTCTCGTGGATGGTCATCGCCGGCCGCACCCTTGTCTGGGGCAATCGCGACCACCCGAATGTCTTCCTCCTCAACACCCGCTGGGTGTTTCGAGACGAGGAGACCGGACTCTACTGGTTCGCCATAGTTTGGCACGTCGTCCTCGTGTCCTGGATGGCGTATATCGCATTCCTCCAGTAGAAGACGACGCCGATACGAGCATCCCTCGCCACCGTTACTCAGTCCAATACCAACAGGCCGCGGCGGCGTCACACGCCTTGCGCCTGCGGCCGTCCGCATCCACACGCGCCTTGGTGCACTCGCACTCCTCGTCGATGACCCCGAGTATCACCAAAATCTTTGGAACATCTGGAAACGCCCGTTGTCTACAGAGACGAACAAGTATGTGGGTAGCGGAGCGACGATGCGTGACGACGATTTATTGATGGGAGCGAGGCCGCGTCAGCGGCGAGTCGAGCCGGTGGCCTTCGACGGTGACCCGCCCCAACTTCGTAAACACGAACAGGGCATCATGCACACCATCGGGCTGGTGGCGATGTGCGCCCCATTCGTATGCTTCGCCCTGCACGTCGAAAAACCCGCACCGGACGACACGCCGCCCGCCCCGCCCGAGCCCCCCAGGGTCGCTGCCACAGCCGTACCCTCGATGCCCGCCAGCTCCGAGGAGCTCGACGCATCACCGTCCTATTTCGACCAGAACGCCGAACCCCGCGTCGTGCTCCGTCGTATCCTCTTCGTCCCGACGGAAGATCCCCACGACTCCGAGAAGATGGACGTGCTCTACGACGTCGACGCCCGGAAGAACACGGTCGAGCTCGAACAGGGCGAGGCGATTCGCGGCTCGGTCGAACGCGACTGAGCGCGGCTGATCACCGGCACGTTTCAGCGTGAAACGATTGGTCGAAACACCCCGTAACAGTCAGAGTGAGTAGGGACGGCCAATCTCCACGTTCGGCTGCCTGCACCATCTTTTCGGCGTCGGCGTGGTATATGCATCTCCCCTCGAGAGACGGCTAAGCTATTAGACGTCGTCATGTTCCGTACGGGAACGAGATACGAGAATGGATATCCAACTGCGGCGAGCAACGCATAATGGAAGCTCTGACCTTTGAAATGATTTTGGTGCTGGTCATCCTGGGCGGTGCCGTCACCCTCTTCGTCACCGAGGTGGTGCGCATCGACGTGGCCGCCATCGTGATCATGGTCGTCATCGGCCTGACGGGGTTGGTGGGGGCCAAAGACCTGTTTACGGGGTTTGCCTCCAACGCGGTGATCTCGATTATCGCCGTCATGATCCTCGGGGCCGGCCTCGACCGGGTCGGACTCATGCGGCGAGTCGCAGCCTTCCTGCTTCGCATCGGCGGCGAGACCGAGCGACGCATCTCATCGCTCATCTCGGGCACTGTCGCTGCGATCAGCGCCTTTATGCAGAATATCGGCGCGGCTGCCTTATTTCTGCCGGTCGTCGAGCGCCTGTCGGAGCGCACGAAGATCCCCGTCAGCCGCCTGCTGATGCCGATGGGATTTACGGCCATCCTGGGTGGCACGCTCACGCTCGTCGCCTCCGGGCCGCTCATCCTCCTCAACGACCTGCTGGCGTCCACGTCGAGCAACCTGGGTGTCGAGATCGAGCCGTATGGCTTGTTCGCACCGACGCCGATAGGATTGGCGCTCGTGGTGTCCGGAATCTTGCTCTTCGTCTTCGCGGGAAAGTGGCTCCTGCCGGATTTCGCCGGGGACCGCGAATCTCACGCTGACTTGCCCGGGATCTCGGCCATCTACGGTCTCAACCAGAAGGTCCTCGCCTTTTCGGTACCCGAGGACAGCGACCTCGCCGATCGCCGGGTCACCGACATCGAAGCCGCATACGAAGGGATACTCATCGTCGCGGCTCACGACGAAGGCGCCTTGACCATCGCTCCGTACCGGGACTTCCTCATCGAGCCGGGTATGGTCGTGGGGCTGGTGGGAGCCGACCGGGACATCGAACCCTTCGCCGAAGAGCACGGATTGGCCCCGGTCGAAGGCGATCCATTCGCTATCCTTCAGGACTCAGAGCACGCCGGGCTCGCCGAGGTCGTCGTGCGACCGGGTGGCGATGCCGTCGGAAGCACGGTGCGAGAGCTGCGCCTCCGCGAGCTCTACGACGTCAACCTCCTGGCGGTCCATCGAAACGGCGAGGTCATCACCGACGACCTGCGGCGAGTCGAGCTCGAGGCCGGTGATGTGCTGGTCCTGTTCACGCCCTGGGCGCACCTGGACTATCTGGCGCAACAGCCTTCGTTCGTCATCCTCTCCGACTACCCCTCGGAGCCGCCTCGCACCGACAAGATGTGGTGGGCTCTGGGTGCCTTCGTGCTGTCGTTGGGCCTGGTGATCTTCACCGACCTCCAGCTCTCCCTTGCGTTGATGGTGGGGGCCGGCATCGTGCTCGTCTCGGGGGTGCTCACCGCCGATGAGGCCTACCGCTCCGTGTCGTGGAAGACCATCTTCCTGCTGGCAGCCCTGATCCCGCTCGGGCAGGCCGTGGAGGACACCGGGACGGCGGCCTGGATCGCGGAGAACGTCATCAACGCCGCCGGCGATCTGCCCCCCTGGGGCATGCAGTTGGTCATCGCCGTGGTGACGACGGCGTTCACGCTGACGATCTCGAATGTGGGAGCCACGGTATTGCTCGTGCCGCTCGCGGCGAACGTGGCCGTCGGGGTCGGCGCAGACCCGGCCCAATTCGGCCTGATCGTGGCCCTCGCCGCCTCCAACGCCTTCTTGTTGCCGACCCACCAGGTCAACGCCCTGCTCATGGGGCCGGGCGGCTATCGCGTCAAGGACTTCATGAAAGCCGGCGTTGCGATGAGCATTCTGTTCCTGGTGGTCCTCATCGTGACGGTCAATATCTTTGCGTGAGCGATGCTCTACTCACCACCCGCCGTTTCTTCGTCCCCCGCGGCATACGCGTAAACGAGGCCCGGCGCCGCCACGACGACGCTCGCCAGGATGCCATAGACCGCGGTGACGGCCGGATTCATCAGCCCGAGCTGCGGCGCATCGGTGTCGAAGAGCATCGACGCCGGTCCGTAGGCCTGGATGACCTCATTGAGGTCCACGCCGTTCGACACGGCCCAGTAGCCCCAGCCGTACAGGACAAAGTGCACCGCGAGGGCCGTGACCGCGGCCGGGAACGCGATCTTGGCGTCCATCCTGCGAAAGAAGATGCCGAAGATGATGGGAATCGCGCAGCTCGCCACGATCCCGTAGACACCGACCTGCCCGAAGATACCGAGCAACTCCGGTGGGTTCAGCGCGATGAGGAACGTCGCCAGCCCGAGCACGATCAAGATGCCCTGCCCCACGTGGTGGGCAATCTGCGACTGCTCCTCGCGCTCCTTGTCGGCGAGCAGGTTATTCTCGGCCAGATTGAGGAAGAAGTCGTTGGCCGCGATGGACGACAGCGCGATCAAGATACCGTCGAGTGTGCTCATACCGGCAGCGATCAGCGCCACCATGATGACGGCGAGCATGCCGGGATCGAACGTCTCGGCCAGGTAGACCGTCATGACCAGGTCCTGGCGAAACTCTCCGGTACCGGGGTCGATGAACGCTTCTTTGGGCAGCTCCATCATATGTGCGTAGAGGCCCACCAACAGCAGCGACGTGAAGAAAATCGACACCACGATGCAGGTCCCGACCGACTGCCAGACCTCCTTCTCGGTGTCGACGTAGAGCGCCTTGATAATAATGTGGGGCTGACACACCAGGGCGAAGCCGATGATGAATCCAGCCACATAGACGCTGAAGAACGAGCCGAATAACGAGCTCGACGGGTTGATGTGCTTGGCCAGGTCGGGATTGCTCGCCGAGAGCGTATCGAGGACTGGCCCAAAACCATCGCCAAAAAAGTGCAGGCCGCTGAAGACGATGATGGCCGAGATAAAGACCATCACGATGCCCTGCAGGGTATTCGTGTAGGCGTGGGCGTAGGTCCCCCCCATAAAAATATACGAGAACACGAAGCCGATAATCAGGATGATGGACTCGGTATTGGTCAGCCCGAGGGTGTTCTGCATGACGATCGACAGCGCGCCGACAATGAGCACGACAAAGGTGATCGAGAGCATGTTGACGGCGGCGAAGAAGATCTCCATCGCCTTGGAGCCGTAGCGCTTTCCAACCCATTGCGGCAGCGTGAGCGCCTTGGTCGCCTTCCCGACCCGCAAAAAACCGATACTCAGGAGCACCAGCCCCGAGAAAATGCCCAGCCCGGCCGCCACTCCCAGGTGCATCAGGGCCGAGATCCCGTGGACGTAGACAAAGCCCGGGTTGATCACGAACGTGGCCGTCGACGCGATGGAGGCCGCCAGCGTCACCCCGACGATGACCGGGTGCATATCGCCCTTTCCGAGCGCGAAGCTCTCGAGGTCGTCGGTCTTCTTGTGGCCCAGCCACGCCAGGTACGTCGTGCCGATGAGATAGACGATGAACAACCCCCATACGAGCGGGCTTTCGGCAATGAGGTCGATATATCGCATGGTGTTCTCGTGTATCTAAAAGGCCGACGGGCTACTCCGCCGCGGCGACCTCTTTGAGGGTCCCGGGCTCGTCGCGTCGGGCGTACCAATTCGAAATGAGCGGCCACAGGTGCTTGCTCGCCTTGCGCGAGACGACCGCACCGACGTGGCCGCCGGGCAGGACGTCGAGCCGCTTGTCTTCTGCGGAAATCTCGTCGATGAGCGGCTCGGCGCTGGCCAGCGGCACGATGTAGTCGTGCTCGAACGCGATCGCCAGCGTCGGCGTGTCGATCTCGCCCAGGTCCACCCGATCGCCGGCCAGGTAGAAGTTGCCCTTGATGAGCGAGTTCTTTCGATACAGCTCGTCGATGTACTTCTTGTAGGCCGCGCCGGGGAACGAAATATTGTCGTTACTCCAGGTCTCGATGGCCAAGAAGCCGTCCAGGAATTGGTCGTCCCAGGCGCGGTCGATGGCGTACACCGCCTTGTTGAGGTTGAGCGTCGGCCGCAGCAGGTGAAACGCGGACTGCATCAGCTCCCAGGGCACATTTCCCGCGCCCTCGACCACCGCGTCCAGGTCGAATGTGTCGGTATTCGTCCAGCGCATCAGCAACCCATCGTCGGTGAACGACACCGGCGCGGCGAGCGCGACGTGTGAGGCGATGTGCTCGGGGTGAGCGGCGTTGTAGATGGACGTCAGCGTTCCGCCCAGGCAATACCCGAGCAGGTGGGTCTTTCCGGTCTCCGATGCCCGAGCAACCTTGCGCACGGCCCGCCCCAGGTACGTGTCGACGATGGTGTCGAACTCCAGGTAGCGGTCTTCGTCGCCGGGCGTACCCCAGTCGATGCAGTACACGTCGTGGCCACGGTCGAGCATCCACTCTGTGAAGCTCTTGCCGGGCATCAAATCCAGCACGTAATGCCGGTTGATCAGCGACGGCACGAGCAGCACGGGCGTCTTGAAGGACGGCCCGTCCGGATTTCGCGGACGGTAGTGCAACAGCCGCCACTTATTCTCTCGGTGGACCACGTCTGCGGTCGTCGAGCCAACCTCGGGCTTGTCCCGCCCGGGCAAGGTGGCGAGGTTGACCAGTCTCTTGATGGCCTGCTTCGCTCCCATCGTTCAGCTCCCTTCATAGAGTTCGTCGAGTTGCTCGCCGAAGGCCTCGTAGACCTTCTTGCGCTTGACCTTGAGGGTCGGCGTCAAAAAACCGTTCTCGACCGTGAGCGGCGTGTCGATGATGCGGTGGCGCTTGATGGTCTCGTAGCGAGGTAGCTCGGCATTCGCCGCGTCCACCCGCTCGTCGACCAGCGTCGCAACCGCTTCTTCGCGTCCGTCGTCCCCGACGCCCTGCTCGTCGAGCCAGCCCGACACCGCCGCGTTATCCAGCCAAATACCGGCCGTCAGATACTTCTGGCCGTCGCCGTAGACCACGGCATGCGCGATATACGGATCGTCTTCGAATTGACCTTCGATATGAGCCGGCGAGACGTTCTTGCCGCCGGCGGTGACCAGGATTTCCTTCTTGCGGCCGATGATCTGCAGGAAGCCATCGTCGGTCCACTTGCCGAGGTCGCCGGTCTTGAGCCAGCCGTCCTCGTCGAAGGTCTCGGCGGTCGCCTCCGGATTCTTGTGGTAGCCGTTGAAGACGTTCGGGCCCTTGGCCAGGATCTCGCCATCCTCGGCCAACTTCAGCTGCACCGACGGGAGCGGCTTGCCGACCGAGTCGAACCGAAAGTCGTCCGGCCGATTCAACGTCAGCGTCGGGCTCGCCTCGGTCAGGCCGTAGCCCTCGATGATGAGCAGCCCGTTGTCGTAGAAGAACTCCTTGATCTCGCGCTTGAGCCCGGCGCCACCGGACAGGCAAAACTCGAGGTTCCCGCCGGTGACATCATTGAGCGCCAGTCGCTGCTTGTCGGGGGTTTTATTGCCGTCCATGGCGCGCAGCGCGATCTTCTCCCAGTAGCGAGGGATACTCATGAAGACGTGCGGTCGAACTTCGGAGAGCCTGTCGAGCACGGTGACAGGGTCCGACATATAGGTCTGAAACCCGAGCGTGTTGCCCAGGCAGATCTCGCCGAAGCCGAATACGTGGCTCATGGGGAGCCAGCAAAGATCGACGGCGTCCTCCGGGATGACCGGGCCATTGCACTGGACCCAGTCGCGCCCGTTCGAGCCGACGTTGCGGTGGGTGAGCGGCACGCCCTTGGGGCGGCCGGTCGTCCCGCTGGTGTAGAGCATCAGCGCGTCGTCTCCGAGGTCGATCTCCTCCAGGAGCGCCTCGAAGTGACCGGGGCGCGCGTCCTCGAGGCCGCGGCCGACTTCCTGGACTTCGCTCCATGTCGTGATGCGCTCGGCGACGTCCCCGAATTCCGACGGCGCCTCGGCCTCACCGTTGAGCTCGCGCTCGGTGCGAAACGAGTCGAACACCTCGGAGGCGTCGATGTCGTCGTCGAGGACGACGATCTTTACGACGTTCTGGTACGCATCCCAGGCCTCGAAGATATTCTCGAGGAGTCCCGGCGTGTCGACGAATACGACGCGCGCGCCGCTGTGGCCGACGATGTAGCTGGCCTGCTCGGCGGTGCTCGACGGGTAGATGGGGACCATGACGCCACCGACGCCCTGGATGGCGAGTGCCGCCGACGCCCACTCCACGCTATTCGGCGCGTAGATGGTCGCCCGCTCGCCGCGCTCCAGCCCGAGGTCCTCGAGCCAGAGCCCGCATCGGCGAATCTGGTTGGCGAATGCGCCCCAGGTCATCGCCTCCCACTCTCCGTCTTCGGCAGGGAGCATGAACCGAACGCGGGTCTTTCGCTCCGGCAGGAAGTCGAAGACCGTCTTGGGCGCGATCTCGATTTCGGTGTATTGGGATATGTCCATGTTGGTGCTCGGTGTTGGCGTGCCTCGAACGTGCTGCGCCCGTCCTGGGCGCAGCAAGAGCATGCGGCCGAGATGGCCGCATGACATCAATCTTGCTTCAACTCGTGCAGCTCTTCTTCGAGGTCGATCAGGCGGCTCTGCAGCTGGTTGATGGCGTGCAGCGTGCGCTCCTGATCGCGCTTGGTCGGCAGTCCAACCGTGCCCCACCAATCACCGGCGGCCTCATCGGCCTTGGCCTTGCCCTTCATCATCATGCTGAGCATCTTGCCGGATGGCCCGAGCACGACGGGGTTCTTGAGCACCTTCTCCAGGTACTGCGCGGTGGTGTTTTCCCACTTGTAGAATGCTTTCTTCCAGATGTCCCACATAGCTTGCTCCTTATTGTTTGTTGTTCACTCAAAACCAAATCGTCTTACTTCAGTTGCAGTCTCAAAATTCGGATTCTCTTCACCCTCCTGGCTCGTGGCGCGGGCGACCTCTCCGAAACACTCGAAGAGAAACGACGTCTGACGCGACGTCACGCTCTGACCGGCGGCTGGCTGGATGGTGACCTTCGTATTGACCTTATGTGCCTCGTCGAACGTGATATTCGGCAGCATGAGCTCGCCGATCGCGGCGACCTCGACCTCGTAGATATCGCGCCCGGCGTAGGGTACGCCGCGAACCGTGGCGTCGTTGACGACGCCGGTGGACACCCACTGCTTTCCGGGCTCGATGGGGAAGCGATACAGCTCGACCGGCGTCTCGTAGGTCAACAACGTGCGCCCCTCGGGCGGATCTTGCTGTGCCGATGCGATGCCGTGGAGCCTCAACGCCTGCTCGTCGCGGGTATAGACCGCTTTGGTGCTCTCACCGAGGTCGAACGGCACGACGAACGCCCCCGACGGAAAACTGTCCGCGAACCACTGCTCCTGGACCGGCTCGGCCTCGATAATCGCTTCTCGGTCGGTCGGAATCTGCTCCGACCAGTCCCAGACGCGCCGTCCACTGGACAATGTGCGGCCCTCGAGGTCCACCGACCGCGTCTGAGCGGCCGGCGAGACCAGAAAGCGCACGGGCACGCCGACCTGGGGCGTCAACTCGGAGGGCTGAATTCGCCCGTCGAGGTTCGGCACGCAGTCGAGCGGCTCGGGCTGCGTCGGCTCGTAGGCCTGATACTCCGGCTGGTTATCCGGCAGCGGGTCCCCGCATCCCCCGACAACGAGGCCAACGGCGGCGAGCATCGCGATGTAAATCGTATTCTTCATGATTCTAGAAGCCGTAGATGACTCGCCAACGAAAGAGATGGGCGGGCTGTGCCTGGCGGCCGAGCTCGGGATTGTCGAAGCCCGCCCCCGGAAAGAGCACGCCGTAGATAAATGACATCGAGAAGCCGTCCTCGTTCCGATAAGTCAGCGTCGGGTCGAGCTCGAGGCCCAGCGGCCTGGCGCCCCCCGGAGTCGACTGCTCGTTGACCGCCCACGAGGCGACCGCAGCGGCAGACGCCACGATCTCGCTGGGCCCCTCATCGAGGAGTCTCCAGTCGACGTGTGGCCGTACGTAAGTCGCGTCGGTGACCGTGCCGATGAGCTCGCGGAACAGGATGCGATCGACGCGATAGTCCGGGTGGAACCGGAAGTTATTGACGGCCGGATCGCTCGGCGGCGATGCCTGCGGCCCCTGGAAATCTCCTTCCTCGGGTAGCTGCGCATCCGAATCGGGGAACGATCCGAACCCGGGCGCCGAATCACCGCTGGCAAACCCCGCGTCGATCCCCGCCGACAGATTCCCGCCGCGCGGCCCGAAGTCCGACTCGAACGCCGCGCCGTACTGAAGCGAGGTCAGGTCGGTGTCCAGCTCGACCCCGGGCACGAGCGACGGGTGCTCTATCTGGCCGGTGATCAGCGCTGCCTCGGCCTCCAGCCGCATCCACGGGTGAGTAAAGCGCAGCCAGACGTCGAAGGCCGTGGCCGTAAGCCGCCGCTCGACCGCCTGGTCGGGCGTGAGCACCACGTCTTCCTCGGTGGGCACCCACGCGGCCGGGATATCGTTTTGCTGCCAGCGGTGCGAGATGATGCCGCCGTACTCGAAGGTCGGCACATCCGCCTCGAGGCGACGCTCGCGGCTGTCCTGGCCCGCCCAGTTCATGAACGCAAAGGTCAGCGTGCGTACGTTGTCGCTCGGGTCGAGGTCGAGTTCGCGATTGCCGCTTCGACGCAGCACGGTCGGGCCCATATACGAAAAGTCGTACGCCACAGCCCAGACGTGGTCGGCGATCGGGGTCATAAACGCCACCCGGTCGGCCGCATCGCCGCTATCACAACTCGCGCAGTCGCCGCCGTGGGCGAGCATGCCGAGGCCCCAGTGAGCGCCCATGCGACCGAGGGTAAACAGGCCGATCGGCGTGACCGCCTCACCGTATGCACGCCGGATCTGGAAGGCGCGCGCCGCCGGCGGTAGCTGCGAATCGGTCGTCAGCGGCGTACCGTCGGGCGTGCTCCCCAGCGACAGGTTGTCCAGCAAGTCGATGCGGGTCTTGACCGCGACCGTACCGTCGCCGCCGTAGAGCGCGAGATCCGTGCGCAGCCGCATGTCGGCGTGTGTCAGCCACTGATTGCGCGGGTTCGTCACCGGTAACGGATAGACGTACTGTCCGGACGGCGTCGGGCCGCGGTCCAGATCGAGGTTGAAGAGTGCGTCGGTGCGGCCGCGCAGGTACCCATCGACGGTGACCTGGGTGTCGCGGTGCTCGCGCAGATCCTGACCCGTCCGAGCGTAATCGGACTCCTGGGCGACAGCGGGGAACGAGAGTATCGATCCCAGCAGCATCACGCCTATGGCCGAGCGAATTCTCACTGCGCGCCCTCCCCTGTTTTATCTGCGACCGTTTTATCTGCGACCGGCGCCCCCGCCGCGAGAAACTCGGTGAGGTCCTGATTCGACGCGTCGATCGCCTCGATCATCGGGAAGTGTCCGCAGCGCGGATAGACGACCATCTCGGCATTCGGGAGCTGTCGGACCAGCCGCTCCCCCATCGACACCGTGGTCACTTTGTCTTCGCGCCCCCACAGCAGCAGCACCGGGATATCGATGGTGCTGTATTTGTGCTGGACGCGCTCGTAGCGCTGGCCACGCACCGCCTGGAGGGCTGCGGCCGTGGTGCCCGGGCGGTCGAGTTGGGACTTGACCTCCTCGACGAATTCGTAGGTGACGTAGCGGTCGTCGTAGAAGGCCAGCGCGGTCTTGTCGGCCGGCCGCTCCTTGTAAAAAAGGCCGAACAGCATCTCGCCGATACCGCCGGCGCGCGCCCAGACGAAGGTGCTCGGGAGCTGCTCGGCGTAGACCCAGGCGTCGTAGAGCGCGATCCGCTCGATGCGATCGGGCTTCTCCAGCGCCATCTGCAGCGCGACCGACGATCCCCAGGAATGAGCGACGACCGCCGCCTTTTCGACCCCGCGTTCCTCCAGAAATGCCCACACCAGCTCGGCCTGCGCCTGCGGCGAGTAGTCGCCTTCCGGCCGGTTCGACCAGCCAAACCCCTTGAGGTCCAGGGCGAGCACGCGGTGATCTTCTGCGAGCGCGGGGACGACCGTGTCCCAGACGTTGAGGCTGGATGCAAAGCCGTGAAGGAGCACGACGGGCGGCCCCTCGCCGACGTCGATGAAGCGCGTTCGCGCCTGCTCGGTCTCGATGAACTCGGCGTCGTTCGGCTCGTTCGGCAGCGGCTCCGGGTGAAAGGAGACGCACGCCGACATCCACGAGGTCAACATCAGCAATCCTATGAGGAGGCCGCGGTTCATCGGGACAGCCTCCGAACGGAGGAGGCCTCGGTGAACTCGACCTGATCTTCATTGTCCTTGGAGGTAATCGTGGCGACGGTTCCGAAGCACTCGCTGACGAACGAGAACGTCCGGACGGTCGTCGTCGAAAAGCCGACGGTACGGTCGAGGACGGTCTGGATGCGCACCACCGGCAGCTCACCGTAGGGCGTCTTCAGGGTGCCGCGGGCGTCGACCTGCGACTGGTAGTCTTCGCTGACGCTGGTCCACGGGTTCCACAGGTACGTGCCCGAGACCGTCGCGTCTGTCGTCCAGCTCGCGCCGACTTCCAGCGGGAAGTCGAGCAGCTTGGCCGGCGGATCGTAGTGGAGCTCGGTGCTCTCGTTCGGCGTGACGATACCCTGCAGGTAGAGGGCCGTGTCGGTCGCGCGGAACACGCCGACCTCGTCTTCCCCGTCGGCCAACTGCGACGCGTACGTGGCGTCGGGGAATTCGGGCTTGTACCACTTTCCGTCGAGCGACATCAGCGTCACCAGGGTCGTCTTGTCCCCATTATAGGGGCCGGTCAGGTCCCACACGTGGGTGCCATCGGACTGTTCCTCGCCGGCCGTGTCGACCGTGACGTCGGTGGCCGTCTCGAATTTGGCGCTGAGCCCGGCCTCGAGGATGACCTCGTCGCGCGTGATCTTACCGTCTCTTTCGGGCACGCAGGTCGAGGAGCCGGCATCGCCATCGTCGGTCGCGTCACCGGCATCGGCCCCCTCCCCGTCACCGGTATCATCCGCGTCCCCATCAGTCGTATCGTCGGCGGAGTCGCCGCCCGCGTCCGCGGTATCCTGGTCGAACACGTCGTCGGACATGGCGTCAGCGTCCTGGCCGGGGTCTGCGTCCTCGTCGGCGGGCACGTAGCCATCGACCGGGCATCCTGTCAGGAGCGCGGCTGCGATCAGGCAGAAGAGTATGTGTAAAGACCTGCTCATGGGTATTGACCGAGTTTTTGTCGCGTGTTTTGGCGTCGCACCAGTCTAACAAGCCCAGCGGCGCATCACGAGCGACGAATCGAGCCACGCTCTCTCGCAGCGCAACAAGCCTTCAACGGTTCGCAGGCGCGTTTTTTCCTTGACGAACACGCCCTCTTGTTGCACTGCAGTATTCGCCGGGCAACATAGAGCCGGCTTTTTTGGAAGTCAAGCAGTTTTTAATGGTGCAAGTGACCGGATTCAGGGCACTTGCCGCAGGATGAGGAGGACGGGTTTGCCAGGATCGGACCGCGACGATAGGATTGCGCAGCGCAACGAGCGTTCCGATCCGCACGGAGAAGAAAGGCCCATGGTCACCATCAAAAAATACAGCAACCGCCGGCTCTACGACACGTCCGAGAGCTCGTACATCACGCTCGAGGAGCTGGCGCATAAGATCCGTCGCGGCACCGACGTACGGGTCATCGACGCCAAGACCGAGCGCGATCTCACCCAGCAGGTGCTCGCCCAGATCATCCTCGAGAGCCGGGGAGCGGCCAAGCTCTTGCCCGTCCCGCTGCTGATGCGGCTGATCAGGATGGGCGACGATAACCTGGCGGAATTCTTCGGACAATATATGTCATGGGCGCTCGAGCTCTACCTCAAGTTCAAGCAGGGCTACCAGAATATGGCGCCGTTTATGCCGTTCACGCAGATGTTCGGCCAGAATAACCCCTTCGCGCAGATGTTCGGCCAGAACGCGCCGTGGCTGCAGAATGGAGACGGCGCACAGGCCCCCTGGCAGCAATCATCGCCGCCCCCCGCCCAGTCCCCACCGCCCATCGAGCCCGACGAAGCCACCTCCGACACCACCGACGACGACACCGACAGCGGCGAAGACGTCGCCGAGCTGCGCCAGGAGATGCAGCAGCTCAAGGCGCTGATGATGGAGATGGCGAAGCGGACCGCGGAGATGGATGAGGATGATGAAAAGGGGGAGTAGGAGATGTGGGAGATGTAGGAGATGTGGGTCATTGATACAGACACACGCACCCTCAGTGCTCCCCAATCTCCTACCCACTCCCCCACATCTCCCACTCCCCCACATCTCCCACTCCCCCACATCTCCCACTCCCCCACATCTCCCACTCCCCCACATCTCCCACTCCCCCACTCACCCACATTGTGCACCGCACAAAAAACACTTGACAGCCAGAGCCGTCGTTCCTAAAACTCTGTGCGGATTCACGGCAGAAAGGCCGTAAAAGCTCACAAAACGCACTTCGAGTGAAAAAAGGAGGCCAAAAATGGCTGATGACACGACTTCGCAGACGCAAAAAGCCCTCAACTTCGTCAACAAGATGATGTTCGGTCACTTCGACCGCATCGAGGCGTGGCAGGAGCAGATGGGCGAGTGGCAGGAGAAAGGCTACGCCCAGGCCGAGCGCACCGTCGACGAGGCCGCCGACCTGACCAAGGCGACCATGCAGTATCAGCAGGACATGATGAAGCACGTGGTCGAGATGCAGCGAGAGATGGTCGAGCAGGCCACATCCTTTTTGAACACGGAGGAGAAATGAGCGTCGTACCGGACGTCGAAGAGATCATCGCGCCGACACCGAAGGATACGGTGTTGCGCGATGGCACCGCACAACTCTATCACTTTCGCCCCTCACCGGCGGCCGAACGCCGCGAGGGTAAGCCCGTCCTGCTCGTCCCCTCGATGATCAACCGATGGTACGTGCTGGACCTGCGCGACGGCGCCAGCGTCTGCAAATCGCTGGTCGACCGCGGTCTGGACACCTGGCTGCTCGAC
>JBNJFZ010000103.1:0-19292 GCA_051747295.1 Myxococcota bacterium
CGAGCCGAAGGCGATACAGCGAGCCGAAGGCGATACAGCGAGCCGAAGGCGATACAGCGAGCCGAAGGCGATACAGCGAGCCGAAGGCGATACAGCGAGGCTGCCGTCAGGCAGCCGATACAGCGAGCCAGCGCAGCTGGCGACCGGTCGCTTGTCGTCGAGGCGGGATGTCGGGTATTCCTAAGGGTACGATGTCGACAAACCCATGCCCAAATTGTGGTTCGGATAACCCGCCCGACGAGATTGTCTGTCAGAGCTGCGGGCTCACGCTCCCCACGCTCACCGAGCAGCAGTCCGAGACGACGCGCCCCGAGGTGCAAACCTCTCGTTTTTCAGCGGTCGACCCCGATGCACGCTCTGCGACGTCGCGGACACCATCTACTCCTTCGGTCGGGCGACAGAAAGTCCAGCAACTCGAGCGCATCACCGAGGTCTCCGAGGCGTCCGACGAGTCGGACGATTCCTCCAAGACCACCACCGCCGAGATGGACGCCCACCGGCGCTCGAGCTACCGGCAGGTCGGCTCGGGGTCGCTGCAGTCGGTCGACTCGGCCGCACCCTCGATCCCCGACGAGGCCGCCACCTTGCGTATCGGATACGCCGAGGAAAACGACCTCGTCATCCCCCTGCCTCAGGTATCCGCGCATCACGCGCGCATCGGCCGCGTCAACGGCAGCTACGTCCTCGAGGACCTCAACTCGACCAATGGTGTGTCGGTCAACGGCGAGCGCGTTCGCCGCGCCGAGTTGGAGGTCGGCGATCGGTTGAGCCTCGGCAGTTATCAATTCGAATTCGACTCCGAGCTCGCCCAACGGCTGTCGCGACGTACGGCGCAGATCGACGACGCCGGGCGGGTCCAGCAGCCCCCGGATCAGGCGCCGGCGACCGTAACCATCGGGCGCGAATCTGGCTGTGATATCGTGCTCGATGCGCCTCAGATCTCCAGGACGCACGTCCGGATGACTGAGACCAGTCAGGGCTGGAAGGTCGAGGACCTCGGCTCCGCCAATGGCACCTTCGTCAACGATCGACTCAATCGCATCGAAGAAGCGGTCGTCTCGAACGACGATATTCTTTTCTTCGGCAGCTATCGCTTCCCGGTCTCGCGCGTTCGCGAGTTCACCGAGTCGGACAGCGCCTCGTCGCTCCAGAGCGGTCAAATCTCTCTGCCGCTCGACCAGGACGTCATCACCATCGGACGCGGCGAGGGCAACGACGTGGTCCTGGATGCCCCCCAGGTCTCCCGCAATCACGCGCGCCTCGAAAAAAACGGCGATAAATGGGTCCTGGAAGATCTCGGGTCGGCCAACGGTACCTTCTACGACGGTGAGAAGGTCGACCAACTCGAGCTGCGGCCCTCGCAGACCATCAGCTTTGGCACCTACGCGGTGCGGCTGGATATGCAGCGCGGCACGCTCCAGAAGAGCTATCGCGGTGATATCCTGCTCCAGGCCGAAAACATCCGCGTCGAGCTCGGCCCCGAGGGTCGAAAGACTCAGATCCTCGATGGGATTTCGTTTACCGTGTACCCGACCGAGTTCGTCGGGTTGCTGGGGCCGTCGGGTGCGGGCAAGACCACGCTGATGATGGCGCTGATCGGCTATATATGGCCGACGTACGGCCGAGCACTGCTCAACGGAGACGAGCTCAGCTCCCACTACGACCGGTATCGCGGCGCGATCGGCTACGTCCCGCAGGAAGATATCATCCACAGCGAGCTGACCGTCTACGAGGCGCTGTTCTACACCGCCAAGCTGCGCCTCCCGCCGGATACGACCGACCAGGAGATCAACCGGCGTATCGACACCGTCCTCCACGACCTCGAGATCGACAAGACGCGCCACGTGCGCATCGGCTCGCCCGAGCAAAAGGGTATCTCGGGCGGGCAGCGAAAGCGCGTGAACCTGGCGCTGGAGCTATTGACCGAGCCGAGTCTTCTGTGCCTGGACGAGCCGACCAGCGGGCTCGCCAGCGAGGACGCCGCCAACGTCATGCGGCTGCTCCGAAAGCTCGCCGACGGCGGTCGCACGATCTTGCTGACGATCCACCAGCCGTCGCTGCAGGTCTATCGCAAGATGGACAACGTCCTGTACCTGGCGGCCGGCGAGCAGGTCTACTACGGCCCCGCGTATCCCGACTCGATGCTGTACTTCAACCCCGACGTCAAGCCGAACTCGCCGGAGGCCGAAGAGGTGTTGGCCGACCCGGGCTCGTGTATGCGGCCGCTGATGGACGCGCGGCGTAGCGGCGAGCCGATGGAGACCTTCGCGGCGAGGTATCGGCAGAGCCGGTATCACGAGGAATTTGTCGAGGAGCGCCGCAAGAACCGAAAGCAGGTGCGCCTGACCGGATCCAGCGAGCGAAAGCCGCCGCGATTTAGTATCCGCCAGTGGTTGACGCTGTCGCGGCGCTACCTCTCGATCAAGCTCAAAGACCGCGTCGGCACCGCCATCTTGCTCGTGCAGGCCCCCATCGTGGCCATCTTGCTCGACCTTGTCTTCATGGCCGAGTCCGGCGGGGTCATGAGTCGACTGCAGTATACCCCGTTCGCGCTGTTCCTCATCGTCGTATCGGCGGTCTGGTTTGGCTGCTCGAACGCAGCCCGCGAGATCGTCAGCGAGCAGGCTATCTACAAGCGCGAGCGGATGGTCAACCTGTCGATCATCGCGTACGTAGCCAGCAAATTCACCGTCCTGGGAGCACTCTGCTTTCTGCAGTGCCTCATGCTACTGGTCATCACCTACTTCGCCCTCGATTTCTGGGGCAACCCGTTCGCTCACCTCGGTATCCTGTGGCTCTGCTCGATGGCCGGGCTGGGTATGGGGCTCGTCTTGTCGGCCGTCGTACGCACGACTGAGGCGGCCATCGCGCTGGTGCCGATCTTGCTGATACCGCAGGTCATCCTCGGCGGCGCGATCATGCCGATCGACAAGATGAATACCCCGACATTTGTCGCGAGCGAGACGATGGTCTCGCGGTGGGGCTTCGAGGGCATGCTGCACGTCGAGCACAACGCCGACGCCTACGAGATCAGCGCCGACGAGCTTCCCAAACCCCCCGCGCCCGGGCTGCCCGCCCCGCCACCGCCACCCAACCCGCTCGACCGCTTCATCGGTGAGGCCGAGACCAACCTCGCCATCGACTTCGGGGTGTTGGGCGGGTTTACCGTGCTGCTCTTCGGTGGCGTATGCGGCGTGCTCAGGTGGCGTGAGGATTGACGTTACTCTGCGTCGACCGTGTCGATGTTTTTTGGGGAGGTACTAATCGCGACTTATTCGCCCCGCGGCGTAGTCCGCTCGACCAGAATCGTCGTCGGCTGGGTAATGCGCGCATCCTCGCCCGGCGCGCGGGTCACGCGCAGTCGACGGGTGAGCTCCTGGAAGCAGGCGGTCGTCTCTTCGGGAAGCCCGGCAGGCGCCATCGTGACGTGCTCGAATGTCGCTCCGACGAGCGTCGCCTCGATGGCCGTCTCGGCCCGGCCCGTCCACCCCTGACGCGCTGCGGGAATAACGCAGGCCGCGAAGTCCTCGAGGCGCCCCAGAAACCGAAAGCGGATCAGGTCTGCGGGGACCGGAGCGGTGCTGTCGATGGACGTCGAGTCGGGAAAGCGTACCCGGACGCGAACCTCGCGGTCGTCTACGGGCGTCAACCGGCAGATCTCGCCGCTCGAGGCCTCGACTTGCTCACATTCACGCAGCGGGGGACCATCTTCAGGGTACGCTCGCGCGTCGTCTTCGGATTTAGGGTAGGTGGGATCGCCCTGGGCTTGCTCGGGTGGGGCGCTCTGACACGCGGCAACCAGAAGCATACCGAGGACGGGGAGGATGCGTGAGCCGGTGATCATCCGCCAATGCGTCCGTCGTTAAAGCGGCGGCGTGTCGTCTCTGGCGGGACGGTCGCCCCGATTCCGAAGCCCGAGCCCGTATGTGGGTCGCCGAGCTCGCCGAGTCGCTTCTGCAGCAAGTAGTCGCGGCGTGCAATCGGGATGAAGAGTGCGTAGTCGCCGATTTGAGCCGCGGTCTGTCGCGCGTCTCTGAGCAGTTGGCGGGCGTATTTGACGTCCCCTCGGGCGGCCATGACGTCGGCCTTGAAGAAGTGGCAGAGGACCGGCGCGCGGGTCAGGCCCATCTCCTGGCTCTTCTTGAGCAGGGAGCCGAAGGTGTCGCCCTGAGCTCGGAAGTCGTGCTCGAGCAGCTGCAGATAGATGATGTGGGCCCGGACGCAGAGTTCCTGGTCCTCGTCACCGACTTCCTCGGCGAGTTGCATCGTCTGGCTGAGTCGGTCATAGGCCTCCGAGGAGTCACCGGCGTCGAAGGACAGGTAGGCACGCCGAATCTGGCTGTCGAGCCACAGATGGGTGTGTCCGACGTAGCGCGCGATCTCCTCGACGCGTTCGAAGTGCGACATCGCCTCGCCAAAGTCTCTCTGCGCGAGGTACAGATCGCCCATATAATAGTGGACGTGGGCCATCTGGAGGCGATCGTTGGCCGTGCCTGTATTGGCCAGAGCTTCGGCGAGGTGCGCTTCAGCCTGGTCGAGGTTGTCGAGAGCGGCGAGCGCGCGAGCCAGCCCGAGATGCGGCGATTCGGGCAGAGAGACGTGCATCGAGCTCGACAACGAGATCGCCCGGGTGAAGTACTCGCGCGAGTTGGTAAATTGCAGGCCGGCGTACGCGGCATTCCCGAGCTCGACGAGGCATTCGACGACCTCCTTGTCGTGGCCGAGATCCTCGAAGATGTCCATCGAGTTCTCGAGGTGTTCGATCGCCTCGAGGAAGCGGCCACGCCGGGTCAGGACCTGGCCCATGAATCGGCCGAGACGCGCGACCAGCATGTCGTTATTGAGGCGCTCGGCTTTGTCGAGGGCCACCCCGAGGATGTCCTCGGCTTCCTCGGGCTTGCCCTCCATCAGCGCGCAATGACCCATGGCACCCATCGCGGCAACGAACGCGCCGGCGTGGCCGGCCTCGCGGAAGCTGTCTCGGGCGCGCCGGTAAGAGGTCTTCGCTCCAGCGTATCGCTCCTGTGACACCGCCAGATCGCCCATGATCTTGAAGGCACGTCCGCGAACTTCGGGCGAGGATTCTTCGGTCGAAATGGCCTTCGAGAGCGCGTCTTCGGCGGCGCCATGCTCGCCGAGCGCGCCATGGATTTCACCCAGGCGCACCCAGACGCGCTCCTGATCGATATTGGCGCTGGCGACCGGCGATTCGGTCGACGCGTACTTTCCTTCGGCGACGCCCTCGAGCAGGTTCTGGAGCAAGAGATAGTATTCACGCGCCGAGTCGAGATCGAAATTGTTGTAGGCCTGCTCACCGGCATCCTGCAGCAACTCCATGGCGCGCCAGGGCTTTCGCGCCGAGCGCAGGTGCCGAACGATCGTGTGGATCTGCTCGCGAGAGGGGCTGTCGAAGTAGTCCAGCATCAGGTTCGCCAGCGCCTCGTGCGTCTGCACGAGCTCGGCTTCCTGGCCCAAAGATCTGCGGAGGTGGTCGGCGAAGCCCGGCTTGGCGAAGGTGATCGTCTCCTGGTAGCGATGGACGATGCCGAAGCGCTCGGCCTGCTCGGTGATGAAGTCGGCCAGGCCGGTGAATTCTGCCGGGAGTACTCTGGCCTTGGCCAGCGTCCAGAGCTCCTCGGGAACCTCGTTGCCCAACTGAGCGAGGTGTCCGAGCACCGTGTCGAACGCGATGTCCGCCTCGGAGCGTTCGGCCTCCTCGTGAGTCTCGGTTTCCTCGTCGAGAGACCTGAAGAAGTCTCCCGGCTCGGGGCTGGGGTTGGTCGTCGCCCCGGTCTCTTTTTCGTCGATGGTCTTCGGGCTGGCCGAGCCGATATACGAGCCGTCGGCGGGGCCGTCGACCGGCACGTTGTCCGGCGGCATCCAATCTTGCTGCTCGTCGCCATCTTCGACCTTGCGCTCGCCGGGGGGCACGAGGTGGAGCTGGCGGGCGACGGGCTTGGTGGCCTGCAGGAGACTCTGCGTGTACCGGAGCAAGCCGGGGCGCTTCATCAAATCGTCGGGGTAGACCGTCGCGATGATCATGATGGGCGCCGGATGTGCCTGCAGATCCCGGAAGAAACGATCCAGGAAGGCCAGCGTCATCGTGTCGATGCGCTCGAGGTTTTCGACGCCCCAGATGAGCACGTCGTTGTTCTCGGCGGCGTCTCGGAACGGCACGGTGATCCGCGCCAGAAACGAGTCGCGGTGAGCCGAGAGGTTACTTATCGGGGCCGAATCGCTGTTGAGGTTGCCTTCGTCGGGTCGATCGAACTCGTGCTGGTCGTAGTACTTTCGCAGCACGCGGTTGAGCTCGGTCATGCCGCTGCCGCGCAATGGGCCCTTGGTGACGCACGACAGATCGGCCTCCAGACCAGCCTCCCGAGGATTCTCGGCCCCGGATGTCTGGCGGTGTGAGATAACCGTGCGCTCGTCGTCCTCGTAATGCTTCAGGAACGCGCGCAGCAGGTTCGAGCGGCCCGTCCCGGGCGTCCCACGGATGACGACCAGCCGCATTTCGCGTTCGGCTTTGACCTCCTCGTAGACGTCTTCGAGCAGGTCGAGTTCCCATCGGTAAACCTCTTCGACTTCTTCGGTCGATTCCGGTGGGGCGGTGTAATCGCCCGAGCCCGAGCCCGAGACCGTCGGCATGCGAGGCAGGGTGCGACTGCCCCGTTGAGGTCGCTCGGCGATGTCCATATACGGGTAGAACGAGTCGTGCATCAGCGCCTCGAGCAGCGTCGCCGAGTCGGTGATGCGGTGCTTTGGATCCTTTTGAGTGCACTTCTCGACGAGCCTGGAGAACGGCGTGTCGTCCCACGGATCGGGCAGCGTCAGGGGCGGGTCGTTGATCTGGCGCAGCATCACGTCCATCGCATTGGTGCAATCGGCGTACGCGGCCAGCCCGGTGATCATCTCGTAGGCAATGTGGCCGAGCGCATAGACGTCGACCGCCGGGCTGATATCCTCGGCCATCGCCTGCTCGGGCGCCATGTAGAGCGGCGTGCCGAAGACCGTTCCTTCCTGCGTGAGCGGGGCCATCGTGCGCGGGCCCGCATCGGCGAAGTCAGAGATCGCCTTGGAGACCCCGAAGTCCAGGACCTTGACGAACTCGTTGTTGTCTCGCTGGACCAGGAAAATATTCTCGGGCTTGAGGTCCCGATGGATCAGGCCCAGTCGATGCGCTTCGGACAGCGAGCGACAGCACTGCACCAGGATATTCCAGACCCGCTCGAGATCCATGGGGTCGCCGCGCTGGACCACCGCCGCCAGGTCGGTCCCCTGGAGGTGCTCCATCGCGATGTAGCACAGCCCGTCGTCGGTATGGCCGTAGTCGAATAACGTGATGGTATTGGGGTGGGACAGGTGGCTTGCGTACAGCGCTTCGCGGCGGAAGCGCTCCACGATCTTTTCGTCGTCCGATGCGGTCGGCTTGAGCACTTTGAGGGCGACGAATCGATTCATCCCCTCCTGGTGTGCACGGTAGACGACAGAGAACCCTCCCGAGCCGATGGTCTCCACGATACGAAATCGCCCCGCGACGACGTCCCCTTTCCTCAGATTTGGCGTCTTCGCTTTGGAGGCCATTAGATCGATTGGCGAGCCTCGGATATCGACCGAGCCCGAATGTGGAGGCGCGAATTGGGTGTCCTGACACCCGACTTTATATGTCACCACCCGCTTCGGAGCAAGAGTCAGTCGCCCTCGATCCCATATCCGGGACGTGCTGGAGCCGCGTGGCAGGATCTGGGCACTCCCCGCTCGAAAATTGAAGGGTTGATTGAGGTATGGTACATATTTTGGGGCAAATAGGTGGTACGTATTTGCCTCAGCTCATGGCATCATGGGTACCCGACGCGCTGGGATTTCAGTTCGTTGAATGTCCGAGGGAAGTTGCGCGGTCGCGCCGTGGGAGTATCCTATGGAACTCACGGCTGAAGCACGTGCTCGAGGAATGCCGCATGTATAAGTTGGTCATCGAGGATGATGAGGGCAGCAGACAGACTGTCCCTGTGATCCGTGACGAAATCACGATCGGACGGAAGGAAGGAAACACCATCCGTCTGACCGAGCGCAACGTCTCCCGTCAGCATGCGCGGGTCGTGCGCGACGACGGAGAGATCTACGTCGAGGACGTCAAGGCGCGCTACGGGATCAAGAAGAACGGCTCCAAGATCGACCGCCGTGCCGTCTTCGCTCCTGGCGATGTGATCGCGATCGGCGACTACAACTTGACGCTCGAGGCCAAGAAGGCCGTCGACAAACCCGGGCCCAACGGCAAGCCGGCTGGACCGCCGGCTCACCGCGACCTCTCCGAAGAGAAGACCCGCGTCACCACTCGCCTCGACTCGGGCTCGCCTGAAGAAAAGGCATCGGCGTCCTCCGAGGGCACCGAAATCATGCCGGCGATGCCCGCTAAGCTCGTGGTCATCTCCAGCAACTTTGCCGGTCAGGAGTTCCCGCTCAAGAATAAAGAGATGGTGATCGGCCGCGGTGACGACTGCGACATCATCATCGATCACCGCTCAGTCTCGACCCGACACGCTAAGATCGTGCGCGAGGCCGGCGGCAAATATCAGATCGTCGATCTCAACAGCAAAAACGGAATCACTGTCGGCGGCGAAGAATACCGCTCGACGTACCTCAAGCGTGGCGATGTCGTCGAACTCGGCCACGTCAAATTCCGCTTCGTCGAGCCCGGTGAGAACTACGTGTTCACGCCGCAGCCTTCGTCGGACGTCTCCCTCGACACCGGTGGTGGCTTGAGCACCGGCGTCATCGTCGGCACCGTGGCCGCCGTGGCGATCATCCTCGCCGCTGGCGTATTCTTCATGATGAGCGGCGATGACGAGGCGGACTCGAAGGCCGCAAGCCAGGCTGTCGCTGAGGGGGCCTCCGGGGATTCGCCGAGCGCAGCCGACACCACGACCGGTGCGGCGGCCGACGAGAAAAGCGCTGCCGCCGATGACGAGGGCGACAAGGCCGCCCGGAATGTCTCCGAGGCGATCGCCCAGTCGCAGCAAAATATCGATCAGGGCGAGCTCGACCGCGCGATGGGTCGCCTCGAGTCGGCGAAGCAATTCCTCGACCCCTCGCCCGAGCAGGCCGACAAGATCGATGAGATGCTCGCCGAGGCTCGCAACGAGCAGCCGTTTCGCCGCGCCTACGAGTCCGCCAAGAGCAACCTCGACAGCGAAAACTTCATTTCCGCTCTCGAGCGCCTCGAAGAAATCCCGTCCCACTCGGTCTTCTCGGCGTTGGTCGAAGAAGAGGGCCTTGGCAAGGACGCGCTCTCGGGACTGCTGACGAAGGCTGAAGGAAAGCTCGCTGAAGGCGACGAGGACGACGCCAAAATGCTCGCGGAGGAAGCGCTGGTCTTCGACTCGGAGAACGCGCGCGCCCAGAAGATCCTCGACTCACTCGCCGCAACCGAACCATCCGAGCCTGTCGCCTCGGCCAAGACTCGCAACGAGCCCAGCGGTAGCGGCGGATCGGGCAGCACCGGTGGCAGTCGACCTCCACAGAAGTCCAAACCCACCCAGCCAGAGGTCACCCGTGAGGAGGCCCGCGAGCTCTACAAGAGCGCCGCCAAGAAGCTGATGACGCCCGACAAAAACGGCGCCATCCGTGACTGTAAACAGGCGCTCAAGGGCGGATACACCAACTGCTACCGGGTGCTCGGCGTGGCCTATAAGCAGATCGGACAGACCGACCAGGCCTGCCGCTACTTCAAGAAGTACCTCGGCACCAATCCTTCCAATGCCAGCAATGTCCAGCGTCAAATGGACAAGATGGGCTGCAATTAGGCTCCTTCGTCTCGCCGGCTGATTCGCACCAACTCTGCGTCGTCCTGAATTTATGATGGCGCGCAGGCTACGAGCCTGCATTTGAAGGCGCGCAGGCTACGAGCCTGCATTTGAAGGCGCGCAGGCTGCCAGCCTGCATTTGAAGGCGCGCAGGCTGCCAGCCTGCATTTGATGGCGCGCAGGCTGCCAGCCTGCACTTACTCGCCGTACGCCTCGGCGCGTTTCTTGCGAAAGACCCGCTGCTTGATCTCCTCGACCAGCGGCTTCGTCGTCTCCAGATCCAGCGCCGTAATGGGTATCGCGTCGTAGCTGCGGGCCAGCGCTTTGGCCTGCTGCTCGTCCATCTGGTCGATCTTGTTGAACACCAGAATCTGCTCCTTATGGTCGAGCCCGATCTCGGCGAGGATTCCGTTGACCGCGTCCATGCGCTCCTCGAAGCGGTCGTCGGAGATGTCGACGAGGTGTAACAGCAAGTCGGCCTCATCGAGCTCCTCGAGCGTCGCCTTGAACGCGGAGACCAGGTCCTCGGGCAGCTCGTGGATGAACCCCACGGTGTCCGTGAGGATGATCTCGACTTCCCTGGGATAGCGCAGCCGCCGCGTCGTAGGGCGCAGCGTCGCGAACAGCTTGTCCTCGCTCCTCACGGAGGACTGTGTCAGCCCGTTTAGCAGCGTGGATTTGCCGGCGTTCGTATATCCCACGACGCTCACGATCGGCACGTTATTGGACTTGCGTCGCTTCCGGCGGATCTCACGTTGCTGGCTGAGCTTCTCGATATCGTCTTCGAGGTCGCGAATCTTGTCGTGCGCACGACGCCTGTTGATCTCGAGCTTCGTCTCACCCGGTCCTCGCCCGCCGATCCCACCGGCCAGTCGACTCATCCCCGTATTCTTGGAGTGCAGCCGCGGCAGGTTGTACTTGAGTTGAGCCAACTCGACCTGAATCTTACCGTCCTTGGACTTGGCGCGCTGGGCGAAGATGTCGAGGATGAGTTGTGTTCGGTCGATGACCTTGAGGTCGGTCTCGTCGGTGATTGCGCGGAGCTGTCCGGGCGACAGGTCTTGGCCGAAGATGACCAGGTCGCAATCGAGCTGGAGCGCGCGCAGCGTGAGCTCCTCGATCTTGCCGCGCCCCACCGCGTATTTCGGGTGCACGGTCGTTCGGTTCTGGACGATCTCGTCGACCACGTCGACCCCCGCCGTCATACAGAGCTCACGGAGTTCGGCGAGCTCGGTCTCTTCGTCTCTATTGTCAGGGGTGGTGACGTACACCAGCAGGGCGGGGTTCTTCCCCGTCGTAATCAGCTCGTCGGCTTTGCGCTGGAACTCGCTCTCGAGCTCCGCGACGAACTGCTCGAAGTCGAAGAAGCACTCGTGGGGCGACTTCTCGTCGTGGAGCTCCCAGATCTGGTCTTCGGGGTTCTCGGGCAGCAGGTGCGCCCATTGCGTCGCGCCCGCATCTCCATGCGGCCCGACCGAGATGGTCATGACCATATCGAGGCGAAGCTTCGAGAGGTCAGTCAGGTCGTCGCGGCTCAGCTCCACGGAGTGGCCGCCGCCGTCGAGGTTCGTGCGGATCAGGCGGATGCCACGAAAGCGGTCTCCACCACCACGTTGGCGGCCGATGTCAGGCAGGTAGACGCGATCGGCGTCGCCCACCATCACGTTTTCGACGTTGCCGGTACGGTCGACGAGCACCGCGACGACGCGGTTGAGCTCGTCAGAAATCCTCGTCAGGTGTTCGGCGAACTCCTGAGTGACCGGTGCGTCCGACTTGACTCGTCGGCGATACAACTTCTCCAGCGCACGCTTCTCACTCTTCTTGAGACCGGTCAGATCTCCGTGGACACTTCTTCCGATAGCAGACTCCTCTGATCTACGTGATGCTTAATTCAACACCGCCCAGCATACCTCTGCGGGTTTGCGGAGCAAGCGCTCGTTGTACACGGTATAAACAAGCGCACGGACGGCGCTGTTCCAAGTTGAGTGAGTAGTGAGTGGTGAGTAGTGAGTGGTGAGCAGGGAGTGGTGGGTAAGGGAGACTCCCTACTCCCTACTTTGTCTCGGGCTTCAGGAAGGCGCGCCCATCTTTGATGACGACCTTGAAGTCGACATTGTTCGCGCCCTTGGTCTCGCGCAGTCGGTTGGCCTGTTTGTCCATCGAGCGCTTTACCGAGTCGTAGCTCAGGCCGCTGGTGTCTTCGTTGCAGCGTCGCTTCGCCTCGAGCAGGTTGTTGTAGACGCGTCGTGCCTTGTCTTCCTGGGACTCGCCGGCGCGCGCGCCGCCACCGCTTCGTCGGATCACGCGACGCTTGTGGCGAGCTTCCTGCTTCTTGCGTTGTTCACGCTCTCGCTCGATGCGCTGCTTCGCCTTTCGGAGGCGCTGGAGCTTCGACATGTCCGCGCCCCGGTCCGGGGCCAGCGGGTTCTCGCCGCGTGATTTCCGGGTGGGTCCCTCGTTACTGCGGTCGAATTGGTTGTCGCCGCCGTCCTGAGACCCCTTGCCGCCGCCGCCGGAGATCCCGAGCTTGCGCTGAATCTCTCGCAGCTTGTCTTCGCGACGGCCACCGCTGGTCTGCTGCGACTCTTGCCCATCGGATTGCCGGGCGTTCGGAGCCTCGACGCGTTTGGAGCGTCGATCCTCGGGGAATTCCTTGCGTCGAATCTTCTCGGTGCCGACGTACTTTTCGAACTCGCCCTGTTTCTCCATGTCCTGGAGTTCTTTTTCCATGGCCGACAGATCGAGGTCCTCGAATTCGTCGAGGTCCATATCGAACGCACCGTCCTCGGACTGCCCGGACGTCTGGGCCTGTTCGCTACCATTCTCGTCGCTGGCCTGTTCTTCGGCGTCAGTCAAGGCTTTCTCCCTTCTCTCTCGTGCCTGTTGCCTGCGACGAGCGCGCTTCTTGTCGCGGTGATAGGTCCCTTCTTCGATTTGTTTCTGGACGCGGTTCCAGTATGACTTGTAGCTGTTGAAGCGTTGTCGAGCGGCGCGAAGTCGGAACTTTTGCGCCGTACTGGCGATGAAGATCTGGTCGAGTTCCTGGAGCAGTCGAAAGACCTGTCGGCGCTGGGCGAGAGGCGGACGCTTCTCGATGCCGATAAAATGCTGCTCATAGGTGCGGTGGAGTCGTTCGAGTTTCTGCTCGAACTCTTTGAGCTTTACGTCGATTTGCTTCGACGAGAGTTCTTCTTTTCGACCCATGGCGCAAAGACCCGGAGAAGAGTCCAGTGGATACTCGTTTCGGCCGACCTCGCACCTGCGAGGACGGTATCTTCTTTTGCGGCAACCCTGCAGCGCTATTCTAGTGTACGAACGAGTGGCGTGTCACACTTAATTTCCATGAACATTAAAGCTGGAAAACTTCATTTATTCAATCTCATCGTCCTTGTTTTCGTCTTCGCGGCGACTTCTTGGGGGTTGCAGGGGTGCCAGAAGTCCGATGAACAGGCACCGAAGGAACACGGTGAGTCGGCTGACAGTAAGCGTCCCGTTCAGGCCAAAGCGACGAGGACGGAGGGCGCTCCCAGCACGGAGGTCGTGACCAGCGAGGAGATGCCCGGGAAGCCTCGTCGTATTGTGTCGCTGGCGCCGAATGTCACCGAGATCCTCTTCGAGTTGGGCGCTGGCGACCGTGTCGTCGCCGTCACGCGCTTCTGTGATTATCCGGCCGCGGCCGATGAACTGCCTGAAATCGGTGGCATCGTGGATCCGGACCTCGAGGCGATCGCCTCCCACGATCCGGAACTCGTGATCGGCGTGACCTCGGGGGCGGACACCAGCATCCGCGACCAACTCGACCGCGCCGACATCTCCTATGCGTTCGCCGAGATGGACGATATCGAGGAGACCTACGCCGGCATTCTCCGCATTGGTTCCTGGGTCGGTGAGGACCGCCGCGCTCTCGAGCTGGTCGAGGAGATGAAAAAAGGGATGCAGGCCGCCTCGGTGGATACGCCGGCCGAAGAACGCCCGAGCGTCCTGTTCGTCTACGGGCGCAAGCCGCTGACTGTCGCTGGGGCGGGGACCTTCGGTCACGAGCTTCTCCGGCGAGCCGGTGGCCGTAATCCCATGGCCGACGCCGAGGTGAAATACCCGAAGGTCGACCTCGAAAAAGTCCTCGAGATCGATCCCGACCGCATCATCGACGCGACGATGGGAGCCGCGGTAAAAGAGGGCTACTGGCAACAGTACGAGGCGCTCACAGCGGTCGAACAGGGGCACGTCTACCGCCTGGATGACAACGCGTTGCTGCGGCCGGGGCCACGATTGGTGGAAGGGCTGGGGCAAATCCGCGAGGCCGTTCGAGGCAAATCGAGCCCGGGTGACGAAGATAGATGAAGCAGGCCGCACGCCAACCTCTGAACGCAGCGCGCCTCACGATGTCCGTGGTGGTCGCGGTGTTGCTCGCCCTGGGGGCGGCCATCGTCTCTCTGGCGTACGGCAGCTCGGGCTTCGGTGGCTGGACGCTCGTACGCGACCTCTTTCTGGGGAACCTCAGCGATATTCAGCGCGTGATTTTGGTCGAGGCGCGCCTGCCGCGCGTGGTCTTCGCCGCGGTGGTCGGCGCGGCGCTGGCGACCACGGGCGCGGTCTTCCAGGCCATTTTGAGAAATCCGCTCGCGGAACCGTATATCCTGGGCGTCTCTGGCGGGGCCGCGCTTGGCGGAACCGTGCTCATGAGCCTCACGACGCTCACCGGAATCGTCGCCGGGATCGCCGTGCCTGCTGCCGCGTTCGCGGGTGCGATGGTCGCAGTCGTGATGATCTTTGCGGTCGAAAAGGCAGCGCCGGCTCAGCGATTGTCCAACTACGTCCTGCTCCTGGCGGGGGTGATCTTCAACGCCTTCGCCTCCGCGATCATCATGTTCCTCAAGAGTGTCGTCTCCGCTCAGAAGGCCCAGGAGTTGCTCTTTTATTTGATGGGGACGCTCGATGTCGAGGGCACGTCGTGGTCGGTCATCGGCAGCGTGGCAGTGATCACGATCGCGTGCCTGGTCGTACTGTATTGGTACGCGCGGGACTTCAACGCCCTGTCGCTCGGCGACGAGGAGGCGGCCTCATTGGGGGTCGACGTCGATAAAACCCGGCGCGTTGCTGTCGTGGTGTCGAGCCTCGCGGTCGCCGTGGGCGTGGCGTTTTGCGGGCTCATCGGCTTTGTCGGCCTCGTCGTACCGCACGGGATTCGCTTGCTCGTCGGCGCCGACCATCGCGTGTTGCTGCCGTGCTGCGCGTTCGGCGGAGCGGCATTTCTGGCGTTGAGCGACCTGCTCGCCCGCAGCATGTTCGCGGTGTTCTCGACGACGTTGCCAGTCGGTGTCGTGACCGCTGTCATCGGCGCCCCGCTTTTCGTCTGGTTTTTGTGGCGCGGCATGAAGGCGCGGAGGGTGTGATGACGACGCTGCTCGAGTTGGAGGGGGTGGCCCAGAGCTTCGGCGAATTGCGCGTGCTCGACGGCGTCTCAATGTCGATCGAAGCCGGCGAGTCTGTGGCGCTGATCGGGCCGAACGGCGCGGGAAAGACCACGCTGATGCGCATTGCCCAAGGCCTGCTCGTGCCAGATGCGGGATCTGTGCACCTCGGTCAGGATGCCGTCCATAGCCTCGAGCAGCGCGAGATCGCTCGCCGCGTGTCGGTTGTCCGCCAGGCCGCCCCCCAGGTCTTCGACTTCACCGCGCTCGAGGTCGTATTGATGGGGTTTCATGCGCGGACGTCCCGTTTCTCGCTGCCTTCGGAGCAGCAGCGCCGCGCCGCGCTCGATGCCATGGCCGCCATGGACGTCGACGGCCTCGCCGAGCGCTCCGCGTCGGTACTGAGTGGCGGCGAACTCCAGCGCGTCTTGATGGCTCGCACGCTGGTGTCCGATTGCCCTCTGTGGCTCTTAGATGAGCCGACCTCGAACCTCGATCTGCGCTATCAGATCCAGCTACTCGAGCGTATCGGCGCGCATGTGGCTGGAGGTGGCGCGACGCTCGCGATTCTCCACGACCTATCGCTCGCACATCGCTTCTTCGACAGGGCTGTCGTGCTCTGTGACGCCCGGGTTGCCGCAGATGGTGTCGTCGATGACGTGCTCACCGAAGACCTGTTGAGCGATGTCTTCGACGTCGAACTTCGGCTCGGCGAAGTCGCCGGCGAGCCTTGCTGGGCGGCGACTGGCTGGTGAGGCGCGCTCTTGGATGACGTCAGTCTGATGAGGCGCTAGACTGTGGGCCAATGTCTGATCAAACTGGACAACTGGTCGCCGACCGATACCGCATCGAGCGTACGCTCGGGGTTGGCGCGCAGGGGCGCACGTTTCTCGCCCGGGATGCGCGGTCCGGTCAGGAGGTCGCCCTCAAGCGGCTGACCATGGCGGATGTCCCCGACTGGAAGGCCGTGGAGCTCTTCGAGCGCGAGGGAGACGCCCTGCGCTCGCTCGACCACCGTCGCATCCCTGATTACCTCGACGCGTTTTCTGTGGAGGATGACGAGACACTCCGGTTCTATCTTGCTCAGAGTTACGTCGAGGGGGACAACCTTCAGGACCTTATCGATGCAGGCGAGCGATGGGATGAGGTAGCGCTGGTGGATTTCTTGGACCAGATGCTGCGTATTCTGTCTTACCTCGGGGCGCGGCGACCTCCGGTCGTCCACCGCGATCTCAAGCCGCGCAATATCATCCGCGATCCCGACGGTCAGTATCACCTCGTGGACTTCGGCGCTGTGCAGACCGCCCTGGCGAGCTCGTCGGGAAGCTCGACAGTGATCGGCACGGGTGGCTTTGTGCCAGTCGAGCAGCTCATGGGGCGCGCTACGCCCCGAAGCGACTTGTACGCATTGGGGGCAACGGCGCTCTACCTGGCCTCCGGTGAGCATCCCTCGACTATCGAGACCAGCGGGTTGAAGCTGAAGTTTCGCCGCCATGTCGCCCTGGAGCCGCGCCTGGCAGCCTTCATCGATGGCCTGCTCGAGCCCCAGCCGGAAGACCGCTACCCGACTGCCCGAGAGGCCCTCGCCGCACTCGAGACTCGGAACGAACTCGCCGGCGCCACCCCAAACTTTCCGCTCGAGCTGGCCGGTGGCTTGATCCTCGTCGACTACGCCGAGGGACGATTTTCCGTGGATGTGCAGGATGATCCGTTCACCAGGACAGGATCGAAGGCGGGCATTGTCATGATCCTGGTCGGTCTCATGGCTTCTTTGGGCGCCTTGATCCAGCCGATTTATGCGTATATCGGGCTACCGTTTGCCGGGCTCGGTCTCCTCCTGCTCCTCCTGATGTTTACGAAGAGCAGGCAGCGGAAAGTCGATATCGAAGACGGCCAGATCAAGGTCGAGCGGCGGGCCCTCGGGCTGCCCACCGGTGGGGACTCGCTGGAGATCGACGATCTCGTCGGCGTCGTCACCGAAGGCGAGAGTGTCTACCTCGTCGACGGCACGCAGTCGGTGGAGTTGCCGAATCTGCGCGGTCAAAGCGAGGATGTGGCGAGGCAGATTCGTGCCCACGTGGGACTCGAACGGGAGCAAGTCAGCTCGTGAGAGACGCGCATACCATCGGAGACTACGTTTGCCTCGAGCGGCTGGGGGCGGGCGGGCAGGCCACGACCTGGTTGGCCGAGCCGGCTGATGGTGGCGACGAGGTACTGTTGAAGGTGTTTCACGTAGAGGTGGCCGAGGACTGGAAGGCCGCCGAGCTCTTCGAGCGTGCCGCGCAAGTCCTCGAGGGGATCGACCACCCCAACATCCCCGCCTACCACGACCACTTCGAGGTTGAATCCGACGGCGTCGTCAGGCTCTGCCTTGCGCGCGACTTCGTGGCCGGAGACAGCCTCCAGGATCGCATCGATGAAGATGGCTCGCTATCCGAGCCGGAGGTCGTCGAGCTGGCGATCGAGCTGCTCGAGGTACTTCAGTATCTCCACGCCAAAGACCCACCGATCGTCCACCGCGACATCAAGCCAGCCAACGTGATTCTGGGCGAGGACGGGCGACCGTACCTGGTCGATTTCGGGGCCGTACAGGCCGATGTCTTAACGGAGACCGGCGGCTCCACGGTGGTCGGCACGGCCGGGTACGTCGCGCCCGAGCAGTTGATGGGCCGAGCCGAGCCGTCCAGCGACATCTACGCGCTCGGCGTGACGCTTGTTCACCTGCTGACGCACACACCCCCGACCGAGCTTCCGTCGGAGGGTTTCGAGTTGAGATTCGATGAGCTTCTCGAGGCGTCGGCTGGCCTCAAATATATTATCGGGCGGATGGTCAGGGCCGATATCGACGAGCGAGAAGCTTCGGCTGAGGGGTTGCTCGAGAAGTTTCGGACGCTGCGAGATGGTGGCCAGATTGCGGTGCGGTCTTCGACGCTCCCGGTCGTGCCGCCGAGAGGCTCGACCCTCGAGGTTGTCGAAGACGAATACAGCGTATCGGCGCAATCACCTACTCCCGTGCTGTTCTGGCACCACAAAAAGCTCGTTCGTGTGTTGCGCCTGAGCGTTTACGCCGTTCTCTTCGTCACGCTTCTGACCCCGCTGGCGTTCCTCTTTGCGTCGATCCCACTGTTGATGATCGGCCTGATCGGTGGGGTGATCGGGGTACTCTTCTGGGCCGTTTCGTTGCAGCGTCGCCTGAAAGTCGAGATGACCCCCAAGTACTTGAACATCCAGTTGCCACCGATTCGACCGCGCCCGGGCTCGCAGTACGACTCCGGTACCGAGTTGTCTTATTATGACGAATATCGCGGGGAAACGCAGATTCCATGGGCGCACGTGAGCATTCACTACGGCGATATCCGGTCGGTCGACGTCGTACGTCGCCCCTCGTGGAGCAGTAGCATCGGGATATGGAAGCTCAGGCTCGATGTCGACTACGCGGAACGATCCCAGAGATTCATGGGGTTCCTCGACTCCGACGACCTGCTCCAGGGGAAGCTGATCTTCGAGCTCAACCTGACCCACGGAGAGTACCTCTGGTTGGCCAGGCTCATCGACAAACGCGTGTCGCAATACCGCGAGTTGGAGGGGTGAGCGGTGAGTGAGACAAATGAGACCGCACCCGAGCGCGACGAGCTGTCCGCGGCGCGGGTTGTGGACGATCGATATCGCCTCGAGAGGGTCATCGGAGGCGGCGGTCAGGGACAGACGTTCGTCGCCCGCGACCTCGTCGACCAGACAGACGTCCTCGTGAAGCGCTTTTGTGTCGAGGCCACCGATGACTGGAAAGCCGTCGAGCTCTTCGACCGTGCTGCGACCGTCTTGCAATCCCTCGATCATCGGGCGGTTCCCGCCTACCGAGATCACTTCGAGATCGAGTTGGACGGCAGCGTAGAGCTGTACCTCGTGCGGGAGCTGGTGCCGGGCGAAAGGTGCTCGAGCCGGTGGACAATTTCGGGGCATCTCTTCCGGCCATCGGCTCCGCAAGTCCGACCTGTGGGTCGACTGGGATGAACTGAGGGGAGCGTCGGTGATTCGAGAAAAGCAAGGCGGTGGCACCGAGAAGGTGTGGAAGCTGAAG
>JBNJFZ010000104.1:0-1703 GCA_051747295.1 Myxococcota bacterium
AGCAATGCGAGCGGGTCGACGGATGCGCCAACCAGGAGTACCCGCCGCAAAAATGACGCATCGCGCTACTCGTCGACGCGGTCCGACTCGGACATCGACATCGCCAGTCCCTCGAACGAGGCGAGCGGCTAAGCAGCTGAGCAGCTGAGCAGCTGAGCAGCAGAGCAGCGAGCAGCTGAGCAGCAGAGCAGCGAGCAGCAGAGCAGCTGAGCAGCTGAGCAGCTGAGCAGCTGAGCAGCAGAGCAGCAGAGCAGCTGAGCAGCTGAGCAGCTGAGCAGCAGAGCAGCTGAGCAGCAGAGCAGCGAGCAGCTGAGCAGCTCATGGAGACGTGGAGCGAGAGCCATGGAACGGCTCTGCTGCTTGGCTGCTTGGCTGCTTGGCTGCTTGGCTGCTTAGCCGCTTGGCCGCTTGGCCGCTCGGCCGCTTGGCCGCTCGCTATTCGCCGCTCGCTCCATCCAGGACCGACGGCGGCACCAATACCGACAGGCCGGCGCCTGCGAGCCAGTCGGGGGCATCGCCGTAGAGCCCGGCGCCGGCGTAGGCGTCGATCTGGAGCCAGGGTGCCGCGAGATAAGTCAGCCCCGCGTCGGCCACCGGCGAGATCTCGCCGTTTTGTGGCAAGGTCGCATAGCCCTCGACGTAGGCGCCCAGGTCGCCCACCAGCCCGAAGGCAAACGAGACGGCAGCGAGTCCCTCGAAGTCGGCCTGGTTCCCCTCGGCGGTGACCCGGCCGTAGCTGCCGCCCAACGTCCCGGCCAGGGTTGCAGAACCAATTGCGGTCGAGGCAGTCGCGCGGGCCTGAAGCACTGAGCCGGTGCCGGGATTCACCGCCGGCAGTGACGCCGTCGCCAGAAACCCGAAGTCCGTCGACTCGCCCAGCGGGCTCGAGACCTTCAGGCCGACTTCCGGATCAGTTCCGCGGACGGCCCCGTTGAGCGTCAGAGTGCCCGGCGGCGTGAGTCGAAGCTCGAAGTTGTCGTTGAGCCCGATGCGCGCGACGGTCAGCAGGTGATACACGGCCTGAACCGATCCCTCTCGCCGGGCTTCAAAACCCGTCTCCAGCTGCAGCGCACCCTGGGGCACCGTGGTCGCGCTATCCGTGGCGCCAGGTCGGTCGGTGCTGATCGTCTGCGCGTGTACGACTGTCGGCAAGAGCAGCGACAGGACGAGTACGGCGGCGAACTTTCGCATAAAAAAATCCCCAGAAAGAATCAGAACTCACAGCGGGTGAGTAGTCCTTTCCGGGGCGATTTTCAAACGGCTACATTCGATCCTGCTCGCGCAGCCCACTCGATCCGAGTCAGGGCTTAGATGTGGGGGAGAGCGCAATAGGCAGATCACAGAATGAGTTACTCCAAATCGCACGCAGGCCGCGGCTGGATGGAGCGTCTACTAAATGAGCGCAGCAGATGTGAACGTTTGCCCCCGACCGGAGCGCCGAAGGCGCGCAGATCGGGGGATCTTTGCGCCCCACCCCTCTGTTTTCCAGTTTTCGTACCTCCGTGCCCCATGGCTCCACGGAGCCTCGGTTCCGCGGCGGCATCGAAGAGAGAGTGGATGTATGGAAGGATTTGAAGAGCGCATCGAGAAGGAGGGAGCAAGGAGATGGGTTCGCGAAAATATGGGCTTCGCTGGCTGGCAGCATGCGCGCCACAAGCCGACGGCGCTCAATAGCTCAAAACTCCGCATACCGTAACCTGCGA
>JBNJFZ010000104.1:1803-19086 GCA_051747295.1 Myxococcota bacterium
GCACAGCGAGCAAACCTCGGCCGCCAGGCCGTAACCTGCGAGCACAGCGAGCAAACCTCGGCCGCCAGGCCGTAACCTGCGAGCACAGCGAGCAAACCTCGGCCGCCAGGCCGTAACCTGCGAGCACAGCGAGCAAACCTACATCGTGTCTTCTCCGGTGACGAAGTGGCCCTCACCGGTCAGCGCCTCGGCCTCGATGGCTTCTTCGAGCGCCTGCTTGGCCTCCTCGGTCTTGTCGCCTTCGATGGCGATACGGATCTGGCCGTGCTTGCCGACGTTCATCGGGAATTGCGACGGGTGGCCCTTCTTGACGTAGCAGTCGACGTCGTTGTCGAGCAGGATATCGCGGATAAGCTCCGCCTCGGCGAAGTTATAGCTCACGTAGAAGTCGACGAGGTCGTAGTCTGCGCGCTGCTCCTCGGCGATCGTGCTGAGATCCTTCGGGGTCTTGTCGTTTTCTTCGGTCATATGCGCCTCGCTTGGGGAAAAGTCGGCTATTCTGAATCATCGAGTCGTTCTCGGAGCCCCTTGAATATCTCATGGTAGCTCGCCGCCAGCGGGTAGCGCCAACCGACGCCAAACGCCTTGGGGCGAATCTTGAGGATGGGCGGGGCCTGCCAGCGCTTGTACTCGTTCTGGTGCAACTTTGTCAGCACAAATTCGATCGTCTCGGTGTCGTAGCCGCGCTCGACGAGCTGACCGGCGGTCAATCCTTCCTCCATATAACCGCGTACGATCGGGTCGAGCACCTCGTAGGCCGGTAACGAATCCTCATCGACCTGTCCGGGCCGAAGTTCCGCAGACGGCGGCTTGGTCAGCGAACCCTCCGGCACGATATGACGGCCGTGGACCGCGTTGATCTCGCGAGCGATGTCGTAGACGAGTTGCTTATAGCAGTCGCCGATGACGCACAGCGCGCCGACCATATCACCGTACAACGTGGTATAACCGACCGAGCTCTCGCTTTTATTGCTCGGCGCGAGCACGAGCTTACCGAATTTGTTGCTGAGGGCCATCAGAGTCGTGCCTCGGATGCGCGCCTGGATATTCTCCTCGGTCACGTCTTCCTCGAGCCCCTCGAACGCCGAGGACATCTGCTCGAGGAACGCATTGAATGTATGCTCGATCGGGATGGTGTCGAACTCGATGCCCAGATTTTCGGCGAGCGCCTGCGCATCGGTCTTGCTGTGTTCGCTGGAGTACTGGGATGGCATCGAGACGCCCAGGATATTCTCGGGCCCCAGCGCCTCGGCGGCCAACGCGCAGGTCACGGCCGAATCGATCCCGCCAGATAGGCCGATCAGCGCGCCGTTAAAGCCGGTTTTATGCACGTAGTCGCGAATCCCGAGTACAAGTGCCTTCCTGGCCTGAGCGGCCGCCGTCTCGGTCTCTTCGGCGACGCTGGTCTCGGCCTTCGGCGTATCCAAGTCGGGATAGATATCGTGCAGGCAGAAGTCCTCCTCGAACTCAGCCAGTCGACAGGCGAGTGTGCCGTCGGGGGCGATGATGACCGAGCGACCGTCGAAGATGAGCTCGTCGTGGCCACCGACCTGGTTGGCCAGGACAAACCAGCAGTTGTGGGAGTCGGCGTGGCTGGTCATCATCCTGCGCCGAAAGGCGCCCTTCCCGATATGGAACGGGCTCGCCGACACGTTGATCATGACCTCCGCGCCGGCCTCGGCGAGCTCGGCGATGGGGTCGACCGGGTAGAGCGGGCGCTCCCAGAAATCGCGCTCATTCCAGGCGTCCTCACAGATGCTGATGCCCAGCTCGACGCCCTTGAACGTGCACGTCTCGGCGGTGTGGCCCGGCTCGAAATACCGGTCCTCGTCGAACACGTCATAGGTCGGTAGCAGTCGCTTGTAGACCTTCGCCTGAACCTGGCCGCCGTAACAGAGCGCCGCGGCATTTCGGAGCGGCTTGGCCGCCTCCCGCCCCGTCTTGTCGATGTAGCCGAGCACCACGCCGAGATCGTCGTCGGTCAGTGATGCCACCCGCTCGAGGTACTCGAGCTGCTCTTCGATGACCTCTTCGCGCTCCACGAGGTCCCGCGGCGGATATCCAAGCAGGGCGCACTCAGAGAGCACGAGCAGGTCGGCACCAGCCTCTCGTGCCCGGTCGACAGACGCCTCGATGAGGCCGAAATTCAGGTGGAGGTCGCCGATGCGGTAGTTGTTCTGCGCGATGGCGAGTCGAAGCGGGCTTTCCGATGGGCTCATGACGTCTCCGAGATGCGTCGTGCTGCGAGTACTGCCGTGTCGTCGAGGTCCGAGAGATTACGTCCGAAGAAATAAAAACGCGACGTAGCCGCAGTAAAACGCGAACATGAAGAAACCCTCGAGCCGACTGATGCGATGACCCGAGCGCAGGATCGGCCAGATGCCGACCGCCACGCCGAGCATGATCCAGATATCCCACGTAACCGCCTTCGCACCGACTGTGAGCGCATGCCCGGTCACCAGCGGCGTCACCACCGAGACGATCCCGAGCACGAGAAAGATATTGAAGATATTCGAGCCGATGACGTTTCCGACGGAGATGTCGGACTCGTCGCGTACGGCCGCAATGACGCTGGTGGCGAGCTCGGGGAGGCTGGTGCCGAAGGCCACGACGGTGATGCCGATGACCAGCGCCGAGACGCCCAGGGCAGAGGCGATGGTGATGGCGTTGTCGACCATCAGGTGGGCGCCTCCGGCCAGGCCGATGATGCCGCCGACCATCTTGACGACGTCGAGCGCCGGGTTGGCGTCCGGGTCCACGTCGATGTCCTCGAGGTCGGCGTCGTCGAGTGCATCGAGCTCGGCCTGTTCTTCGGCCGCCGCTTCGGACTTGCTCGTCGCCGACAGGAAACACCAGTACAGATAGACGACCATACCGATCAGGAAGACCACGCCTTCCCACCAGACCAGCGCGCTTCCCGTATAGACAAAGACCGTCATCAGCACCGAAGCGCCGACCATGAACGGAAACTCCCGCTTGACCGCGCGCTTGCTCACCGACATCGGTCGAAACATTGCCGAAACACCGAGGATCAACAGGATATTGGCGATATTGCTGCCAATGATATTCCCCACGGAGATGTCGTCGCTCTCGGAGAAGATCGCCATGACCGACACGAGTAGCTCCGGAGCACTGGTGCCGAAGGCGACGACCGTCAAACCAATCATCAACGGGGTGATACCCAGGCGCAATCCGATCGCGCTGGAGCCGCCCACCAGGTACTCGGCCCCGAAGTACAACAGGACCAGTCCGACGGTGAATAATAAGACTGCGAGTAACATGCGTGTGCTCGGGGTGCGCGACCGTCTTGGGGGCGAGCTGCCCGTCATCGACGGGGCCTTCGAAGCGATCATTCGCCGTAGATCGTGCTATCGCGACCAACATGAACAGTCAACTTGATCACGTGGGTGAGAATCGAATAATCGACGGTTGTATTTCGTCTCATAACACGACCCGATACCGGGGCCAGAAGCGGGCCGTCCATTGCTTCGATCGGCCGATTCTGGTACTCCAACAGGTGCACCCGAAACGATGACTCAACCCGAACGCATGGACATCTTCGTGGGAGCCAGATACGCCAGACCTTTTGGACTTCGCCACGCATTCACGGCGTTGCTGATCGGAACCTTTGCCTGTGGATCGATTGGCTGCGGCAAGAAGGACGAGGCCGCCAAAGACTCCGAGTCGGCCAAGCAAGCTGCCCAGAGCGCGACCGCCGACCAGCGGCGCAAGCGCCACGGCAACCTGCGCGACAACCTCGAGAAGGAGAATTTCGATCTCAACGAGGATGGTGAGCCCGACCAGTTTCACTACCGCGATGGCGAGCGACTGATACGCGTCGAGCGCGATATGAACTTCGACGGCAAGACCGATCTGTGGCAATACACGGACGACTCCGGCAACATCGTCGAAGAGGAGATGGACCTCGATCTGGACGGGAAAGTCGACCTCGTCGCCTACTACAAAGATGGCGTGATCAGCCGCAAAGAAATGTCGGTGAACTTCGATGACAAGTTCACCATCGTCAAGCTCTACAATAAGAAGGGCAACCTCCTGCGCGTCGAGCGCGACCAGGACGGCGACGGCCTCACCGATATCTGGGAGTTCTACGGCGAGAACGGCCAGCGCAATCAGGTAGCCTGGGACGAGAACAACGACGGCGAGTGGGACACGGTCGACAAGCTCGACTGATCACATGGAGGTTCGCCCCGCACCACGGTGCATCTGAGCGACACCCAACCCTGCCGGCAGTTCACTCCTAGATGTACCAAATCAACTCAGCCTACATCCCGGTCGATTTCTCGAGCCACGCCCGTGTGGCCGTCGACCTCGCCCAAAACTTCGACAATCCGCGCGTGACGATGGCCCACATCATCGCCGGCTGGCAGCCCTACGTGCGCAACGTACTATTTCCGTACGCGGCGCTGGGCGAAGACGACGTCGAATTCGAATTCGAGCTCATCCAGGAGGCCCGCTCCGCGCTCCACGACCACCTCGATATCGACGACGAGGTCCTGGAAGTGGAGGTGGGCGCCATCCACCAGGCGCTCCCTGCCCAGATCCGCAGCCATGACCCCGACGCGGTTTTTATGGGGGCGTTCGGCGAATCGGGTCCACGGCCGCATTCGCTCGGCTCGATCGCGCTGCACATCATCCGGAGCACATCCTGCCCGGTGCTGCTCGCGCGAGACTTCGGCGGACTCCCTCGTGTCGAGCACATCGTCGCCGCCGTGGATCTGAGCTCGAACTCGACCAGGGTGATCGCGCATGCCGTGGGCCTGGCCCTGCAGCTCGGAGCCGAACTCGAGCTGGTCCACGTCGTCCCGGACCCGCGAGCACACGACCCGGGTGGGGTTCTCTCGGAGAGCCTGTCGTTCGACCTCGAGGAACTCCAGAAACGAGCACGCCGGCGCGTGACCTCCCTGTTCGATCGCATCGTGGACCGTGTCGATCTCGATTTCCCGAAGCGTGAAGCAGCCTCCGAGCTCCTCGAGAACCGAACTATGTTGTTCGGCGACCCGGCGATGACGCTGGTCGACTATGCCTCCGAGGCCGATGCCGACCTACTGGTGCTGGGCACGCGTCGCGCCGAGCAGACGCATCGAAACCTCGGCCGAGTCGCCGAAGCGGTCGCGTCGAGCGCACCATCCCATTGTATGTTGGTGCCGAGTTGAGCGGGCGAGCGTATACCGATGGCATATTTGCCTCAGCAATGCTAACCCGAACATGGATCATCCCATGGGCGAGGGTCAGCATCGCAACAATTTGAACGCGACCTCGCCGCCCATTTTCTGAGTGTAGGCGAGTCTGATCCACAGCGCCGCCATGTGCTCGAGCTCGGAGGCGACGTGTAACGGCCCGCAATCCACGACGTCGTAGCCGAGCTCCCGGCTCAGCGCCGTAATGACGTCTTTCGCCTGCTCGTGGTCGCCGCAGATATACTGATCGATGGGTGTTTGGTCTTGCCGCGGGTCGACGATGTAGGAGGCGCCGACGGTGTTGAACGCCTTGACCACCAGCCCTCCATCGGCGAGGGCAGCGACGGTCTCGGCGCCGCTGGCTTCGCGGGTCTGAGCGACCTTGGGACCGCGCTCATGGTCGAGCGGATTCGTACAGTCCACCAAAATCTTATCCCCGAGCTCGCCCAACTCCGGGACGACGTCTCTGACGGCGTGGTACGGGACCGCCAGCACGATGATCTGACCGAATGCTGCGGCCTTTCCGGGCTGCTCGACGCGCGTTTTCCCCGGCATCTCGGCGGCGAGTTCCGCGTACTGCGACGGGTCTCGCACGCCGAATACGATGTCGTGGCCGTGCTCGCCCAGAGCACGCCCGAGGTTTCCGCCGACGTGACCAGCTCCAATAATTGCGATCTTCATAGGGTCATCCATCCGTCATACGTGTGATTTGGCTGGAAAGTTCAACGCCGCGTGGATGGTGACAAGCAAAAGAGGTCCAAGAAACCCCGTTTCCTGCCGTTTGCGGGTGGGTGAGGCCCGCAAAATCGCTCCAGGCGGCGATTCGGGAGCCCGAAGGCCCCTGATCGGCCTCTCGCGGTGTTTTGCAGGCCTCACCCCTCCGCAGAACGCGCCAGAGGCGGTTTTTTGTCGCATTTTTGTGTTCGACCCCACACGCACGCACCTGCCTTTAGTCGCCAGCGCCGTGCGCGGTCTCGGTTGCGTCGACGACCCGTGTGCGTCTCGCGATCGTTGATGCGTACGGTGGCGGCACGCAGCCAACTTCGTTATCCTCCGAGCGTTGAAGTTCACACGCTCGAAATCCACGATAGACCATGCCTCGACTCGCTCGTATTCTATCTCTCCCCGCGCTGCTGGCAGCGACTGCAGCGCTGTTCATCGCCTGCGACAACTCGCTGGATTGCGAGAGCGCTGATGACTGCTTCTCGAACGAGACGTGCTATCAGGGCAGCTGCGTGCCGGAGAATGGCGGTAACGACGACGGCGGCACCAACGACGACGGCGGCACCAATGACGACGGCGGCACCAACGACGACGGCGGCACCAACGACGACGGCGGCACCAACGACGACGGCGGCACCAACGACGACGGCGGAATGACGAGTCCCACGGTCGTGGAGATATCGGCCGGCGGGCTGAGCACGTGCGCGAGGTTTGCGTCCGGCGAGGTTCGCTGCTGGGGTCGTAACCTCGAGGGTCAGCTCGGAAACGGAGAAACCGCCAACCAGGAGACATCGCCGGTGGTGGTCGAGAATATGACGAGCGCGGTTCGACTCGAGAGTGGCCACTCCAATCACTGCGCGTTCACCGGCGACGGGCGTGTCTCGTGTTGGGGGTCGAATGGCTCCGAGCAAGTCGAAAACTCCACCGAGATCGACAAGCTCCCAACGCCCACGGATCTGGGCCTCGGCTCGATCGCAGACGTCGCCCCGGCCGACCGCGCCATCTGCGTCCTGCTGGAAGCTGACGGCGGATTCGAATGCCGGGGCTCGGTCGGAGACCCCGTCGTCGACGGCGTGGTGACCTTCGAGGCGCCCACGGTGTCCGTCGGCGCCGGCTTTCACCACGCTTGCGCAGTTTTGAATACTGGTGAAGTGCAGTGCTGGGGCCGGGATCGGGACGGAGAGGTTGGCGGACCGGGCCCGGTCGACAATTTGCCTTCGATCTCGGAGGTCACGCTGGGCGCCAGACACAGCTGTGCGTTGACCGACTCCGGCACCGTCTACTGCTGGGGCGACAACAATGAAGGCCAGCTCGGTATCGGCGATGGGCAGTATCCCGACGAACCCGTCCGCGTGACCGAGCTCGAGCAGATCGTCCAGATCAGCGCAGGGTTCAGCCACACCTGTGCGCTGGACATCGACGGCGGCGTTCGATGCTGGGGCAAAGATACGGAGGGTTTCACCCAGCCGCTCCCCACAGGTGTTTTTGGGCTGAACGAAGGGGTTGCACAGATCTCAGTTGGCTCCTATCACGCCTGCGTCCTGACTGATGACGGCCGCGTACGGTGTTGGGGGCGCGGCGCCGAGGGACAGCTCGGCGACGGCAGCCAAGGGAGTTCGACGCAGCCCGTCGAAGTAATCTTTTGATTCGTGTGTAAAAAGTCTCCCGTCGCCATCGTCGGCTGATTTTCCCGCTATCTTCGCCGTCAATACTCGACGATGCCTTTGGCATCGCCTGCGTTTGCCGGCTTCGATACCGAAAAAATCATCTCGCCGAGGCTCGGTCCGACTTCTTACACACGAATCAATCTTTTAGGAGAACAGGCAGACTATGACAGAGCTGGAAATTGGCGACGAAGTCACGATCGAACGCGGCCTGCATCAGGGCAAGATCGGGGAGGTGGTCGAGGTCGACACCGACACGAGCATGCTGACCGTCGAGGTCTCGCTGTTCGGGGAGGCGCGCCAGACGCAGGTGCCGTTTTCGGACATCACCCGCATCAGCGATGACCCCGACGAGGTCTTCGGTTCGGTGGTCGAGCAGGTGCGCGACGCGCTGCGCAAGCCCCTGGAGACGCGATTGAACCAGTGGTGGGCGCGCAAGGCGCTGGCCGGTGTCGAGGCCAGCGAAGACCTGCTCGACGACTTCTACGACTTCCGAAAGACCGTCGAAAAGGAGTTCGAGGAGGCGGTCGGCCGTCGGGTGCTGGATCTCAAAGACGAGCTCGACACCTCTGATGCCGCCGCGATGCGCGCGTGGCTCGCCGACAACCGCGAGGCGCTGGAGCGCGAGTGGAGCGAGCGGGTCGACGAACTCGAGGTCGCGCTTCGCGACGAAGCGTTCGACGCCGACGAGATCGCGCGCAAGACCGACGCGGCGCTGGAGCTCGGCGATCGCCCCGACTACGTCTCTGATGAACAGATCGAGCTGCAGGCCGCACGCGAGATGATCAAGCCCTGGGTAGAATCAGGTCTAGAATTATGGCGCAAATCCCGGGATATTGCCCTGCCGCCGGAAAGCGAGGACGTCGACGAGTGACAGCTCCTCGACACCCGAACCCTTGGTCCAGACCGAACCGCGCTTAGGTTCTCGCCGAGATGTGATAAAGGTTTCGTGGCCCGGCCCGATGGGTATACTCGTGCCGGCTAGAACTACTATTTCGTTCCAGATACGGAGGATGACACATGTGGATTTTGGTGGCTGATTCGAGTCGTGCGCGCATTTTTGATGCAACCCGGAAGTTCAGTGCGCCGGGCGAATTCGAGTTCAGCAAATTCTCCGAGGTCGACGACCTCGTCAATGCGCGGGGTCGTGCTCGCAACCAGGATATCAATACTGACAAGCCCGGTCGCATGGCCGATCGAACCGGTCGTGGAGACGCGACCACGGGCCAGCGAAGTGCCGTCGGAGGCAAAGAAGAGCCCAAGGAAACCGAAGCCAAAGCCTTCGCTCAACGGGTCAATGATCGGCTCGAGGATGCGGCAAACGACGGCGATTATGACGAGGTCGTCGTCATCGCTGCTCCGCGATTTCTCGGCATGCTCCGAGACTCTCGAGCGTCTCAGGTCGATTCGATGGTCATCGAAGAGATCGGCAAGGACTTCACGAAGTTGTCCGCCCACGACCTGAAGGACCGACTCCCCGAGTTGCTCTGAGCGAACCCAGCCTGACCACGCGGGCACGGGCGGCCGCCCGTGCCCGCGATTCGACACGTATTCAACAAGATTGATGGGGTGAATCCGCTCGGGATCGAGTCAGCTATTGTCCTCGCATGAGGCGGTGCTCGAGTTGCAGTTGAGCGTACAGTTGCCGCCGGCACAGTCGTTCAGGTTGCAATTCCCGCTGCCATTGCAGTTCAGCGTGCAGTCTCCGCCGGGACAATCCAGGTTGCAGGCCCCCGAGCTATTACAGGACATCAGACAGCCACCACCTGCACACTCGAAGTTGCAGGTGCCCGAACCGTTGCACGTCGTTTCACAGTTGCCATCGTCGCACTCGAAGTTACAGGTACCCGACGAGGCGCACATAAACGTGCAATCCTCTCCGGTGCACTTTTCGGTACACGTATTCGAGGACCCGCAGATACAGGTAGCCCCGGCGTTACATTGATTGCGCGCCGTGCCGGGCCCGCACGCAGCGACGAAGAGGGTAACCAGGGAGAAGACGGCGAGGAGCCAGGCGATACGACGCATATCGAGTCCTTTTCATAGTAGCGATGTGGGCGACTATAGTTTGCTGCCGTCAGTACGCAAGCAGCATCCACAAACCTCTGTGCGGCGACTATTCGAGGCCTCGAAACAACTCCGCCAGCCGGTCGACCACGAGGCGAACAGGTGGGCTGTGGCGCAGATCCTGGTGGACGGCCAGCCAGACCGGCAGCGGTGGCAGATCGATCTGGGGCAAGACTTGCTCGACCTGGTCCATCGAGCCGAAAATGGCATGCTGGCCGCCACCGATACCCACGCCGTGGCGCACGGCTTCGTACTGAGCAACCAGCGAGTCCGTGCGCAACCTGAAGTCGCTTCGCTCCAGCTCGATCCCGAGCTCGGCCAGGCCGCGGTACGGCTCGGCATCGCGGTCGTAGCCGATGATACGATGGTCCTCGAGGTCGTCGACGGACAGCGGGATTCCGTGCCGGTCGAGGTAGTCTCGACTGGCGAAGAAGCCCAGCGGGAGATCGGCCACCCGTTGGGCCACCAGATCGAGCTGCGTGGGCCGAAACATGCGGATGGCGACGTCGGCTTCGAGCCGCAACAGGTTCGCCTCGCGATTTTCGACCACGAGCTCCACGTCCAGATCCGAGTGCTCCTCCTGGAGCCGGGCGATGAAAGGCATGAGCAGATAGATGGCGACCGGCTCGGCGGCGGATACCCTGACCGTTCCACCGGGACTGCCGTCGACCCCGGCGGCCCTGCGCAAAAACGTCTGGACGCCCTGCTGGACCGCGCGGGCGCTGTCCAGCAGGGCAGCGCCGCGATCGGTGAGCTCGAAGCCGCGTGCATGTCGGGCGAAGAGGTTGACATCGAGCTCGTCTTCGAGGGCTTTGACCTGCCGACTGACCGTCGGTTGGCTGATCCCGAGCTCGGCAGCGGCTGCGGTGAAGCTCCCGGTCTCGGCGACCACGAGAAAGATCTCGATGAGATCCCAGTCGATGTTATTCATATTCGTATCGCATAGGTATTTATAAGCGCCTATTCATTCATTATTTTTAGATCCGTCGTCATTTTTTGTCCAGCGCGGAGCGAGACACGACATGTAAACTTCCGGTTACATCGTGGCTTCGGGTTTGCGTTCCTCGGAACGGGTCACTATGAGTGAACTCGATACGCAAGGGTGATCGATGTCGCCCTTTGCCCGGATTCCTGGACCACCCCGAGGATTGAAGATGTATCGTTGGCGCTTTTCGCTATTCGCCCTGTTGGCTGGACTCGCATTCTTCGTCGGATGCAACGACTCCAGCAACGGAATCGACTGCGAGAGCGACGAGCTCTACGATCCGCGTGCAGAAGAGTGCGTGCCGTATTTTTCGGGTCCGGACACCGGGACGGAAGACGCGTCGACGGACGCTGGCGATGACGCGAGCGACGACGGCACGAGCGACGATACCGGCACCGATGACGGTACGAGCGACGATACCGGCACTGACGACACGGGTACAGACGACGCGGTCGACACCCAGGAAGACGGCGGCGACGTCGATACCTCGCCCGGCTCCGAGTGCGACAAAGACGGTGACGGTGCGCTCGCCGAATCGTGCGGTGGCAATGACTGCGACGACAACGACCGTCGCCGAGCTCCCGGCTACACCGAGTTCTGCGACGAGATCGACAACAACTGCTCGGGTGAGGTCAACGACAACATCACGTGCACGTTCTTCGCGCACTCGGGGAACGAACTCTACGAGATCGATCCATTCAAGAAGACCGCCTCGCGCATCAACGCCTCGTTCGGTGGCGGTCCCGACAATAACGCGAGCCTGCTGGACCTGGACACTCACTCCTCGGGCACACTGTTCGGCATCAGCTATAACGGGCTGTATCGCTTCGACGAGTGGGCCGAGGACTGGATCTACGTCGGGGACTTCGGCATCGATATCGGCGCCCCGTTTGGTCTGGCGATCGACTCGAGCGATGTCGCCTACATCATCTCCGAGGACGAGGTGTATACCGTCGACCTGCGCACCGGTCGCGCCAGCCTTCTGGGCAATATGCAGGGCGATTTCTACGCCAGCGGAGATTGCGTCGTGAACAAACGAGACACGTTGTTCATGACCTCCAAGCACGTGGAGTCCGAGGATTACCTCGTCAGCCTCTCGAAGCAGACCGGTGCCGGCACCGAGATTGGACCCATCGGCTACAAAGACGTCTTCGGGCTGACCTCCGCATGGGGCAAGCTCTACGGGCTGACCCGCGGCGGCGAGCTGATACAGATCGACTCCGGCAGCGGCCAGTCCGACCTCTTGCACACCTTCAACATCGAGTGGTTCGGGGCCGCCAGCACGCCGAATCGCTGACGACTGGTTGGATGCGGCCTCCCCATGCGGCCGGGATGGCCGCATGACACATCCGCATGACACATCCGCATGCGGCCGGGATGGCCGCATGACAAAACCGCATCGACCTATTGAAGCTGTTTGAGGCTGGGGAGGGTGAGGGTGAACGTGGTGCCCTCCCCGACTTCGCTTTGCATATCGAGCTCGCCACCGATGGCCTGGACGATCTCGTGGCAGACGGACAGGCCGATGCCGGTGCCCTCACCGACGGCCTTGGTGGTAAAGAACGGGTCGAAGATCTTGCCTCGAATCTCTTCGGGTATGCCGCGACCCGTATCGGTGATCTCGACGACGATGCGGTCCTGGTCGTCCACCCAGGTCTCAACGCGGACCTGTTGCTCGCCGTCGCCGGAAGGGTCCAGCGCCTGGGCTGCATTGACCAGCAAGTTCAGGAAAACCTGGCTGAGTCGGGACTCGTTGGCGAGGGCCTTTGGGACGTCGCTGCCGTAGTGTTTCTCGACGCTTCCGCCCTGCTCGAGCACGGTTCGCATCGCCATCTGAATGGTCAGGTCCAGCACGACATGCACGTCGACGGGCTCGACGCTGTCGTCCATCCCCCCGTGGGAGAACGTGGTGAGGTCCCGGACGGTTCGCTTGACGCGCTCGGCACCCTTCTTGGCCTTTTCGATGGCCATACGAAGCTCTTCGGGGTCGAGCTGATCGGCCTTGTCGAGCTCCCAGAGGCTGACCTCCAGGTTACTGATAATAAAGGAGAGCGGGTTGTTGATCTCGTGGGCGACGCCCGCGGCGAGTTGACCGAGGCTGGCGAGGCGGTCTGCGCGGTAGAGTTGCTCGCGCATGCGCTCCTCTTCGGTGACGTCTCGCACGCTTACCAGCAGGTGTGGTTTCTTGCGGAAGCGAAACGAGGTCGCGCGGATCTCGGCCTCGAGGGTCTCTCCTCCAGGGGTCTGGAGGCGCGAGCGCGACACGTAGTCGTCCTGGCCGTCGGTCAGTGAGCCCAACAGTGCGCTGTTGTTGAAGTCGGGGCCTAGCACGTCCCTGGAGTCGGCGCCGGTGAGCTCCTCACTCGTGCGCCCGAAGAGTTCGGCGGCTGCCTGGTTTGCCGCGACGATCTCATCATCCGGGGCGATCACCAGCAGGCCGTCGGCCGAGGCTTCGAACACACCGCGGTACTGCTCCTTCTGTTCTCGAAGCGCGGCCTCGATGCGCTTGCGCTCGAAGAACCCCGGAACGTTGTAGTGAGAGACGTGCTCGGCGACTTCGGGTTCGCGCTCCAGGTAGTCGGCGACCTCCTCCTCGATGCGATCGGGATGCGCCATGACGAAGCAACAATTCTCGTCCCCGCGGGCCCGACAGGTGATCTCGGTGGCGACGACGTCGATCTCGCAGCTCTCGCTGAGCCAGCCCGACGAGTACCCAGCGCTCATGGTGCAAACCGGGAACTGCGCGCCCCCCTTTGCCTCGAGCCAGGCATCCGCCTCGAAGGAATTGTGGTGATTGTAGATCAGGCGAAATTCGTCGCCGAACGTCACGCGACTGTCGGGGAGCAATTCGACGGTGGCCCAGCCGGTATGGGCGAAGTGCACCGGGCCGATAGCCAGGCGTTTCTCAAGGCTATCGTCGCCAAAACGTTGGTGGAAGGCGACCGCGTCGGCGCGGCCGATGGCGTGCGAGAGGTCGAAGAGCAGGCCGTGGGCGATCGCGGTCGCGTTGGCGTCGGTGTGGTCCTCGTAGAGATTGACGACCATGTCGAAGAATTCGACCGAGAGCGAGGCCGCGCGCACGAGCACGTAGCGCTCGTCCATGACGTCGACTCTCCCGGTAGCGGCGTTGACGCGGAGCGTCTCGAAATACGAGTGCACCCGCTCGTGAGCTTCATCGAGCGCTGTACGGAGGCTGGAAGGTGTGGCGCTGCTACTCGTGCTCATCATCGAACCCCGAGCCGCGACGCCTTCAGGCAGCGTCGCAGCTCGCCCTTATTCGGTGTCGCGGGGATCGCGCTGTTCGAGAGCCCCCACAAAACCCGCACGGCAGGCGAAGATGAAGTTTTGCTCGGCCCGCTGGCTATCGGTGTGATAGCCGGCGACCTCCATCCCGATGGTGCCATGGATGAGGGCCCACAGCATGTCGGTGACCCGGCGAGTGCATCCCGAGCGGAAAAGCTTATGATCGGCTGCAGTCTCCACGACTTCTTCGAGGAGACGATAGGCCATGGTCTGTCTCTCACAACTGGCCTCACGGGGCCGAAAACTCTGGGAACTGAGGCCGAACATCGCCGCGTACAGGTTCGGCTCGTCGAGAGCGAAACGCCTGTAGGACTGAGCTAATTCCAGGAACGCGTCGATGGGCTCGGCGGCCTCCGACGGCCGTGTGGCCTGGGCGCCCATGCGCCGAAAACCCTCTCGATGGAGCGCTTTGAGCAACCCGCGCTTGCCGCCGAAGAGCGTGTAGACCATTTGAGTGGACATATCACACGCTGAGGCGACCTTCCGCAGGGATAACTTGGAGCGGCCATCACAGGACAAGATGCCTGCTGCACACTCCAACAATTCCCGTTGTTGGGCACTCCGCGTTGGATCCTCGACTTCCCTCTGTTCGTACAACATATGGCGACCCCCAAGTGTATTACCGCCAAGCTCGAAAAGAGCCGTAGGTCTGATTCCCTGTATTGCTTTCTAACGGTATATGAAGCATGGACGTAAATGAATCGCGCGTCAACGGTATTTTAGGCCACGGCTCCGAGGGGACAGCTTGGAACACATCGGTATCCCGAGTAGTTTCGGGAGCGCAAGGTTCTCGACCGCGCTGATGACTTTCTGCGATACCGGACATCATGACTGATACATTCAAACTCGTCTCCGAGTACGAGCCCAAGGGCGATCAGCCCAACGCAATTGAAGAACTCGAGGCTGGACTGGAGCGAGGCGACAAGCATCAGACCCTGCTCGGGGCCACCGGCACGGGAAAGACCTTCACCATCGCCAACGTGATCGAGCAGGTCAATCGCCCCACCCTGGTCATGGCGCCCAACAAGACGCTCGCCGCACAACTCTATAACGAGTTCAAGGAGTTGTTTCCGCACAACGCCGTCGAGTACTTCGTCTCGTACTACGACTACTACCAGCCCGAAGCCTATATCCCGTCGACCGACACGTTCATCGAGAAGGACTCGTCGATCAACGACGCGATCGACCGGCTCCGCCACTCGGCGACGCGCAGCCTCTTCGACCGCAACGACGTCATCATCGTGGCGTCGGTCTCGTGCATCTATGGGCTGGGATCGAGCGAGGCGTACTACGGGATGCTGCTGTTTTTGGAGGAAGGCCAGGAGATCGAGCGCAAGGACATGCTGCGCAAGCTCATCGAGATCCAATACGAGCGAAGCGACCACGACTTCTTCCGCGGCAAGTTTCGGGTACGCGGCGACGTGGTCGAGGTGTTCCCGGCCTACGAAGAGGATGAAGCGATTCGAGTGGAGTTCTTCGGCGACGAGATCGAGGCGATCTATCGGATCGATCCGTTCCGAGGTAAGCGGCTCGAGCGGATCCCCAAGATCGCGATCTACCCGAGCAGCCACTACGTGATCTTGCCGGAGCGCAAGAAGAGCGCCATCGAGTCCATCAAGAGCGAGCTCAAAGAACACCTGCAGCACCTGATCTCGCAGGGCAGGCTGCTCGAGGCCCAGCGCATCGAGCAGCGCACGCAGTTCGACCTCGAGATGATCGTGACGATGGGCTACTGCAACGGCATCGAGAACTACTCTCGGCATATGTCCGGGCGCAAACCCGGCCAGGCTCCGCCCTGCCTGCTGGACTACTTCCCCGACGACTACCTGCTGGTGGCCGACGAATCGCACGTCACCGTCCCTCAGATCGGCGGGATGTTCCGGGGCGATCGGGCCCGAAAAGACACGCTCATCGAGCATGGATTCCGGCTGCCGAGCGCCCGTGACAACCGCCCGCTGAAGTTCGAGGAGTGGGAGGACAAGATCAACCAGATCATCTACGTATCGGCGACCCCCGGCGACTACGAGCTCGACAAATGTGACGGCGTCGTCACCGAGCAGATCATCCGACCCACCGGCCTGATCGACCCGTCCATCGAGGTACGCCCGGCGCTCGAACAGGTCGACGACGTCTACGGGGAGATCCGTGAGCGCGTCGACGCCAACGAGCGAGTGCTGGTCACCACCTTGACCAAGAAGATGTCCGAGGATCTGACCGAATACCTGCGCGAGCTCGGTATCGCCGTGCGCTACCTGCACAGCGATATCGACACCATCGAGCGCATGGAGATCATCCGAGATCTTCGAAAGGGCGAGTTCGACGTCCTGGTCGGGATCAACCTGTTGAGGGAGGGGCTAGACATCCCCGAGGTCAGCCTGGTGGCGATTCTCGACGCCGACAAGGAGGGCTTCCTGCGCAGCGAGCGCAGCCTGATCCAGACCATCGGCCGTGCGGCACGCAACGTAAACGGCAGCGTGATCTTGTACGCCGACAAGCAGACCAGGAGCATCGAGCACGCCATCGACGAGACCTACCGCCGCCGAGAGATCCAGATCGCCCACAACAAAGAACACGGCATTACGCCGCAGACGATCCGCAAGAAGATCTCCGGGCTCACCGAGCACGTCCCCGGCGACGCCGGCGAGGTCGAGTCGGGTATGGACACCGCCGACCAGGCCACGCGGTTCGACAACGTCGAGGATATCAACTCCACCGAGTTGCTCGAGGAGCGAATCGAGGAGTTGCGCGAGGAGATGAAGGCCGCCGCCGAGGACCTCCGGTTCGAAGACGCCGCCGAACTCCGTGACCAGATGCGCAAGATGGAGAGCCGCCTCCTCGGCGTCGACGTCGCCTGATATCACACGTGCACATCGGCACAACGCTAGCTACAAACCGCCCACCACTTGCCGCCCGATATTTTGCACTTAAAAAACCGTTTATTATCATGACAAGTAATATTTGCTTTTAAACATAAAAACGCTTCAAACCACATCAAACCCCCCCCCGCACACTACCCTCGAGTGATCCTCCGCATCCAAATGAAAACCTTTTAGTGTTTTTAACTACTTTTTACATGTAAATCTACGCGATTTTTTTGCGCAGATAAGATAAATTCCTGTTTATTTTTATCCAGCCATCGGTTAGGGTGGACAAAGCTTGCACGGAGCACAAAAAGGCGTCGGATGACGACACCGCGAAGATGTGGTGTCGAATCGGGATGGGCCGACAAAATAATGGACGGCCACCCGATCAGTCATCGTTGCCGCAGTCGAGTTCCTCCAGCGATGGAACGAGCTCTCGCGGCTCGACGCCGAGGCTGCACGCCAGCGCGAAGAAGGCGTCG
>JBNJFZ010000105.1:0-18949 GCA_051747295.1 Myxococcota bacterium
GCCGCACCGCTCCGGGTTCGCCACGACACGCGGCTAAGAAGCTACGCCACTTCGACCGTGAAGCAGAAGCCGTGCGTCGACGCAGAGCGACCGCTCCCCTTTAGGGGAGCTCCGCGCGGAGCGCGGTGAGGGGCGTGCGGTTCCTGAACTACGTGCGAACACGACACGCGACCAAATAGGTGCGTGACTTCGACCGTGAAGCAGAAGCCGTGCGTCGACGCAGAGCGACCGCTCCCCCGTGGGGGAGCTCCGCGCGGAGCGCGGTGAGGGGCGTGGGGTTTCTGAACTCGTTGCGGAAGCTCACGGAGGATGAGGCGTGGGATTCCTGAACTCGTCGCGGAACCGCGACGACTACGCCGCCTCCGACACACGATACGTCAGCAACCTGTCCACGAACTCGCGCGTCGTCTTGAGCGGGCGCGCCGATTCGTCGGGCTTGAGCTGCAAGATCAGCTTCATATCGTCGGTGATGCGCAGGCGGCCGCGCGTCTCCTTGACCAACTCCACGACTTTCTCGGGGGCGAGCGTCGTGGTTTCGTCGAGGTCGACGCTGATCGCCGACGGGCCGGTATCCAGGCGGCGGGCCCGCAGAAGTCGACACGCGATCTTGACCGCGATGACGTCTCGCAGGTTGCGGACCGGGTCGGGCGGATGACCGAAGCGATCGGCGAGCTCGTCGTAGATGTCGTAGAGCTCGTCGAAGCTGCGCGACAGCGACAGGCGCTTGTAGAACATCAGGCGCAGCGACGTCGCGTCGATGTAGCTCGATGGCAGAAAGGCCTCGACCGGCAGGTTGACCTCCGGCTCGAAGTCCTCCTCGACGTCGAGGTCGCGCATCTCGTTGACCGTCTCTTCCAATAACTCGGTGTACAGGTCGAGACCCACAGCCATGACGTGGCCGGACTGGTCGTCGCCCAGCAGGCTGCCAGCCCCGCGAATCTCGAGGTCGTAGGTCGCCACCTGGAAGCCGCTGCCCAGCTCGGTGTGGGTCTGAATCACGTCCAGCCGGGCCTGCGAGTCCTTCGGCAGCGTGCGCCGCGGAGGGATCAACAGGTACGCGTACGCGCGCTCCTTGCTTCGACCCACGCGACCCCGAAGCTGGTAGAGCTGCGACAGGCCAAAGAGGTCGGCGCGATTGACCACGATCGTGTTGGCATTGGGGATGTCGAGGCCCGACTCGATGATGCTCGAGCAGACCAGCACGTTCACGTCGCCCTCGATGTAGTCGAGCATGACGTCCTCGAGCTTGCTCTCCGACATCTGGCCGTGCCCGACCGCGATGCGCGCTTCCGGCACGACCTCGCCGATATGCGCGGCCATCTCGTCGATGGTCTTGACCCGGTTGTGCACGAAGAAGACCTGCCCGCCGCGCGAGAGCTCGCGCATGACGGACTCGCGGATGATGTTGTCGCTGAACTTGGCGACGTGCGTGCGCACCGCCAGCCGGTTGTGCGGCGGGGTCGCGATGATCGACAGGTCGCGGATGCCGAGCAGGCTCATCTGCATGGTCCGCGGGATCGGCGTCGCGGTGAGCGTTAGCACGTCGATGTTGTTCTTGAGCTTCTTGATCTTCTCTTTATGGGTAACCCCGAAGCGCTGCTCCTCGTCGACGACGAGCAAGCCCAGCTCTCGAAACTTGATGTCGTCGCTGAGCAGCCGATGCGTGCCGATGAGCACGTCGACCTTGCCGTCTGCGGTATCCTCGACGATCTCGCGGCTCTCCTTGGCGGAGCGAAAGCGGCTGACCGCCTCGACGCGAACACCGAAGTCCGACAGCCGCTCGCGGAAGGACAGCCGGTGCTGCTCGCAGAGGATCGTGGTGGGCACGAGCACCGCGACCTGCTTGCCGTCCATCGCCGCCTTCATCGCGGCGCGGATGGCGACCTCGGTCTTGCCGAAGCCCACGTCGCCGCACACGAGACGGTCCATCGGCCGCTCGCTCATCATGTCCGAGAGCGTCTCCTCGATGGCGCGGGCCTGGTCGGGCGTCTCCTCGAACGGGAATGCGGCCTCGAACTCGCGGTAATACTCGCCGGGCGGCGAGAAAGCGTAGCCCTTGGCCATCTCGCGCCGGGCGTAGAGCTGGAGCAGGTCGCCGGCGATCTCGCGGATCTGCTCTTTGACGTTCTCTTTGGTCCGCTCCCAGCGCGTCCCGCCGAGTTTGTCCAGCCGGATCTGCTGGCCCTTGCCGATATATTTCTGGACGCGGCCGAGGCGGTAGACCGGGATGTAGAGCTTGTCGCCGTCGGCATACTCGATATGCAAGAAGTCGTTGCCGAGGCCCTCGACCTCCAGGTGCACCAGGCCGTGGTAGCGGCCGATACCGAAGTCGACATGGACGACGTGGTCGCCCGCAGTCAGGTCGCGAAAGTGGCTGATCGAGGCGTGCTCGGTCACCGACTTCTGCGATGACGTCGCGACGCGCTGGCCGAACACCTCCTCGCCGGCGATCAGGCACAGGCCGAGGTGTTCGGAGCGAAATCCCTCCGAGAGGTTGGCCTTGTAGACCTCGATGATGTCGGCGGGCGGCGGCACCGGCTCGGTGACGTCGATGGGCGCCGGCAGATCCAGCGCATCGAGGCCGTTGGCGCCGAGTAGGCCCACGAGTCGGTCGACCTGTCCGGCGGAGCGACACGCAAAGCAAATGCGGCCGTACTGTTCCTTCCATCCCTCGAGCTTGTCGGCGAGCTGCTCGATAGTCTGCTCGACGCCGCGCTTTTGCTTGCGGATCTGAACGACGTCCGAGTTCGCGCGCGCTCGAAACTCGAAGGAATTGTCCTCGTCAGCCAGCTCGAAGGCGAGCTCGTCATCGGTCGGGCGCAGCGCGACGCGCCGAAATTCGATGCGCGCCGGGGTCTGGCTGACCCAGTCGACCAGCGATTCCGGTGTCGAAAAGTACTCCGACGGGGGATAGATCAGCTGCGTCTGCTCGCTGGCGCGCTCGTACTCCTGCTCGCGGTCCTCCCACATCTCGCGCGTGTTACCGAGCACGTTATCGGGGTCGAACACCACCACGAGCGCCTGCTCGGGGATGTAGTCGAGCAGGGTCGATAGCTCGGTATGGAGTGCGGGGAGCAGCGAGTCGATGCCGATGAAGTGAATGCCCGCCTCGAGATCGGAGATCACCTCGCGGACCTCCTTCGTCGGCAACGTCCGGTCATCGGCGAGCGCTCGGATGCGCGGCTTGGCCTCGGAGAGCGACGCCTCGTCGAGCAGCTCCTGGCGGACCGGGAAGAGCTCGCAGGCCTCGCGCTCCTCGACGGTGCGCTGCGTCTCGGCGTTGAAGGTGCGAATCTCGCTTATCTCGTCGCCCCACCGCTCGATGCGCGTGGCGTGCGGGCCGCCCGGCACGAAGACGTCGATGATATCACCGCGGATCGCGAACGTGCCCGGGTCTTCGACGACCGGCACTTCGGTGTAGCCGGACTCGGCCAGGTAGGAGCGCAGATCCGCGTTGGACAGCTCGTCGCCGATGGCCAGCCTGCGCGACCACTCGCGCATCTTCGCGACGGGGATGGTCTTGCGAATCGCGGCGTCGACCGAGGCGACCGTGTAGCGCGGTGCCTTGTCGCGCTGTAGCGCGTGGAGCGTGGCCATGCGCTCCATCGTCAGCGACCGGTCCGGCGAGGCATTGTGGTACGGACCGACGTCGAACTCCGGATAATGCGCCACGCGGTCGGCCAACTCGGGCTCGTCCTCGCCCGACGCGAACAGCTCGAGGTCGCTCGAGACCCGGCGGGCGTCGCGAGCATCGGCTGTGAGGACCACGAGCGGTCGGGCGAGCCGACGGCTCAGATCTGCGAGCAGGCACGACCGAAGCGACCCCGAGGCTCCCAGGATCTGGGTGTGCTGCTCGCCGGCTTCGAGTCGGGCGATGAGTTCGTCGATCGGATAGCGGCTGCGCTCTCCGGTCGGGAGGTTGCGCTCGTCGGTTTGCTCCCGGATCTCGTCCGTGCTCAGATCACTCTGTTCGAGGGGGCTGCTCTCACTCATGGCGTTGCTTGGCCGCGCGCTGGCGAGCGCGGCGGCTTGTGGGTCTGGTATTGCGCATCGTCGATCGGTTTCGACGACGCCTCGGGTTGTCGCCCGAAAGTGCGGGAGAGGTGTAGTCGGCCATCCAGGTGAAGTCAATGTGACAACCACTACGCGAGGTTATCGGATCGCTGCCGGCTCCGCCGTCTCCACGCCAACGCACGAGCCGGTGCGTAAATTGCACGATGATCTCGTGGTAGTTCTGCGGCGTGTATTGGTCGCATTGGTCGGGTTGGCTCAAATTCGCCGCCTTTCGTTGATCGTTGAACTTTGCTGCGGTACCCTCACCCATGAAGTCACGAGATAGCAACAACTCGAATCTCAACCCTGGGCTGGCTCCCGGGGCTACACCAGACGGTGAAAAGAATATGATGACCGCACCTGATAGCCGCAAAGACAGGGCCTCGAGCCGTCTGCGCGACCTGCTGGAGCGGTTTCACGCCGATGAGTCGGGCGTGGCTATGACCGAATACATCATCATCTTCTCACTTCTGAGTCTCGGATCGACGATCTCGCTGATCGTCGTCACGACTTATATCAAGGGCTACCGGGATTTTCTGGTGTGGTGGCTCGGTCACCCCATGGTTTGACGGAGGTGACGATCGGGGACGCCAGTCCGCAGAGGTGTGACAAACTGTCACATGCTGGTCGGAAGGCGAGCTTCGGGCCAACTCAGAGGCTGCTGAGAGCCTGATTTGAGAAAATCTCAGAAAGTGTTCGAGGTTGGAACACAGATTGCTTTTACATATGGGCGAATCGGATGCCCCGGTCTTCCGGCGTGACGATTTCGAACATAGAGTGTCGTCGGTGCGAGCCGAGTCGTTAAAACTAGTTAGAACGGGCCAAAGCCCCATTCGGAGGAAGTTATGGAAGCTCTCAAGAACCTGCTCATCGCGTTTCACAACGACGAAGACGGTGCGACCGCCACGGAATATATCATTCTGTTGATTCTCATCGCGTGCTTCGTCATCGCCATCGTCAAGGTCTTCGGTAAGACCGCAAGCGGCAAGATCAGCGAGGCGAATGAGGCGGTCAAGGGTCAGGTCACCTTCTAAGTGACGCTGCTGACTCACCCGGTACTATGTCACTTCATTAGATCGCGTGCGCCCAGGTCCCGGGAGTGCGCGGCCGTGGAGGGGTGACAACTCCGCCGGAGACGCTTATGAAAGATCGGCCGGACCCTCATAGGTGGGGTCCGGCCGATTTTTCTTGACTCCTCGCGAGTCGCCTATCTTTCGACGGATGTCGCGGACCGCTCGACCATGAACGATATCGCCGAACTGGAACTCTGGCGCCAACTCGTGATCCTGGCGCCGCTGGCCGTGGTCCTCGTGACCGCGGCCGTGCTCGATGCGACGTCCTACGTGGGCTCACTCGACCAGGACGAGCACACAGAGCCCGACGACGTCGAGCGCTCCGAGGACGACGAGGCCAGCAAGCCCGACCCGGGCACTGGACGCATCCCGAACGCCCTGACGTACGGCTCGATCGCGGTCGGTCTGGTCTGCCACACCATCATTTTCGGCTGGAGTGGTCTCCTGTCCGGCCTCAGTGCCGTCGCGCTGACGTTTGCGATCGGGATCTTCCTCGCCGCATTCGGCCTGCTGGGCGGGGGCGACGTCAAATTGTTGATGGGGGTCGGTGCGTTTCTGGGGCTGAGCGGGGAGGGCGCCGTGTTTATCTACGGCGTGTTCGCCGGCGCCGCGCTCGGGCTGATCATGTCGGCGTTCAACGGGTACCTGCTCGAGATGCTCCAGAAGCTGTTTGGCTTCGTGCGTGGCATGGTCCGCATGCTGATCTACCGCACCGGTAACGTGCGTGAGGACATCGAGCCGGACCCGCGCGGAAAACTCCCCTTCGCCGTCCCCCTCCTGGCGGGCGGCGCACTCGCCTACACCGAGGCCGTCACCGGATGGCCCGGCCTGCTCGGCTGGATGGGCTCGATCTTTGGGCCGCTCTTCGGCTAACGCCGGCTCGCAAACCACCGGGATATCGGTTATCCCTGCGTGCGTCAGTCGCGCACGCGGGAGGTGAATGTTGGATGGTACACTCGAGTATGATGTTGCAATCGTCGGCGCTGGCGTCGTCGGTCTCGGTGTCGGCTGGAGACTGGCCAGCGCCGGGCTGTCGGTCGGCGTATTCGAGCGTGACGAGGCCGGAAGCGGGGCCTCGAGCGCGGCGGCCGGCATGCTGGCACCCACAGCCGAAGTAGAATTCGAAGAAGAAGATCTTTTGCGCCTGGGCCGACGCAGCCTCGAGCGCTACCCGGAATTCGTCGCCGAGGTCGAACAGGTCTCGGGCGAAGACGTCGACTATCGCACGGAGGGCACGCTCGTGGTGGGCCTCGACCGCGACGACACGGAGGCGCTAGCGCGCCTGTACGACTACCACATGGAGCTCGGCCTGGACGTCGTGCGCCTGTCCGCCGACGCCGCCCGCGAGCGCGAGCCCGCACTCTCCCCGAATATCCACTCGGCGCTGTTTATCCCGGGCGACCATCAGGTCGACGCGCTCGTGCTCACACGTGCGTTGTCGAGCTGTCTCGAGTCTGCGGGCGGCGAGATCCACGAGCACACGCCCGTGGCGGAGGTTCGTATTCACGGCGAACGCGTCCAGGGACTCGTCCTCGAAGATGGCCGACAGGTCGATGCCGACACCGTTTTGTTGGCCGCGGGCGCCTGGACGCGGCAACTCGGCGGGCTGCCCGACGACGTCATGCCGCATATTCGCCCGGTGCGCGGGCAGATGCTCGCGCTGGACCTGGGGGACCCTCCGCTGTGCGAACACGTCATCCGTGCGCCCGACGCATATCTTGTGCCAAAGTCGAACGGAAGCCTGGTCGTCGGGGCGACGAGTGAAGAAATGGGCTTCGACCCACGTCTGACTGCTGGCGGGATCTTCGAGCTGCTGCGCGGAGCCTGGGAGACCATGCCGGGAGTCTACGATTTGCACTTTTTGGACATGTGGACCGGGTTTCGACCGGTCGCGCTCGATAACAAGCCCCGGCTGGGGCCGACGCCCATCGAAGGGCTGTGGTTGGGCGCCGGCCACGGCCGCAACGGCATCCTGCTCGCAGCCACGACGGCCTTCGACCTCGCCGCGTCCATCGAGCGCGGTGAGTTGGTTGAGGCTCTCGAAGCGTTTGCGCCAGGGACGCGAGCGCGGTAAACGAATCAGTCACCAGTGAGCATCGGCCCGACGTATATGAGATATCCATTGATGAACATCAGACGCTTCGCAGCCATCTCGGCGCTCTGCCTGACCCTCTTGTTGTCGGCGAGCGCGACCGCCCAGGAGTTCACGCAGGGTGCGCGACCGGCCGGACTCGGCCAGGCGTACACCGCCGTCAGCACGGGTGCCTCCGGCATCTATCACAACCCGGCGGGTATCGCGCGGGCGGTGATGTACTCGCTGGAGGGGTCGTTCGAGTACACGCCCGACGGCTCCGTGCTCAACGCCGCGGTCATGGATAGCAAGACCAACCCCGAGCTGGGTGCCGGTGTAGCGTACAGCTACTTCCTGGGCCGCGGGGACAACGACGTCAACGGCCACGATATCCACCTGGGCCTGGCGTTGCCCGTGCTCCCCGACCGCATTTCGCTGGGCCTCGGCGGGCGATGGATCATCGCCACGGTCGACGGCGTCCAGATCATCAACCAGCCCACCGTCAGCGCCGGCGCCCTGTTTCGGGTCTCGGAGATGATCCACCTGGGGCTGGCTGGCAAGAACCTCATCGACGTGTGCTCGGACGACCAACAATGCGGAGATGTGGCGCCGACGCTCATCGCGCTGGGCGCGTCCTTCGGAAACGAGACCAACTTTTTGATCTCCTCGGATCTCGAGATGGACCTGACCTCCGATCCGGATTCAGTCGCCTTGAATGTCGATGCTGGCGCCGAATATATGATCGGCGAGATCGTGCCGATCCGCGCCGGTTACCAGTATAAAGGCGTCGACGCCACCCACTTCGTGACCGGCGGCCTCGGATGGCGATCGAATCAGGCCGGTGTCGATGCCGGTTTTCGCATAAATCCTGCAGATCCAGGCATTTTCTATGCAGTTGCGTCTTTCTCACTGTATTTGTAGGTAGCGCCTCGCTAAATTAGAAAGCGAGGACGACGACAGTACGAGCGAATAAGCTCTTTCCTCTCTGTAATCCCGCGGCTCAGTGAGTCGTCGGGGGAATCGACCGATTCGTGCACGATCGTGGTGCGAGCTGCATCGTCAGAATGCGGTTCGCTGCCCTCCGCACCGGGAAAATTGCGGATCTACCATCGAACGGGAATGCACGGATGCCGGATCGAAGTTGATCACCGGAAGTTTGTGCGGAGATTCGAATCCTTTTGGAAATCTCCGTCATCACAATGGCAGAAGAGCCTCTCCGGCATGGCGCCGGTTGAGAAGATGTGCTCTTTTTCACGGGAGCCAGAGCCATGACAACGACACACGCGGAAAATTCGAAAGCGAACGAGAACGTAGAGGTCCTGGGGAAGGACCAGGTGGATATCGGGAGGGCGCACCTCGACGACGTTTCGAAGGTATTCGGAGACCTCAGCCTTCCGATGATGCGCGGGAGCGGATCGTTGGATATGTCGGCGAAGACCGACCCGCTGACGGTCTATCTGGCGCGACTCAACCACGTCGAGCCGCTTCCCGCCGAGCAGCAACAGGAGCTCGCGGAGCGATTTGTCGAGGATGGGGATCTGAACGCGGCCAAGATGTTGATCCTGACGAACCTGCGCCTGGTCGTGAAGCTCGCGCGTGAATATCAGCGGCGCTGGACCAGCCTGTTGGATCTCATTCAGGAGGGAAACGTCGGATTGTCCGAAGCCGTCCTCCGCTACGACCCTTATCGTGGCGTTAAGTTCACCAGCTACGCCCAGTACTGGATCCGGGCGATGATTCTGAATTACCTGATGAATCATCTGCATCCGGTCAAGATCGGCAGCTCGCGCGCGGGGCGCAAGCTCTTCTACAACCTCAAGAAGACGCGCCGAGAGCTCATCAAGAAGGGGCACGAGCCGACCCCGCAGCTCATCGCGGAGTACCTGGACGTCGACCCCAAAGAGGTCGTCCGCGTAGCCGCTCAGCTCGATGCGCCTCCGGTCTTCCTCGATGCCGAGGCGCCGGGACACGAGTCGACGACCGTCGGCGAGTTGATGCAGTCCGAAGATGCACTCAACCCTGAGCAAGCCTGCGCCGAATACGATCTGTCGCGCCAGATCCAGGATGCGATCGATGCGTTCGGCGAAAAGATCGAGGACGACCGCGAGCGGGCCATCTGGTTCGAACGCATGATCGCCGAAGATGGCAAGAGCCTCGTGCAACTCGGTGGAGACTGGGGCGTCTCCAAGGAGCGCATCCGTCAGGTCGAAGTCCAGATCCGTGACACTTTCAAGGACTACCTGCTCGGTCGGCTCGGCGACGACGTCGAGATCGATTGGCTGGAGACGGTTTGAGAGCTTCGGGCCGTCCCCAGGCCCGACGCGAGGCCACATCGGTGGTCTCGTGTTTTTTTTGCACCGCATGCACTTCCGCGATGGGTGGAGGCCTTGTTATGCTCGTGGACCAACGATGACGTCGACCGAGTCTTTCGTGGTTTATGGGTCAATCAAACGAAGAGCAAGCTAAGGCAATTTTCCACCCGGTGGTCGACGCGCTCGCGATCGGCGGGCTGTCGATTGGCTTCGTCACATTCTTATTGGTGGCGGAGCCGACCTGGAATAATCAGGAGGTGGCCGAGCAATTTGTCATCCTCGGTACGCTGATCAACTGGCCGCATTTCATGGCCACGTACTTCCTCCTGTATGGTTCGAAGGAGACGGTGGAGCGCTATCCCTGGTCGACCAAGTGGATGCCGCTCGGCCTGGGCGCCTACTGCCTCGTCGCTGCCGTCGTCTCGCCCTACACCCAACTCCCACTCGACCTGGCCTTATTTGCCGCCGGCGCCTACCTCGCCTGGCACTACACCGGCCAGACGTGGGGTATGATGGCGACGTTCTCGTTTCTTGGAGGGGCTCCTTTCGAGGATGACGAGAAGTCACTGATACGCCTTAGCCTGCGGCTCTTATTGGTCTGGCACGTCGTCTGGTTCGTCTTCCACACGCGGGTCTTCGGGCTGCAGGACCTCATGAGGCCCGACTACGTCCACTACTACACCGGGCTCTCGTTCCTACTGATCGGCGCCGGGAGCCTCATCGGCGGCTACGGGATGTACAAGTACATCAACCGTATCGAGCGCATGCCGCCGTTCCGCGTGGTCGTGCCATTCGTGTCGATCTGGACCTGGTATGCGCTGCTGGCGGTCTATCCGTTCGCCATTTTCTGGGTACAGATCTCGCACGCGCTGCAGTACCTGCTCTTCCCGGCGCGCGTTCAGATGAACCGACAGGCGCAAAAGCGCGAGGCAGGCGAGCCCAGGAAGGGGGTCGACTTCAAGAAGTTGGCCGTCTACGCGGTCGTGCTGGTAGGAACTGGCGTTCTGATCTCCGAGGGCGTGCCTCGACTGCTCGAGATCGGCGTGCCGGTGTTGGGCCCCGAGATCGAGCTGGACGCCGCCAAAGGCGCGATCGTCGCCTTTATCAATGTTCACCATTATTTCGCCGACGGCGCGATCTGGAAGCTCAGCAACCCGGCGGTCCGAAAGGAACTCTTCGCGCACGTGGGCGACTGAGCGGCGTATCGTGATCATTCCGACGCGCGAACGCACGGTAAGCTGTCCAGATCGAACGCGCCGCTGAGCCCGTCGAGGACGCGTCGAGCGTCGCTGGAGTCCGCGCAGGCCTGCTCGATGAGGGCCTCGTCTCGCGCGGTCATCGTGCCGCCCAGGCGACGCCTGTGAAAATCCGCTCCACCAACGGTGTCGTAGGTATACGGTCGCCGTAAATTTGCCCGTAGATAGACGTATCGATCGCTCCCGTGGATGCCGATGCCGCTCACGGACTGCACGCGCGTGCCCGTGAAGCAGTAGACCAGGCGGTCGTTCGGGATCGGCTCGAGCAACGACGAACCATCGATCGGCTCGGCGGGTGCGAGGTCCCAGAGGTCCAGCAGGGTCGCCAGGATGTCGACATGTGAGGTCAGTCGGTCGGTATTCGCTTGCAGCGTCTGGCGGTCGAGCCCGTGCTTTGACTGGACGTCTTCGGGGACGAATAGCATCAACGGCGTGCGCACGAATACGGGCTCGCAGGACGAGACGCGTGCGCCGTGAAAGAGCGCAGGATCGGTCGCGCGCATGTGGGCGTGCTCGGCGCGATGTTCGGCAGTCGTCATCTCGATGGCGTGGTCGGAGACGAAGACGATGACGGTCGAGTCGAGCCGGCCGGTGCGCTCGAGTGCGTCGACAACCCGCCCGAACGCGGCGTCGCTTCGCGCCAGCGACGCATCGTAGCGGTCGATCGGCGAGTCGAGTGGCCACGCGACGTCGGGCAGCGAGTGGTAGGGAAAATGTGACGCGTTGAGCTGGAAGACTCCCATGAAGGGTTGGCTCGGCTCCAGGCCTTCGAGCAATTCGACGACTTTAGCGGCGGCCTCGATATCGTCGCCACCCGCGTCGTTGACCGAGGCGAGGCCGAGCTCGCGTGCGTCCCAGAAATGATCGGGGGGCTGATTCTGGACGTAGAACTCGCGTAAATTCGCCCACGACCACGGCTGGGCGCTGACCAGAAAGGTCTCGTAGCCAGCTGCGTCAGCGTACTGCCAGACGACCGGCGCCCGGCGAAGCACGTCGGTCCCGGCCGAGAAGTATTTGCCCATCAGGATGCCCACTCCCGACCCAAAGGTCGCTGCGGTGCTGGCATCGTGACGCTGGAACGCGAACGTCTCGTCCGGACGCTCGTCGGCGAGCTGCTGGAGTCTGGGTGTCGTCGCGCGGCCCGGCTCACCCCAGGGGTTCGTGCGATCATTGCGCACACTCTCGCCGAGCACGAGCAGCACCGAGGGACCGTCGCTGGCCTCGACGTCGGCCGGCTCCGTGCGCTCGGTGGGGATGACCTTCATCGAACTCACGCCCTGAGAGTAGTAGCGAACCCCCTGCTCCCCGACCTTGAGGGTGCGAATATCGGTTGGATACGGCGTCCAGGGGTTCTCGACGACCGACGGAAAGCCCAACCACACGATAAAAGGCACGGCGATCAAGCAGCCGCCGGCGGTCCAGCGCGTTCTCGGGGATGGAGGCTCGTGGGAGGCGTGGTAGAGCCCAAGAGCGAGCCAAATGAGCGGAAGCAAGACGATGGCCGCGAGCCAGCCCGGTGCGACCCCACCAGTTGCGAGCTCGAGCGAATACATCGGTTCTTCGAGGATGAATGCGACCACGGTGGCCGCCGGGTCGAAGTGGCGCACGGTGCGAAATCGCCAGCTCGCGACCACCAGAATACCGAGCGGCAGGATGGTCGCCGGTAGAAACCACGCGCGGTGCTTCGAGCCGCGCGCGACGGTGACGATGCTCCACCAGAGCACCACCGAGAGCAGGACCGACAGCGAAAACCAGCCCGCGAAGGCTATCGGCTCTCGTGCGCTCTCCTGGATCCAGCGGAATTGGAAGTCGCCGAGCAAGATGCTGATGGGAATCAGGAGCAGCGCTGCGAACTCGGCCATGCGCGATACGAGCTTATCTCTCATCGTGCTTGTCCGCCGATTCAAAATCGGGTCTGGAACCTGAGCCCGGCTGTTCCGTCCGCTCCGAAGAGCGGCGCGATGGAGAGACGGCGATCTCGCCCACCGGTCGGACGGGCAGCAGAGCCGTCTGCATTCAGATCGCGTACCAGCAAGACCGTGCCCCAGGTCAGAGCGCCCAGGGCGATGACGCCGGTGCCGACGGCGACGCCGCCGTACAGGTTGCGCTCGTCGTAGGTCTCGCGGAAGTTAGCGGGTCGAGAGATATCGCGGCTCTGGTCCTGCCATGACTCGATGAGCGCCTGCTTTTCGGTGTACTTCGCGTAGGAGAAGATCCCGACACCCAGCGAGATGAAGCCGATCGCGCCGAGCAGGATGGGACCCTTCGAGATCGAGACCCCGCCGCCGCCCTCACCGCCAACATTTTCTTTCTGGAGTGGGTATTTGAGCTGGACTGTCTGTCCCTCGGGCACTTCTACTGTGTCGACGACGTCGCGGTAACCTTCTTTCTTGATGATCAGCTTGTAACTGCCCGCCGAGACCGGCAACTCGGTCGGCGTGTAGCCGGCGGGCCCGTTGATCTCGTCGTTGATGAACACCACGGCCCCCGTCGGGTCGGTATTGACCCTGATCCTGCTCGCCCTCTCGGCGAGCCGGCCCTCGATGACGCGGATCTGCTTTTCGATACGTCCGCGTTCTTTGGCGTCGGGGACCTCTTTGAGGAAGCTACGGTAGTAGCGAACGGCCTCCTGATCTTCGCCCAGGCGCTCGTAGCACAGGCCGATCCGATAGAGCAGATCCGGGTGCTGGAGGATATCGTAGGCATCCTGGAAGTACCGCAGGGACTTATCGAACTCCCCGCGATCGTACGCGGACTTCCCCGCTTCGATCAGGCTGGCCATCTCCTTCTTCTCGGCCGTGCTGAGGCTCTTGTAGGAGCGACTCGCTTCCTGCGCGAACGCGGTTTGCGTGACGCAGAAGCATGTCATCGCCGCGCAAGCGACGAAGAGGATGAGAATCTTCGATATCTTCATGGTCTACTCGGAGCGAAGTGATCCGCTCTCTAAGAGCTTCTCGAGTTGATCGTCGACGTCGTCTTCATTGCCGGAAGAGGAAGCACCGCTGGAGTCCTTCTCGGGTTGCGCCTCGGCGGTCTCTTCCTCCGGCTCGTCAGCCTTTGGTTCGGGGTCGCTGTGTGTCGGGACCTCTCTTGCCGGCCTCGTAGGCTCGGCGGCTTTCTGCGCGGGAGGCGTCGCCTCGGCGCCAGCTTCGTCGCCTCTTTCGGGCTGCTTGTCTTTACCACGCTCGGGCTCCGGGGCGGAGCCCCGCTCTTCGGGGGCCTTCGCGGGCCTGGCCTCCTCTTCGTCGTCCGCCCGAGTATCGCTGTCGGCCGATGGCTCCGCGTCGGTTCCATTCGACGCGGCAGATATCTGCGGGGTCTTGTCGACCGGAGCGAGCTTTTCATCGGCGGGTTCTGCGGGGCTGTCCGCTACTTCCTGACTCTCTGCAGCGGGCTCTGCTTCACTCGCGTCAGTCGTCGCCTTCGTGGACTCGAAATAGAGAATGCCGGCGATGGCGAAGAGCGCCATGATGACCGCGCTGCCCGCGACCGACATGAGGACGGTCGCCGTCGTCGAGACCTTCTCCTCGTCGCTGGCTTCGACCTGCGGTCGCTTGTCGGTGTTCGTGCCGTGGTGTCGCTGGGAGCCCTCGCCGTCGTCGACTTGAGACTCGGTCGCGGAGCTCAACTCACTGGTCGGTGCCCGTTTAAGAGGCGGATTCTGGGCCTCTGACGAGCTTGCGCTCTCGTCCTGGACCGGGACCATATGTCTGGGGCCGGGCGTCCACGCGGACGCCGGACCGGGTGATGTTGCCGGCGAGCGGACCTGACCCTCCAGTACCGGAATTTCGGCGGGCGTGGTGGGCGCCATCTGGTCGAGCTCGGTGTCGGTGTTCGTGACCGCGTCGAGCTCCTCGCTCTGTCGGTCCCCCGTTGAGTCCATGCCGACGGTCGCGGCTTCCGCGAGGTCGGTGTCGGCGTCGTCTTCGAGGTGGTCGAAGAGCCCGGTCTCCCGGCGAAGCGCCTGCGTCTCGCTCTTGGTTGCTTCCGCGGCGGTCGGGAGGCTCGGCAGCAGCCACTCCTCGAACATCGCCTCTTCGTCGAGCGTCGTATCGATGCGCACCGGGTCGAAGTCGAACTCCGCGCGCAGTGCTTCGATGCGCTTTCGTACATCGTGAGCGCTCTGCGGTCGCTCATCGCGCTTCTTGGACATCATGTCGTGGACGAGGTCTTCGAGCTGCTCGGGCAGGGCGCTGGGAGGCAGGATTTCTCGCAGTCGCGCCGGCTCCTCCTGGATATGCTTGAGCATGATCTGGAGGCTACTCTGGCCGGAAAACGGCGGGAGGCCGGCGAGCATCTCGTATAACAGGACGCCCAGAGCGTAGAGGTCGGTGCGGGCGTCGAGTTCCTGATTGCGCGACTGTTCGGGCGCCATATACGCCGGCGTGCCGCAGATCATACCCGTGGCCGTCAGGCGCGTGTTTCGCTCGAGTGCCCGTGCGATACCGAAGTCCAGCACCTTGACCTGGATGGTACCGTCAGAGACCGGCACGAGAAGCAGGTTGTCCGGCTTGAGGTCGCGGTGGACGATGCCCGCAGCGTGCGGCTCGGTCAGAGCCCCGCAGACCTGGTAGGCGAGCTCGAGCGCAAAGTTCGCGCGCATGCGCCCCTGCTCGAGCAGATCGCCGAGGCTGACGCCGCGGACCATCTCCATGACCAGAAACAACAAATCGCGCTCGTGGTCCTGTCCGAAGTCCACGACGCGTACGATATTCGGGTGAGAGAGCTCCGAGACGAGTTTTGCTTCGCGGAAGAAGCGCTCGAGCGCGACCTCGCGGTCGTTGAGCTCGGTGCGGAGCACCTTGATGGCGACTTCACGGTTTACCGAGAGCTGGATGCCTCGATACACCGCACCCATACCGCCCTCACCGACCATCCAATCGATGCGATAGCGGCCGTCCAGCGTCGCCCCCACGAGCGGATCGTCGGCAGGATCCAGACGATAGAGTCGGGTGCCGTCATTCGGGCAGACCGTCTCCGATTCGTCAAATGTGGACCGGCACTCCGGACAGAAGAGTTTCATGGAGTTGCTGAAAGAGGTGATTGTTCACCGCGGTCGCGAGATCGATCATCGCGATGCAGGTCGAAGGCGCGGGTCGGGTTGCAACCCGAACACCACAGCCGCATGCTAAACCGCAGACGGTCGGAGGTCAATTTGAGGCCCGTCAAATGGCGTCGGATGACGCGCCGACGGGATCGACACCGCACAATCCACCGCTTTACGTGAGTGTTATGCATTTTATCGATCAAACGAACAGTCGCCGCTTTGCCTACGTGTGTCTGATCGCCTACGCGGTTTCTGCCATGGTGGGCGGGAGCGTTCCGTTTCTGACGGTCGGGCTGTTTCCAGACACGGGCGGTGATCCGCTGGCATTTCAGCGCAAAATCGCCGCGATGGTCGAGTTGATGAACTATGCGCGCATGGCGTCTGTGGTGTCCGGCGGGGTTGCGATCGTAGCGATAGCTGCGTGGATTCAGGGGGCGTATCGGAACCTCGAGGCTTTGCCGTCCACGTCCGCCCCGATGCATCGGTGGCTCGCGGTCGTCCTGGTATTGATCCCCGGGATCAACCTCGTTGGCGGGCCCGTCGTCATGTGGAAATTGCTCGACGCGAGCAAGCGCGGGGCAGGGCGCCGCGGCGACTGGTTTCGCTTCGGCACCGCCCAGCTCGTGGGCGTGTGGGTGGCCGTGATGCTCGCAAGCGCGGCCATCACCGCGTATGTGCTGCTGAGTTTCGAGCCGAGCACGTCGGCATCACAGCTGGCCAGCTTGCAGTTGACGCTGCTCGTGGTCCGGGTGCTCGACATCGTCTTCGCCGGTATCACCGCCATGATCCTACATCGCGTCGACCAGCTCCAGGAAGCCGCACGGGCGTCCGCCGTGCCCGACGAAGTGTTCGAGTAGGCGCGTCGACGACAAAAAAGGCCGCGCCCCAGTTGGGACGCGGCCAGGATGATCGCATGACGGGTCGATGTGATGCGCCCATCCCGGGCGCATCGTATGCGCTCAGTAGCGGTAGTAGTCGGGCTTGTACGGGCCGTGCTTCTCCACACCGATGTAGTCGGCCTGATCGTCGGAAAGCTCGGTGAGCCTGGCGCCGAGCTTGTCGAGGTGCAGTCGTGCGACCTCTTCGTCGAGCTCCTTGGGGAGCGTGATGACGTCCGTGCCGTACTCCTCGGCGTTGGCGTGCAGCTCGATCTGCGCGAGCACCTGGTTGGTGAACGAGGCTGACATCACGAAGCTGGGGTGGCCCGTGGCGCAACCCAGGTTCACCAGGCGACCTTCCGCCAGGATGATGATGCTGTGGCCGTCGTCGAACTTCCACTCGTGGACCTGCGGCTTGATCTCGATCTTCTCGACTTCGCCGCGCTCGCGCATCGCCTCGAGCCCGGCCATCTCGATCTCGTTGTCGAAGTGACCGATATTGCAGACGATGGCGTTGTGCTTCATCTGCTTCATGTGCTCGGCGGTGATGACGTTCTTGTTGCCCGTCGCCGTCACGTAGAGGTCGAAGTCCCGCTCGAGCGCGTCCTCGACGGTGAGCACATCGTAGCCGTGCATGGTCGCCTGGAGCGCGCAAATCGGGTCGATTTCGGAGACCGCGACCTTGCACTTCTGGCCGACGAGCGACTCGACGCTACCCTTGCCGACATCGCCGTATCCGCAGATGAGGGCGCGCTTTCCGGCCAGCATCACGTCCGTGGCGCGGTTGATGGCGTCCAAGAGCGAGTGGCGGCAGCCGTAGATATTGTCGAACTTCGACTTCGTGACCGCGTCGTTGACGTTGATCGCGGGGAACAGCAGCGTTCCCTCTTCTTTCATGTGGTACAGTCGGTGGACACCGGTGGTGGTCTCCTCGCTGACACCGCGGATATTCGGGACGTTGCGGGTCCAGAAATCGCCGTCCGTCTCCTGGACCTGGGCGAGCAGCGTGCGGATGACCTCCACGTCCTTGGTCTCGGCGTCGTCGGCCGACGGGACCTCGCCTTCCTGCTCGTACTGATAGCCGAGGTGGGCCATGAGCGTGGCGTCGCCACCGTCGTCCAGAATCAGCGTCGGGCCGCCCTCTTCGGGCCACTTGAGCGCCTGATACGTGCACCACCAGTACTCTTCGATGCTCTCACCCTTCCAGGCGAAGACCGGGATGCCCTGCGGGTCGTCGGCCGTGCCGTTGGGGCCGGCGGCGACTGCGGCTGCAGCGTGGTCCTGCGTCGAGAAGATGTTGCACGAGACCCAGCGCACGTCGGCACCGAGCGCGGTGAGCGTCTCGATGAGGACCGCGGTCTGAATCGTCATGTGCAGCGAGCCCATGATGCGGGCGCCCTCGAGCGGCTGCTCGCCGGCGTACTTCTCGCGAAGCGCCATCAGGCCGGGCATCTCGACCTCGGCCATCTCGATCTCTTTGCGGCCAAAGCGCACCGCCTCGGGCGTCATTTCTTTGACCTTGAACGGGAGGTCCGACTCCAGCGGTAGGCCGGTGGTCATGAAACCTTTCGGCATGTCGACGACAGATGTACTCATAGGTGCCTCGGTGTTTGTTTGAATCGTAGTTCGGTCCGACGAACATGGGATGCATGAACGCCGCAAAAAGTATCAGTATTTGGACTCCTGAGAAGAAACCCTCCACGTCGTCAGCCCGGCTGATTTGCACGAGTTCTGCGTCGTCTTGCATCGACGTAGCCTACGGCTACGCCTGCTTCAGCCGACTTCGATCTCGCACAAATCATCTCGCTCTGACTCGGTCCGGGTTTCTTCTCAGGAGTCAGTTTAGGTGCCTCTCGGCCGCAGGCTCTTGTTAGTAGGTTGCGCGCGATAGGTCAATTCGGGAGCGTCTCGCGCGCGGCATGGGTACTCCGACCGTGGTTCAGATGCCGAACGGCGTCGGCCACTTCACCCACTTCACCCACCCACCTCATGATTGATCACATCTTCCGATCGGGCTTGTTGCCCCGCGTGTTTAAACAAGCCCGCTGGTGAGTTCGGTAGCGGTACTGATGATGTTTGCCCCCGGCCGGAGCCGGCGAAGCCGGCGCAGACCGGGGGTTCGGCGTGCGCTATACCCCTATTCCCTTTCTCCATGCTCCGTGCGCGATATCGGTCATCGGTATCGGTCATCGGTATCGGTCATCGGTATCGGTCATCGGTATCGGTCATCGGTATCGGTCATCGGTATCGGTCATCGGT
>JBNJFZ010000106.1:0-18782 GCA_051747295.1 Myxococcota bacterium
ACCAGTCGGCGCGGACCCTGTCGACCGGCCAGCAGCAGCGGGTGGTCCTGGTGCGGGCGTTGCTTCTCGACCCGGCGTGCCTCCTGCTCGACGAGCCGCAAGAGCGTGCTCGACACCCTCTTCATCTCCGACAGTTCCGAGCACCACAAGCTCGTCCGAGTCAACGACAACTTCAGCGGCGAAGAGTTCAGCCTCTCCGAGGTCGAAAATACCATCGGTCGCACGGACGATAACTTCATCCTCCTGAGCGACCCTTCTATCAGCCGCCGCCACGCTAAAATCATCCGAGATGGCAACCGGTACACGGTCGTGGACCTGGTCAGCTCGAATGGCACGCGACTCAACGGCCGTAAGCTCGACAACTCGAAGCGGCTCAAAGAAGGCGACCTCGTCGAGTTTGGCGACGTCGAGTTTGTCTTCACCAGCGGCGACTCCCAGGTCGACCCCGGTGAGTACGCCGACGGAAATAAATCGGGCTTCAAGATCAACCTCGTGGCTGGCGTCGCGATTCTCGTGGTCTCCTGCGTCGCTCTCGGGGGAGCTATTGTCTATGGCTTCTACTGGGTGAAGCAGAGTAATTCCGATACCGGCCAGCCCGCTGTCGAGCAGTCCGTCGAGCTACGAGCGACGAACAAGCTCGAAGCCGCCCGCGAGCACCTGCAGCGTCGCGAATGGCAAAGCGCCATCCTCGCCCTCGATGAAGTCATCGCGCTCGACCCGACGAACAAACAGGCACAGCAGCTAAAACGGCGGGCTCAGCGCGAGCAAAAGGCCCAGGAATTGCTGCGTCGCGGTGAGGAATTCAGCGAACAGGGGCGACATGCCGATGCCCGGGCTATCCTCGCCAAGATTCCCGAGGATACCGTCGCTCACGAAAAGGCGAGCCCTTCCCTCGATCACGTCGAGAAAACCCTCGCCTACAACTACAAGACCGAGGCAATTCGGCTCTTGAAAGAAGACAATAGTGTCTCGACGCTGCGCGAAGCTCACGACAAGGTCACCAAGTCTCTCGAGCTCATGCCCGACGAGCTCGAAACCATCGAACTCGTCCGTGAGATTGAGGAGAAGCTCGAACGAAAAGACGCGGACTTCGACCGGTACGTCCAGCAGTAGAAGTCATGCGACGCGAAACAAAGAAAAGCCCGGTGGACGCCTCTGCATGGCGGCCACCGGGCTCTTTGTTTCTCTGCTGCGAGGGGCCGTTCAGCCCTTTTCGGCATTCTTCCGAATCGCTTCCGCCTTCTTCTCCATTCGCGAGATCAGCTCGCTCCAACCTTCTTTCTCGATGATCTCCGTGTAGGAATCGCGATAAGTCTCGACCAGGCTGATATCGTCGATGACGATGTCGTAGATGACCCAGCTTTTCTTGCGCTCGAGCATCTTGTACTCGACGCTCTCCTCGCCGTCGGACCAGACCACCTTCGTCTCTACGATGGCCTTATCCTTGCGGGCCTTCTCCTCGAGATATTTGATCTCGTAGTCCTTGCCCAACTCTCGACCTTCGAGCTTCTTCTTATAATTCGCCTCCAGAAGTTCCTGGAGCAATGCCAGGAATTGATCCTGCTCTTCCTCGGTGCGAGCGTCCCAATGCTCCCCGAGCGCGCGGTCTGCGAGCTCACGGAAATCGACCAGGCTGTGCAGCTTCTTCGAGAATTTCTCGGAGCGCTGCTTCGAATCTTTCTTTTTGAGCAGGTCCGAGACCTCCTCGGCGTTATCTTTGATGAACTCCGTGGGCTCTCCGGCCATCGCGGCCGTCGAAAGCGACAGGACGAGTCCAATAGCGACTAGAAATGCCGTTGTCAGTCTGCTCAATCGTTGAAGCATGGTGTTCCTCCGAAAACTCGTGCAATCAGTACCGGCGCACTCCGCCGTGTCATTCGGTTTGGTAGACGCGTGAAGCACATCTTCATTCAAAATTTCCCGACCTACGGCGCGAGAGACTCGAGCACCTCGCCGTCCTCGCCCAGTCGAAGCGCCCCGACGGATTTCGCGAGTCTCGCCCGCGCAACCATGTAGTTGAAGCGCGTCTCCAGATACAGCGCCTTGGCTTGATAGAACGCCTTGAGCGGCTCGATAGCGTCTTCCATCTCCGCGCCCGCGGTCTCGATCGAAATACCCAGCTGGTCCCGCCACCGACGCGCAGCTTCCAGCCTGCGCTTGTTAATCGCGATCTTCTCGAGCGAGTCGGCGGCGTCTTGGTAGAGTTTACGCACCTCGAGGTCGATCGCACCCGTCGCGCGGCGCTTTTGAGCGAGCAGCGCCTCGAGTTGCGCCTGCTTCTCGTTGTATTTGCCGGTCTGCTGCATCGGATCGATCTTCCAACGAAGCCCGACCCCGAACCCGACCGAGAGGCGGTCGAACGGGTTCCGATACGGCTCGGCGGTCAGTCGGGGTTCCTCTTCATCGATGCACCGGCTGTCTGCGTCCGAGATACAGATCTCCTGGCGCTTGACGTCCTCGGTCGACCAACCAAACCCGAAGGTAACCGCCGCAAAGACATCTGGATACCACTGGGTGCGCTGTAGCTGAACCTCGAGGCGGCGCGCCTCGACAGCGGTACGGAGTTGTTGCATTTCGGGGCGGTTCTTCCGAGCCGTCTTCAGATAGTAGGACAGGTCCTCGAGCTTCGGCGGGTCGTCCTTTTCTTCCAGCGAACCGACAACGATATCTTCATCGGTCTCGATCTCGGCGAGGTAGCGAATCCCCGCCTTGGCGACCTTGGCGAGCTTCTTGTTGTCGACAATCCGCGTGTCGACCTCGGCGCTGAAAATCTCCAGCTTCCGAAAGTCTTCGATCTCGAAGTCGGCTTCCCCGAAATCGCGCGCGGTGTCCATCTCCTCGAGCTGTTTTTCGATGCGCTTGTCGCCCTCCTCCAGGATCTCGGTGAACGAGGTCGACAACTGCAGGCCGTAATACGCCTGTTTGATCTTGAAGAGTAAGTCGAGCCGTGCCTTCTTGCGCTCGAGCTCGTTCGCATCAAGCCCGAGCACCGCCAACTCACGAGCAGTCGAGATCTTCCCAAAGGTGTAAAGCGGAGAGACAACCCTCAAGTCCTGGTTGAAGAACGGACCTATCTCCAGATCGCCAATCTCGTCGACGTTATTCTGAATCTGATCGGGGTCCGCGTCGGCGGGAACAGGTGCGAGGAAGCTCGTGGCTTCAATCTTGGGTGCCCACGCCCACTTTGCGCGAAATTGTTGCCACTCGGCCTTCTCGCGCTTCGCCTCGAACTCGGCGAGCAAGTCGCTGTTATTCTTGGTGCGAACGAGCAACTCGGAGAGCTGATACCGAGTTGCAGTAGGAGCGTCTTCAACCGGGGCGTCAGCGGAGGTGGCCGATTCCTCGTCCATCTGCCCGCTGGCCGACTCGTCTTCTTGAGCCGGAGACGATTCGTCCTCGTCGGCGTCGCCACCAGCGGCTCGACCGCCGTCATTCGGGTCAGACATCTGACCACCCTGGAGCGAATCCTCTTGCTCGGCGTCCTCGGCATCAGCCGCCGCGGCGTCTTCTTGCGCCGCACTCTCCTCTGCGCCCGGCTCCACCGCATCGGGAGTGTCCTGGGCGCTCGACGGAGATACGACGGCGGACAGCCCGAGGACGACCGCGGCGCAAATGCACGTGCGATAACAGATATTCATGAAGCGAACTCGCGGGGGCTGCTCAGGGCGAGACCATTCGATACTCAATCACGGGCGTCTGGCTGGTCTTGGCCGAGTCGACGGCGCTATTTACAGCCGAATTGGTCGCATTTTCGACGAGTTGCGACAAAAAGCCCATGTCCTCTTTCGGAGGATAGACAAGGTCGGGCTCTCCCTCGATCCCCGCCTCATCTTTCAAATACTGGACCGTATCGTGGAATGTCCCGATCTCATCGACCAACTCCAAGTCCTTGGCCTGACGCCCCGTATAGACGCTGCCGTCGGCCAACTCACGGACTTTCGCGAGGTCGAGCTTTCGTCGCTCGGCCACATCCTCGACGAACTGTTCGTAGATATCGCTTATGAGATCCTGGAAGTACTGACGGTCTTCCGGGTCAAAGTCGCGAAACGGCGATCCGGCGTCCTTGTACTTACCCGTTTTGACCGTGTTGACCTTCACGTCGACCTTCTGGAGGAGGCCCTGAACGTTGAAAAGCTGCGAAATCACACCGATGGAGCCGGTGATCGAGCCGCCGTTGGCGTAAATCTTGTCGGCGCCGATGGCGATATAGTAGCCGCCACTGGCCGCGGTGCTCCCCATCGAAGCCGCAACGGGTTTCTTCTCGCCGGCGCGCATCACCGCCTCGTACATCTCCTGGCTCGGCGCCACTGCACCACCAGGCGAGTTGATGCGTACGAGGATCGCCTTGATATTCTTCTTCTTCTCGAAGCGTCGAATATCCTTGACGATCTTCTTCGACTCCGAGATCGGCCCGATCACCTCGATGACGCCAATTTTTCCGCCGCCACCGACGGCCAGGCTACTATCCTCACCGAATGCTGAAATGAGCACGAACGAGAAGATCAGGAGCATCGCGAATAGGCCCCCGAAAATTAAGACGACGGTCATGATGCCGCGTCTGTCGATCTTTTCTGAATTTTCGTCTGACATGACCTACCAGCGCTGCTTGGGACATCCCATGAACTCGCGCCGATTCGACCAAACTGTGACCGTTACTGCAAGTGTCGTCGACATCAACCACACCGCTCGAGGAATGCATCGAGCCACGATTCCGGAAAGGATACTTTGCCGAAATACTCAGCCGAATAATGAGAAGTGCCATGAAAGTCGCTACTGGCGGTTCGTAACACCCCCAGTCGGGTAGCAAGTCGCCTCAGAGCATCGGTCTGCGCGCGAGTGTGAGCAGGGTGAATGACCTCGATTCCATCGAGCCCGTGCTCGACCCATCCGGGCACTCTTTCAGCATCCTCTTTTTTCGACGGATGCGCTGCGATAGCAATGCCGCCTGCCTGATGGATGATATCGATCGCCTCCGGCACGCTGGGCCAGGTGGTGACACGGCACGCCGGCCGCCCATAGCCGATGTACCGATCGAAGGCCTGCTGCTCCGTGTCTACGTGTCCTGCTTCGACGAGAGCCTTCGCCAGGTGCGGGCGCCCCAAACCACCGCGCCCCGAGATCTCGACGACGCGCTCCATCTCGACGGGAGCGTCGAGTCCGGCACACGCGTCGACCATTCTCTCCATTCGACGCTCACGCATCTCCAGTCGGCGCTCTGAGTACTCCTCGATCACCGGCCCTTCCGGCGCGATTCCATAGCCGAGGATGTGGACCGAATCATCCTGGTATGCACTGATCTCGATGCCGGGAATGAAGTGAATACCGGCCTTACGTGCGGCCTCCGCCGCCTCTGCGCACCCCAGACAGTTATCGTGATCGGTCAACGACCAGACCTCGATGCCTGCCTCCGCGCACAGCCGAGCCACCTCACTCGGCTCGTGCTGGCCGTCGCTCGCCGTCGAGTGCGAGTGGATTTCAGCACGATTGGTGTTCGGCTCGGACGACGTCATCGCGTTCCTGTTCTCGGGGGGCCTTTTCGGACTCAGTGGTCGCTTCATCGGACTCGCACCGCGTCCCTCCAAGGGTTGCACCGTCGGTCCCATCGTCAAGCGCACCATCGCGTTCGGGCTCCCCGTCGTCGGCCGCGGCTGACAGGAGTTGCTCGACCGTGAGGCTCTTCATATGAACCTCGTCGGTCAGATGCTCGAGCTCCTCGAACGACTCGGTGAGCGTTCTGTTTTGAAGCTCGCCGGACGCATTCTGCACGAGCGTGACGTGGAGGCGCTCCAACATGGTCACGCACCGTTGCCCTCGGGCTTCGAGTCGTGCGCACGCGAGCTCCAGCTCCTCTTGCATGTCGAGTTGCCCGAGCACTTCTCTGCGCGTCTGGCTCAACTGTGCGGCGAGCTCCGGGTTGCGAGCCTCGTCGATCCGGGCCTCCAGCGCATCTGAGCGTGCCCGCAGGTCCCCGGCCTTGTCGGCCGAGATGCCGTCTCGCAGCTCGGTATACCTGAGCGAGAACTCGATGAGCGAGTCGATGGTCTCCACCGCGATTGCTCGCGCGCGGTCCTCCAGCCCTGATGCCGCGTCGCGCTCGACCTCGCCCATGATCTTGCGGTACAGCTCCCGAGCCGACTCGAGAGATCGCGCGACCGGTGCGATGGACGCCGCGCGAGCCTTGTCGAGCCGGGCGACGACTTCGTCACGGTCCAACCGCACGAAGCCGGTACCGACCACGCCGGACAAAAAGAGCCCCCAGATCCCCGAGCTCAGGACGTGCTGGAGCGCAGAAGACTCCAGCGCCGAGAAACGCTCCGGCGAAAGCAGCTCCAGCGTCGTAAATCGAGCAGCCAGCAGCCCGACGGCGCTCAGCACCGTCCAAAATAGCCGTCTCCGGCTATCCATGTGGCGCGCTCCGGCACCCAGCCCGATAAGCGCCCCCGCTACGCCCGTCGCCAGCCAGCCGGCCACCGCCAGCCCCATCCCGAGCCCCGCGGCGAGCACAACACCGCCACCGATGGACAGCAGGAGGCCGATGAGCGCGTCGTCCTCCGTATCGTCGACGAGATAGGTGACCAGGCCGACCACGACCCCGAACGCGAGCGCACCCAGTCCCGCAGCACTCGCGTGAAAGACCGTTGCGAGCACCGCGGTCACGACGCCGGCGGCCAAGCCGCCGGCGAGCAGGCCCACCGTCGCGCGGTCGAATGATCGTGGGTCGTCTATTTTCGTAGTGAGTGACATATCCATCTCCTTGTGATCGAGCGTTCGCATTCCGACTCTCGGCTCGCGAACGACTCTAAAACGCCGACTTTTCCATCAGGATCATGCGACCACGCGCCTTGTTCTTCTTGATGGCCCGCTTCCCTTCGTCGCTCGAGCTCGACTCGGCACCGACGAGGCCCATCGTATCCTCGAGCTCCTTGTCGACCCGGTCGAACTTCTTCTTGGTCTTCGCGGGCATGCGATATCTGCGCTGCGTATCTGCCATCTTCGCTCGACGCTCCTGAAGCACACGCTGCGCCTCTTCCTGTTCGCCGGCCTGGTACGCGCTCATCGCAGCCTTCATCGACTCGGCGACTTCGACCTGCTCCACCCGTGCGATGACGTCGGTGTTGACCGCCTCCTCGAACTTCGAGGCATCGTCGGTCACCACACTCGTCAGCTTGACGGCCTGATGGCCCGGCTTTTCCTCCACGGTGTCATCGTAGCTAAGCGACACGTCCAGGACATCGACCTGGCCGAGTCGAGCAGCGTCGGCGCTCAATCTGATCAGGATATTCTTCTCCTCCGCACTGTGGAACTCGGCGAGCGGGACCATGATTCGCTGGCCGCTTCGCTTGTGCTCGAAGCCGTAGAGCTTCTCCATCGAGACGCTCTCGGGCAGCTTGATGACCAGCGACGTATTCCTGGCAACGGTGGCAGCCAACCCGTCGAACTCCTTCTCGAAGAACGCCATCGCCGCCTGTGACTCGTCGACGAAGTAGTAATTTCCCGCCCCCTTGTCGGCGAGCGCGGCCATCAGGTCCTCGTTATAGTCTAGACCCACCCCCATCGTGGTAAGCGAGATGCCGCGATTCAGGATACTCGTGGCCTGCGCACCGAGCGCGCTGACGCTGGTATGACCCACGGTCGGGTGCCCATCCGAGAGCAGGATGATCCGATTGACGCTGTCGTCGTCGGACGCCGACGATACCTGCTCCGAGCCCAGTCGCAGCCCCGCGCCGATATTTGTCCCTCCGCTGGCGCCAATCCCGGAGATCGCGCGACGAAGGTGCGCCTTTCCAGCGGTATCCGCCCGCTGACTCGACACGTGGACCTGTGCGTGGCTCCCGTAGCTGACGATGGCGAGCCGGTCCTTGCTCGACAGCGACTCCACCAACTGATTGGCGGCGCGGCGCGCATTCGCGATCTTCTCTCCGTTCATCGAGCCCGACCGGTCGATGACCACCGCGAGGTTCAACGCGGGGCGTTCGCCGCCTTCAACCGCTCTCGCCTCGATGTCGACGGCCGCGTAGACGTCATTGTTCGCCCCGTTCTTCAAATAACCATGCGACACACTCGAGTTCAGGGTCAGCGTGCCCTGAGACGTCGCGTCCGTCGATGGCTTGTGCTCCGGTTCTTCCGGCTCGTCATCGGGGACATCGGCCGTCGGCGGGCCGGGGTTCGGGTCAGCATCGGGGCTCGCGCTGTAGTAAATCGCGGCGCCGATCAACAAACCGATGACGGCGAGTATCGTTACGAGGCGTTTCATCTCATCTCCCGTGGGCAAGAAGTTGACGTTGGTCGTTGTCTGCTACACAGGAGTCGAACGCGCCCTTCGAAAAATGGATCTAAGAAAGTTTGAATAAATCTTCGTCGTCAGTTCTCGCGGGCCTTTGCGACCTCCGACCAGACTTCTGTTACAATCTTCGCCGTGAGTGAAGCTAGCCGACATCTCCAACGACTGATCTGCGCCATAGCGCTCGGGGCCGCGATGGTGGCGCTGCCGAATCTGGCCCGCGCCGACCTCGGCACCGGCACGGCACAACCGTCGCAACTCGGCGGGCCGCACCTCTTCGAGACCAACGGCGCGGCTCTGGACCGGGAGGCCTTCCCGCTGCAGGTGGTCACGGTCGGAGAGCCGCCCGCGCATATCTCCCCCGAGGCGTGGACTGCCGTCGTCGAGACATCGGTCGCGACCTGGAGCTCCGTGCCGTGTTCGTATGTCGAGCTCGACTACGCCGGGCACCGTGTCGACCGCGACGCACTTGCTGACGGCGAGGTTCCAGTCGTCTTCGACGACGGATCATGCGCCCCGGATGAGCTCGCAGCCTGGACGACTTTTACGCCGTGTGGCGGATTCCCGGCGCGCGCCATCTTCCTGAACTCGGCGAACTACGAGTGGACGATCGAGCCTCAACCCTTCCAGGAGCGCCCCGAGACAGGTGGCGTGCGGATTATCGACGTCGAGTCGGCCGTGACGCACGAGCTGGGGCACGTACTCGGCCTCTCTCATCCCGACGATCGCCTCGCGACAATGTACGCGAGCTACAAGCCGGACGGCAGCATGCGCAGCCTGGCGCTCGACGACAAACTGGGCATCTGCACCCTCTACGAGGCGGATGCTCCCGCGCCGGAATGCGGCACCGAGATGCCCTGTCCCGAGCCCGCGACGTGCGCCGAGGCGGGCGGTTTCAAGCTATGCGAGGAATTTCGTGGCGGTGTGGGAGACCAGTGCGGGCTAGACCATCTCGTCTGCGAACGGGAATGTGCGCTGGTCGACCAGCAAACGGGCTACTGCACCACAGAGTGTGAGACGTCGGCCGACTGTCCCGAGGCGTTCGAGTGCGTGGATGGATTCCTGCGCCCCGACGAGGCGCACTGCGCAAAGTTCGATCCCGAAGAGCCGCCGCGCGGCTGCTGTAGCACAGGAACCAGCGGACGGCCGTCAGATGGCCGTCCCGCCCTTCTCGCATTCCTGGTGGTTTCGATCGTCTCGCTTCGCCGCCGGGCGGCGGCATAAGCCCTACTTCTTCTCGATCTCGATCTTCTCGCAGACAGCCTGAAAGTCTTTGTACTGGACGCTGCGTGCTTCTTCCGGAAAGAAACCCACCACCAAAAACGCTTTCTCGCCCTGGTGGTACTGCCAGACGACGAGCCGAAATGCATTCTCATCGTTGCCTGTCTTGTACTCCACTTCCGCGCCCTCTTTGTCCCCGTACGTCACGTCTTCACGCGCATCGACCTTGTCGAAACCCGACTTCTGAATATTGGCGTGGAACGATGCGAAGAAGGGCTGTCGGTGCTCCTCTTTGACGTGCTCGCTGACACGCACCTCGATCTGTGACTGCGAGTCGCCGGCGGCCGTCAGGAGTGCGACCACGCCCTTGCCGGGCTTACCGAAGACCCACCCATCTGGGCGGTGGACCGTCACACCGAGCTTTGCGTCCTTCTGAACCCGCGCGCGCATGTCCGAAGCGGCTTCGCCGTCGTCTTGCGCATACACCAGTGTCGGGAAGAACAGCCCCGCGGCGAGTACAGCTGTAATGAGGATGCGATGCATTTGAGTTTTGGCGGTAAGAGTCAACTCAACCAGTGGCCTAAACGCGTCTCTCCCACGTCGAGAGTTGAACGCGTCGGAGCCGTGCTTTGTTCAAAAACAAACGCCCGAGCAGAAGCTGCTCGGGCGTCAATCTCGTACGTGCGAGTCACTCATTCCTCGCCGCTGAACTCCATATTCTCGATGACCGAGGTGAAGTCCTCGGAGTACTTCTCTTTTTCAGCATCCTGGAAGTAACCGACGACCAGCCATGCGTTGCTGTCTTTGGTGAACTGGAAGATGGATACTTCGAGGGTCACACCGGAGTGCGTGAACGCGTAGGTGGACTTGGTGCCTTCGATGCCACCGATGGTCGTCTCTTCCTGCGAGTTCTGCTCGAAGTTCGACTCGGTAAGCGTCTTGTGGAACGTCTTGAAGAAGACGTCGGCCACGTCCGGAGTCATCAGCTTGGTGCCGACGACCTCGATCTGACTCTGCGAGGCGCTGTGTTTGAAGTTCGCGACGGCCTTGTCGTTGCCGGAAGTAACTTCCCACTTCTCGGGCGCCGTGATCTCGACGCCAAACTGTTCATTATTAACGACGTTCTTATCCTGCGCGAACGCCGCAGTGGTGACCAGCAGCACAGCGAGAACGGTGCTGACGAATCGGGCGACTTTCAACATAAAGGTCCTCCGAACAAACTCGGGTAGTACTTCCGCTTGGTAGCGTCGCTTAACAGTCAGCGTTATATCAGCCAATCCTGATGTAAGCAACTTCCCGTAATCGACGCCTCGAACACGACTCGCGGACGTTGCCACACGCACCGCACCGTGTGACAAGGAGGGGTGAACTTAACTCGTGCTTCATTCGACGAGTTGTCATAAGGTAGTGGCAGTTCGCCAATCGAATCGCTTCGAGCATCGAATGACGAGTCGCCTGATCGACGAGACATCAACTCAGCACCGAGACGCGCAGCCCCTGAAACGGGTCCTCCTGCGATTTGTCACGTTCATCGCCCTCCTCACGATGCTCGTGTCGACGAGCGCGTGCGAGTCGCCCGCGGAGCTACTTTTCCCCGCGAAGAAGACCGCCACCCCGGCCGTCGAGACCGCGGAATCTGACAAGAAGGACGAGAGCAAGTCCGACTCGGAGCCGTCCTCCGAGAAGATCGACGTCCGCACCTTCGAGCCGACGACGCAGCACGCCGAGGAAATCCTCGAGGAGAAATTCGAGGGCTTCTTCCGCCGAAAGCCCCTCGGTTTCTCCTCTCAGCTCCCGACCCTCGTGCTCCAGGACCTCCAAGACCTGGGGCAGCGCCTGGCATCGATCCCCGATAGCATTCGTGGGATGTCGGCGATGGAGATCTTGCGCGGCTCGCTGCCCCTCCTGGCGATCCTCGTGCTCGGCATGATCTTCTGGGTCATTGACCGCACACTCTTGCGATGGGTCACACGCTGGAGCTCACGGATCCACGTCGATATTTCACGCTGGCTGACACGCGCCCTGCGTACCCTCGTGATGATCATCGGTCGTATCGGCTCGGTCGCGGTCCTGCTGGCCCTGTCGTATTTCCCGGTCCAGGCTCTCGCAGAACGCGCCCCCTGGAGTGAGTTTGTCACCGACCTGATCTGGCTCGCCCTCGCCTATCGGGCGATCCACACGACCCTGGTGATGGTCTTCAGCGGCTCCCTGCTCAAGATCCCGTACGAACACGGCGCCAGGCTCGAGGTCTTCGCCGTCTGGCTCACGCGGATGATCGTCGGGTTCCTCATCGCACTCGCCGCGATCGAGCACTTCGACTACCGCGAGCAGGTTTACGCCTTCACGCTCGTGGCGATGAAGACCTGCATTGCTCTCGCTCCGCTCTACCTGTTCCTCGTGCGCGACTCGGTGCTATCGCTCCTTCCGGAGTACGAGCAAAGGGCGAGGCTCTACCGGTTCTTCCGAAAACTGCTGGCCACCAACTACTACGCGCTGCTCGCGTTTACCGTCGTCCTCCTGTCCTTGTGGGCGGCCGGCTACGTGCGCGCCTCGACCTTCCTGCTCACGCGCAGCTACGCGATCATCGGGCTCTGGCTCGTCGTCTTCATCGCCGGCCAGGCCACCCGCGAATACTTCGACCGGCGAGCATCGCCCTCCGAGGGCGAACGCCTCGAGCCCGGTCAGGATGCCCCACAACTCGCAAATGCCGTCGAGAAGCTGCTCTTTTTTGCCGGCGGCGTACTCGTCGTCGCGCTCACGCTCAAGCTCCTCGCCGTCTACGAGGCGCTCCTCGCGCTGACGAAGGTGCCGCTGTTGGCGGTCGGTAAAATCAGCATCTCCGTCTACAACCTGCTTCTGGCGCTGCTGATCGTCATCGGTACGTCCCTGGCCATCAAGTTGGTCAAGGCCGTCCTCAACGCCAAGGTCTATCCTTCGCTCGAGGTGGACGTCGGCGTCGCCTACGCCGTCAACACCATCATCAATTACGTGCTGATCGTCATCGGGTTCTTCTTCGTGCTCAACGCACTCGGAGTGAACCTCTCGGCGGTCACCGTCGTCATCGCCAGCCTGGGGGTGGGCATTGGCTTCGGCCTCCAGACGCTCACCGAAAACCTCATCTCGGGCTTCATCATCCTCTTTGGTCGATCGGTCAAGAAAGGGGACTTCATCACGGTCAACGATACCTATGGCCGCGTCGAGGCCGTCGGTGCACGAAGCGTCGTCATCAAGACCCCTGACAACTACGACATGCTCATCCCCAGCAAGGAGATCGTCGGCGGTCAGATCACCAACTGGACCTTTCATGACAGCATCATTCGGAGTCGCATCGACGTCGGTGTGACCTACAAGGCCGATCCCGAGGTAGTCGAAGAAGTCTTATTGAAGGTTGCGGCCGAGTCCGAGTACGCCCTCGATGATCCGCAACCGGAAGTGTGGCTCGTCGGTTTCGGGGATAGCTCGGTCAATTTCCAGCTCTTGCTCCACTACGATTGCCGCCAGATCTCTCCGTACCGGCTCAAGGGCCGCATCTACTTCCAGATCTGGGATGCACTCCACGAGGCCGCCATCGAGATTCCGTTCCCGCAGCGCGACCTGCACGTCCGCTCGGCCGACATCATGCCGGAGCTCAAGGAGATGATGCAGGCCAAGCGCGAAGAAATAGCGAACGAAGACTCCGAGGCGACTATCGAATCGCTTGTAGATGCTGTCGAGCGCACGAAGAAGGATCGCGAGTCCGACGATGGAGCGTCGGATGATGGAGCGTCGGATGACGCCTCCGCCAATGAGGATGCCGGCGAGGGTGACGAAGAATGAGGATTCTGCCGGCGACGACTATCGGCCCTGGCCTACTCTTCTGCCTCGTCGGTCGCTGCTTCGATATCTCCGTCGAGGCCGGTGCGCAGATCACGCACGAGTGAGCCGACGTTTTCGACCAGGTCGTTACCGCGCCCCTCGATAAGCCAGACGACAGCCGACCCGACCAATGCGCCGTCAGCGACTTCGGCGATCTCTGCGGCGTCCTCGCCGCCCGATACCTTCATCGACGCCAGGACCGGCAGGTCGCTGATCTGGCGGAACTCCTGGACGCGCTCGCGAAACTCCGTCTCGCTGATGGTGGGCTCTCCGCCCGAATGTCCGGTCCACAACAAGAGGTGCTCGGCCGCGGCTGCGATCTCCTCGAAGCGCTCGCGATTGGTCGTCGGAGCCACGGTCGACAGCAGCGTGAGGTCACGCTCGGCGAGCTCGGAGCGCAGCGCCGTGTCTTCGCCGAACGGGAGGTCGGTCACCATCGCACCGTCGAATCCCGCCTCGTCGATGAAGTCGACGATGACCGACAGGCCCTTGCTCGAGAAACGATTGTAGTACGATGACAGAAAAACCGGTGTCTCGTGCGTCTTTCGAAAATCGTGTCCGAGCTCGATGATCTCGGGCCAGCCGGCTTCTTCTCGACGGGCGCGCTCGGCGGCCCGACGCAGTACCGGCCCGTGATAGGTCGGATCTGAAAAGGGAAGGATCAACTCGATGAGATCGGCGCCCTCGTCGCTCATGCACTGCATGAACTCGAGCGTCGCGTCGAGGTGCGGATCGGCGGCGACCAGAGCGGTCATCAGGAGTGGCCGACGAGACGATCGCCAGCCGCGAATCGTTGATTCGAGACGTTCCGTCACGATTCGCCCTCCTCTTCTAGCCGACGTCGAATGCGCTCGATATCACGCATACCCGCCCCGGATATCCCGACAACGACGTCTCGGTCACTGGAGAGCGTCGGGAGCAGCTTCAGGGCATATGCCAGCGCATGACCGGACTCCAACGACACGTTGATGCCCTCCTCGACCATGACTCTACGGACAGCCCGAATCGCGTCGACATTCTCGACGGGGACGTAGTGGACTCGCCCGGTCTCGGCCCAGCGCGCGTGCTGGGGCCCGACGTGGGCCATCGCCAATCCGCCCGCAATGCTCGCCGGCCTGGCGACCTGACCGTCGGCGTCCTGTAACAAGAATGAGTGGGTTCCGTGGAGCACGCCGGGACGCCCGGCGACAATGCTCGCCGAATGCCGACCTTCGAGGCCTTCTGCAGCAGCCTGAACGCCGACGAGTTGGACTTCCTCATCTCCGACGAATTCGGAGAACAGGCCGGCGGCAAACCCACCGCTCCCCACGGGTGCGATCAAATAGAATGGACGGCATTGCCTCCGCGCCAGTTGAACACCGGCCTCGGCGCCGATCACCGACAAGAAGTACGCGATCATGCGGGGGAAGGGGTCCGGCGCGGCCAGCGAGCTCGAGCAGTACAGGTGGCCGGCCGAGTGCGTCGCCCAGAAGCGCAGGGCTTCCGCGCAGGCCGCCTTGCGGCCCCTCGAGTGCGTATCGACCCGCTCGACCTTGACGCCCAGCTCGTCCATACGCCGGACCTGCATCTCTTCCTGCTCGGCGTCTTCACGACCGATGAACACCCGGGTCTTGAGCCCGAGCGCGTTCCCGATCGCACCGAGTGCGATGCCGAAATCACCGGTCGCAGTATCGCCTATGAGCCACTCGCGCCCCATTCGACGCGCCAGAAGGCCGTAGGCGACGGCCAGGTTTCCACAGAACGAGCCTCCCTGGCACAGGTCCTCGCGCTTGAGCCAGAGTCGACCGCCGCCCTCTCCCTCGGAGATGCGCGTCAGCAGGGAGACCGGCGTCGGGCGTCCCAGTCGGTCGTTGAGGTGTCGCTGGAACTCCTCCATGAACGCTTCATCGGCGACCGCCTGCTCGAACGTCGCTGCGATTTCCTGCAGCGGCGTCCAGATGGCTTCCGCAACATAGCGCCCCCCAAACCGACCGTAGCGGCCCGGCTTCGATCGATTGGTTGTCGGGTCGCTCGGCATAGGCAACGTCTAGATCGAGTTGAGGTAGCTCTTGGAGCAGTCCAGATACTGGCCGACGCCCTTGGCGATCTCGCGGGCTACAATCGGCTTGAAGACCTTCGCCATGAGCTTCGGTATCGGCAGATCCGAGGCAATCGTCTCTTTGTACTCGACCTGCGTGCCGTCGTCAGCCTCACTGATTCGCGCGAACCCGGAGGACTTCATATTGTTGTCGTCTCCGTGCGGCTCCCAGGTGACTTCGCCCTCGTCTTCATTGAAGACGTAGCGCACCTTGTAGTCGGCCTTGTAGGTGATGCCCTTCTCGTTCTTCTCCTCGAGCACCCAGTGCCAGACGCCATCGTCGAGCTCCTCGGCGGACTCGAGTTGGCCCAGGCACTGCTTGAAGTTCTCTGGCTTACCAAAGAAGTCTAGCGTGTCCTCGTAGGATGCATCCACAGTGAATGTCTGTTCTTCCGTACCTTCGATCCAGGCCATCGTCTCACTCCAAATTTCGAATACTGTGATTTTGCGTCAGTGTCGCACGTCTCGCCTCGACAGTGAAATATGATCCCGACGAGGGTGACACCAAATAATAAGCCCGCACGAAGTCGCGTCGGAATGAGAAACGCCGCGTGAGATGGGCTCACCGGCGCTCGTCTCGTCCTCGCATTCGTCCGTAAGCACGCTCACGGTGACACGTGCTCAGTTGCAGTGCTTATCGTCTGATCGACACGTAAATCGGATATGAAAGTGGTCGTCGTGGCCGCCGGTATGGCGGATGATGCCGACGCGCTCGTGGGTGGGTCGCGGATATTGCAGGATCTCGGAGAGGTCCTCTTTCGAGTATCCGATCGAACGGGCGTACTCGTAGAGCACTTTTTGCAGGTCGTGTCGCACGAAGATGTACTCGACCTCACCGGTGTCGATGAGCGTCTTGAACAGGTGCCAGTTCTTGACCGCGTCGAAGGTCTCGGGCGTCATGTCGTGGAAGTTCTGTAGCTGGACGTTGCCCTTATAATAGAAGCTGATGTCCGCATCTCGCCCCGACTGGTGGCTCCTGTGCGGATGCATCCGCCCGCCCCGCTTATAACTCAGGTGGCCGACGACGAGCTCGGGTGCATCCGGCCAGCGCGCTTTCACGTCGGCGACCGCGGCCTTGATGAAGTTGATCGAGCGGCGCGTCCCGTACGCATGCGCGACGCTTCGAACGACCAGCCCGGGCGACGACTCCAGCGCGACTCCATTGTAGAGCCGACCGCCAGAGGCGCGGCCGTAGGAGACCGAGCGTCCATCTCGCCCGGGGATATAAAGGCGTACTCGCTGGCCGAGCTGCAGGCGCCGGGGGTTGAGGCGCCGATTCCATCGCTTGACCTTGCTGATGCTCACGCCGTACTTGCGAGCGATGCTCTCGAAGGTATCGCCGCGCTTAATGACGTGCACCACCGGCAGCGCTTTCCCGGACGACTTGGGCTTCTCGTCGGGCTTGACCACGATTTCGTCGCCCGTATTCACGTCGAGGCTCTTGAGACCGTTCCACTCTTGAACGTCGGCGGGATCGACCCCGAATCGCAGCGCGATGCTGCCCAGGGTATCCCCAGCGTTCACGGTATAGTGAACGACCTTAGCGCCCTTGCCGGCGTCCGAGTCGGCGAACGCCGTCGACACAGCAAAGGTGCTCGCCGCTACGACACACAGCATGAATATCTTGGATTTCGACATACTTCCTCCAGCAAACCGTGCACGAGGCAGTGCTCTGGCCCTTCGGGATAAATGAGCGTCGCTTCAAAGTCAACCACGCGCGCGAAGCGGGGTGAGTGCAATCCGCCGAGTTTTCCTCGACCCACGTCAGCGACTCACCCCGTCAGCTTGACCCGCAATTTTTGGGCGTGTTACACACCCGCGGAACGCTCTTGGAGCGCACCCAGAGCCTGGCAGCAACCTTGTTTTACCGTCGCCGGGCGCCCAAGACGACGACTCGTCGACGCGATGATACCCGCGTCCCACGCTTTCGCGAAGTATTTTACGGAGTTCATCTATGTCTGTCCGTGTCCGATTCGCCCCATCACCCACCGGCTACCTCCACATGGGAGGCGCGCGCACGGCCCTCTTCAACTACCTCTTTGCCCGTCACAACGACGGAGAGTACATCCTGCGCATCGAGGACACCGACCAGGAACGCAGCAAGGACGAATACACCGACGTCATCCTCGACGCTTTCGACTGGCTCGGCATCGACTCCGACGAAGGGCCGTACTACCAGTCCAATCGCCTGGACATCTACACGGAGAAGGCTCAGGAGCTGCTCGACAACGGCCACGCCTACAAGGACTACTCCACGCCCGAGGAAATCGAGGCCGCCCGCGAAGAAGGCATGGCCAACGCCGACAAGACCGGCCACACCCGCCTCTGGCGCGACCGAGACGAAGAACCGCCCGAAGGCGCACCCTACACCGTGCGGATCAAGGCACCGCTGCGCGGCGAGCTGACCATCGACGACCTCGTCCAGGGGGAAGTCACCGTCGCGGCCGAGGAGCTCGACGACTTCATCATCCTCCGAAGCGACGGCACCCCGACCTACAACTTCGTCGTGGTCGTCGACGACGCCCTGATGGAGATTTCCCACGTCATTCGTGGCGACGACCACCTCAACAACACCTTCCGCCAGCTCTACGTCTACGACGCGCTGGACTTCACGCCGCCTACATTCGCCCACCTGCCGCTGATTTCAGGGCTGAGCAAGCGCAAAGGAAGCGCCTCGGTCCAGAATTACCGCGACAAGGGCTTTCTGTCCGAGGCCGTGATCAACTATATCGCGCGGCTGGGCTGGTCCCACGGCGACCAGGAGCTGTTCTCGATGGACGAACTCATCGAGCACTTCGGGTTCGACCACGTCGGCAAGAGCGCCTCTCAATTCGATCAAAAGAAATTTCGCTGGGTCAACAGCGAGTGGATGAAGCGACTCGAGCTCGACGAACTCGCCGAGCGCTGGCTCCCATTCCTCCACGAGGCCGGCTTCGACGATGTCGAGGTCGACGAGCGACTCACCACCATCGCCGGTGAGATGCGCGAGCGCGCCAAGACCCTGGTCGAGCTCACCGAGAAGAGCATGTACTTCTTCTCGGACTCGGTCGATCGCGACGAAGACGACGTCGAAAAATGGCTCCAGCCCGAGCATACCGAGATGTTCGAGGACATCCGAGGCCAGCTCGCTGATCTCGACGAATGGTCCTCCGAGGGAGTCGAGTCGATCTACCGCGGCGCATGCGACACCTACGACGTCGGCCTCGGCAAGGTCGCCCAGCCGACCCGCGTCGCGCTCACCGGCGGCACATCGAGCCCCGGTGTCTTCACGACGGTCGCCCTCGTCGGTCGCGAGACCACGCTCGAGCGGCTCGACGAAGCCATCGACATCATGAAGTCACGCGCGTG
>JBNJFZ010000107.1:0-18781 GCA_051747295.1 Myxococcota bacterium
TCCGGCTGGATGCGCGTTCGCGGGATCCGCCGACGGCGCGGCTACGACGCCGGCTTCGTCATGTCCGACCACGCCGACTGGCCCGAGCTGCTGCAGACCGTGCGGGACACCGGCGCCCGGCGCGTGCTGGCCACGCACGGAAAGACCGACGCCTTCATCCGATACCTGCGCGAGGAGATGGGTGTGGACGCTGAACCACTCGAGACCGCTTTCCAGGACGAGGACGACTGACGCGATGAAGCGCTTTGCCCAACTCTACCAGGCGCTCGACCTGACCACGTCCACCAACGCGAAGGTCGACGCGCTGGCCGAATACTTCCGCACGGCGCCCGCCGCCGATGCCGCCTGGGTGGTCTTTTTTCTGAGCGGCAAGCGCTTCAAGCGGCCGGTCAGCACCACGGTGATGCGCCGTTGGACCTACGAGATCACCGACACACCCGAGTGGCTCTTCGAGATGTCCTACTCGCATGTGGGCGACCTCGCCGAGACCATCTCGCTGTTTTTGGACGCGGCCTTTCCCGAGGTCGAGGACGACGAGTTCCCTCTGCACCGGTGGGTCGAGGAGCGCTTGCTGACGCTGCGCGACCTCGACGAGGGCGAGCAGCACGAGAAAATCACGGGCTGGTGGAAGCGCCTGCCGCGCGACCAGGTCATGCTGCTGAACAAGTTATTCACCGGCGGCATGCGCGTCGGCGTCTCGAAGCGACTCGTCGTCCGAGCACTCGCGCGGGTCGCCGAGCTGCCCCGCCCCGTCATCTCACACCGAATGATGGGCGACTGGGAGCCGAGCGCCGAGTTCTTCGAGGACCTGCTCTCCGAGGAGACCCGAGATGCCGACACCTCACGGCCTTACCCTTATTTCCTCGCCTCACCGCTCGAGAGGCAGCCCGCCGAGCTCGGTCCACCCGGCGACTGGATGGTCGAATGGAAGTGGGATGGCATCCGATCGCAGCTCATCAAACGCGGCGGTGAGATCTTCTTGTGGTCCCGCGGGCAAGAGCTGATCACGAAGCGATTCCCGGAGATCTCGGAGGCGGCCGAACGCCTCCCCGGAGGCGTCGCCCTGGACGGCGAGTTGCTGGCCTGGGACGCTGAAGCGCAAAAGCCCCTGCCGTTCTCGGAGCTCCAAAAACGCATCGGTCGCAAGCGCGTGCCGCAGACTCTCATCGACGAGGTCCCGGTCGTCTTCCAGGGCTACGACATCATGGAGTTCGGCGACGTGGACATCCGCCAACGCTCCATCGCACAGCGCCGCAAGCTCCTGGAGAAGACCCTTCGAGACACGCACGAGCGGCTGCGGCTGTCTACGATCGTGACCGCAGATAGCTGGGAGGCCTACGCGAGCCTTCGGCAGCAGGCCCGCGACCGCGGCGTCGAAGGCCTGATGCTCAAGCGTATGTCGTCGCCCTACCGAACCGGCCGCAAGCGGGGCGACTGGTGGAAGTGGAAGGTCGAGCCGTACACGATCGATGCGATTCTGTTGTACGCGCAGGCCGGCCACGGCAAGCGCGCCGGGCTCCACACTGACTACACATTTGCGGTCCCCAGGCACGGCATGGACGACCTCGTCCCCATCGCCAAGGCCTACTCCGGGCTATCCAACGACGACATTCGCGAGTTGGACGCATGGATCCGCGACAACACCGTCGAGCGATTTGGGCCCGTGCGCTCGGTACCACCCCATCACGTCTTCGAGATCGCCTTCGAGGGCATCGCGCCGTCGAACCGCCACAAATCAGGCATCGCCGTGCGCTTTCCGCGCATCACACGGTGGCGACGCGACAAGTCACCCGCCGAGGCCAACTCACTCGACGACGTGCGTGATATACTCGAGGCCCACCGCGCATGACCGTGCCCCCAACAGAATCGACTGCACACGCGTCTACCCTGGAGCGCCTCCGTGGCTGGATGGATGAGCAGGGATGGACGCCATTGCCCTACCAGGAGCGCGCGTGGGAGGCCTATGGACGCGGCGATGACGGTTTGCTCCACGTGCCGACGGGCGCCGGCAAGACCTACGCGGCCTACCTCGCCGCCCTCGCCGAGATCGCAGACAACCCGGGCGACGGGCTGCGAATATTGTACGTCGCACCGCTCCGGGCGATGTCGCGCGACATCCAGAAGGCGCTGCAGGCCCCGGTCGACGCCCTGGACCTGCCGGTGACCATCGAAAGCCGCACCGGCGATACGTCCTCGAGCGTCAAGAAGCGTCAGAAAAAGCGCCTGCCGAACGTGCTCATTACGACGCCCGAGTCGCTGACGCTGTTGATGACGTATCGCCACGCGCGGCGCCACTTTCAGACGTGCCGTATGATCGTCGTCGACGAGTGGCACGAGCTTTTGAGCTCCAAGCGAGGGACGCAGACCGAGCTCGCCCTCGCCCGTATGCGCAACTGGTGTGAGGAGGTCCAGACGTGGGCGCTCACGGCCACGATCTCGAATGTCGAGGAAGCCGCCGAGGCCGCCGCCGGAGTTGGCAGCGAGCCGACGATCATCAAGGCGGAGTTGCAGCGACCCATCACCGTCGAGACGCTGCTGCCGCGCGAGGTCGACAGCTTCCCCTGGTACGGCCACATGGGTCTGCGGATGCTCGACGACGCACTCGAGCGCCTCGCCCCCGAACACTCGACGCTGGTCTTTACCAACACGCGGTCTCAGGCGGAGCGATGGTTCCAGGCCGTCGTGGACGCGCGACCCGAGTGGGAGCCCCTGATGGCGCTCCACCACGGCTCGATCTCCAAAAAAGAGCGACGACGCATCGAGGACGGGCTCAAGAGCGGCGATCTACGCCTGGTCGTGTGCACGTCTTCGCTGGACCTGGGCGTGGACTTTGCCCCGGTCGAGCGGGTCTTCCAGCTCGGCTCGGTCAAGGGCGTCGCGCGACTCATCCAGCGCGCCGGCCGCGCTGGCCACCGCCCCGGTGCTCCATGCCAGATCACGTGTGTGCCCACTCACGCGCTCGAGCTCTTCGAGATCACGGCCGCGCGAGAAGCCGTCGAGAGCGGTGATCTGGAGCCGCGCCACCCGATGAACAAGCCGCTGGACGTACTCGCCCAACACCTCGTGTCGTGTGCGCTCGGGGACGGCTTTGTCGCCGACGACCTCTATGATGAGTTGCTCACGACCGGGGCCTATCGCACTCTGACGCGCGATGAGTTCGCGTGGACCATGGACCTCGTCGAGCACGGTGGCGACACGCTGCGCGCCTATGACCGCTACCACAAGATCGTCGAGCGGGACGGCCGATTCGTCGTCGAAGACCGTCGCATCGCCCGCCAACACCGCATGAGCATCGGCACGATCACCTCGGACGCCTCGGTCCAGGTGCGCTATCTCAACAACAAGTGGCTGGGGACGGTCGAGGAGTCCTTCATCTCGAAGCTCGAGCCCGGCGACGTCTTCATGTTCGCCGGGCGAGTGCTCGAGCTCGAGAGCTTTCACGACATGAAGGCGTACGTGCGCGTCTCCCATCAAGAGCCGAGCCACCTGCCGCGCTGGATGGGTGGGAGGCTGCCTATCTCGCGATCGCTGAGCAGCGCGGTGCGTCAGCTCTTCGAGGACGTCCGCGACGACAACTGGGACTCGGCCGAGGTCACGGCTGCGCTCCCGATCGTGGAGGCCCAGACTCGATTGTCGGCGATTCCCTCCCACGACCAGACACTGTTCGAGCTGTGCGAGACCTCGGAGGGCTATCACGCATTCATCTATCCCTTCGAAGGTCAACTCGTGCACGAAGGCCTCGCCTCGCTGCTCGCATTGCGGCTGCAGCGGCGCCAACCGGGCACGTTTTCCCTGTCGGCAAACGACTACGGCATCGAGTTGCTCAGCGCCGAGCCGTATCCGTTCGTCGACCTGCTGATGCAGGACGTATTCACCGACGAGAATCTCTTCGATGACGCGATGGAGAGCATCAACGTCAGTGAGCTGGCGCGTCGTCAGTTCCGCGGCATCGCGCGGATCGCGGGGCTCGTCTTCGACGGATACCCCGGCAGCCGCAAGAGCGACCGGCAGCTACAGGCCAGCTCCGGGCTCATCTACGATGTCTTCGCCAAGTACGACCCCGACAATCTGCTGTTGCATCAGTCGCGCCGCGAAGTCCTCGAGCAGCAATTCGAGGAGACCCGCCTCATCGAGACGTTGCGGCGCCTGCGCGAGACCGACTGGGTCATCACGCAGGTCGAGCGTCCCTCCCCGCTTGGATTTCCGCTGCTCATCGACCGAATCCGAGCGCGAATGTCCAACCAATCGTTGCTTCAGCGCATCGCCAAGATGAAGGAGCGATGGGCTGACTGAGCTCGCCTGCCCCGCGTTTTTGCAAACAGAGAAACGCGAGACCGCCTCGGCGATTCGAGCTATCAGCTCATAAAAAATTCCGGGTATCCCCGATCGAAACGCGGATCCGCGCCGTGGTTCTCAGGGTGAGCGGCCGCGGCGGCTGGCTCCCTTGTGGACCGGCCGCCGCGACTGCTAAAGTCCCGGCGTCATGGAGTTTTCCCGCACGACGTCAGACCAAAACCAACGTCAGGCCGAGCTCGAAATTCGCGGCCACCGCTTCCACCTGTTGCCCGAACGCGCCGTGTGGTGGCCGAGCGAATCGGCGCTATTCGTGGCGGACTTGCACTGGGGGAAAGACGAGACGTTTCGCCAGCGCGGCGTCCCGTTGCCCGCCGGCCAACTCGGCCACGAATTGGCGAGGCTGCGACGAGTTCTGGAGCGTACCGGCGCCGAGAAGCTCTATGTCCTCGGCGATTTGATTCACGGTCGCCAGGGCATCACACCCGGCGTCCGAGACCGTATCGCAACGTGGCGAACGAGCATCTATGTGGAGATGATTCTGGTTCGCGGAAATCACGACCGGCACCTGCCGCAATTGCCCGAATCCTGGCACATCGACTCGCACCTCGAACCGCTGCGCGTGGGTGAATTCGCCCTCGCCCACCACCCCGAACCCGTGACTGATGGGTTCGCCTGGGCCGGTCACCTCCACCCGACTGTCGAATTGGAGAGTCGCAGCGACAAGCTCCGCCTGCCCTGCTTTCACATCCGGAAGAATGTGGGCGTCTTGCCGGCATTCACCGCGTTTTCGGCCGGCCCGCGCGTCAAACGCCAACCGGCCGACCGGATTTTTACCATTGCTGAAGAACACGTCGTCGAAGTCTGAACCGAGGGCTTACTGCGTCTCGACCGTCAGGTCGAAAGCTCCCGAGGACCCCAACTCACCGTCGACAATCACGTAGACCGTCTCACTGACCCCGACGGTATACTCGACGCTCTCCTGGACGCCGGGCCCGTTGAGCACGGTGCCATCCAGACACGCATCCACCGAGCAATCCGCCTTGAGGTAGATGAACGGATCGTACGTCGAGCCCTGCGGTTCGACCGTAAACGTGTAGGTCGTCTCCGCGCTGGGGTTGACGACGTAGACGATGTCCGGCCCGCTCACGCTGCCTGAAGGGCAATTATCCGCGCCCACCGACGAGCTGTAATCGTCGGACAATCCAACAGTCGTCTGGTCGGCGAACGTCCCGCCCGCCGTCACGTCGATGGCCACATCGCAGGTATCGCCGTCGTTTCCAGGGCTCGTGTCCGCCGTATCCTCGGTATCCTGAGGCTCGGTCGTATCGGCGGCATCTTCAGTGTCGGAGGTATCCTCGGCGACGTCCTCCGACGTGTCTTCTGCGACGTCTTCGGCGGTGTCCTCGGCCGCATCCTGCGCCGCATCTTCCGCAGTGTCCTCGGCGACATCTTCGCCGCTGACATCCTCGTCAGCCGTGTCGGCCGCGTCCGAGGTAGCGTCTTCTGCGCCGTTATTTCCAGAATCCTCGCCCTTGCACCCACCGATGGCGATCAAAGAGCAAAAAACCGCAACGAAAAGATAACGTGTCGATCGCTTCATATTAGTCATTACCCACTACCAACCACCAACTACCAACTACCAACTACCCACTACCCACTACTCAACTCCACCGAAACGCTTCCATCGTTTGAACCTCGTCGAACTCATTCTCGAACCCGGTGGCATTCCGAAACGCGGAGTCATCGATGACGACTGGATATTTGATGTGCTTGATCGAGCCCTTTGGCAGGTCCGGCATCCCGAATTTACCCATGAGTGACGCGTAGAACGGCTCCGGCACCGGAACGTTCGATCGCCCGGTCACATCGATGAGCAATGAGAGCGGCACCGGTTGCGGCCCCGCCACGTTGAAGACCCCTCGCAGTCGGTGATCCAGCGCCTCGCAGATCGCATCCGCGGCGTCCTGCTCGTGGATAAACTGGTACAACGGATCGAACCCCATCACCGTCGGCACGCGCGGTCCTCGCAGGTAATTCGCCAGGGTGCCGCGCTGCGACGGCCCCAGCGTGTAGCATATGCGAAGCACGGTCGTGTCCATCTCCGGATGCCGCCAGAGCGCGGAACCCGCAAATAAGTCTGCCGCGACGAGGTCAGCCAACTCGGGGAATGTCGACACGGCGAGCGGCGGCTCGGACTCCGTGTGATACAGCGGTGAGTCGGGAGCCGCCCCGTAAAAGGTGTGGCGGCCCACGAAAATCGCGTGCTCCACCCCGTGCTCGTGACAGTGGTCGAAGACCGTCTTCGTGCCCCGCAGGTTGATACGATAGCGCTCTTCGGCCCCCGACGTGAAGTGGGTGACCGTGGCCATATGCACCAGGACCTCGGGCTTCTCGACGCGAAAGACATCCTCTGCAGGCCGCTTTCGGATATCGGCCTGGAACATCTTGATCCCGTCGGGAGCGTCGGGCCAGGGGCGCCGGTCGATTCCCAGCACGTCATGGCCGTCCTCCATCAGGTTCATCGCGACCATGCGCCCCAACTTTCCAGATATGCCCGTAATCACGACTTTCATGAGCTGTCCTCCTCGATCTCCGACTCGAGCACACGATCGCCGCTGAGCAGCGAGCGGCGCACCTCGCGCCCGTGCTCGATCAAATCTCGAATCCGGTCCTTCACCTGCTGCACGTAGTGATCGATCGTGTCATCGGCCTCGGTACCATCTCCTTCGAAGTACATCGGCTCCCCGTAGTGAATCTGACAGCTCACGGGCATCGGAATCGGCAGCAAATAAGGTGGAACGGGGATATACGGCGCACCCACGATCTTGGCGATCTTTTTGAGGTGAAACATCGTCGGCAGCGCTTCTTCACCGCCGATAAACGCGAACGGCACGATCGGGGTATTGGTCTGAAGCGCGAGCCTTATAAAGCCCGTACCGAATCGCACCAGCTCGTAGCGGTCCTTGTAGAGCTTGCCCGTCCCGCGTGCCCCCTCGGGAAACACCATCAGCAACCGATCCGCCTCCATCATGCGAATCGCATGCTCCGGAAGCCCCGTGAACTGTCCGATCCGGCTAAACCACTGCGACAGCACCGGCCATTTATTGGCGAATTTCTCCACCATGCCCTGCGCGAGTCGCGGCGGCTCCATCTCCAGAAACGCCGACGCCAGCACCATGCCGCCGTCGACAGGGATGCCCCCCGAGTGATTCCCCACGAGCATCGCACGGCCTCGCTCCGGAATATGCTCGGCGCCGAAGCACCTGACGTGAAAATAATTGCGATAAAACCAGCGCAGGAGGGTCATGAACTCGGCGAGGTGCTCCTGAGAGATCCCGTACGGATCCAGACCGTACTTGTTGAACGGGATCTCGAGGCGCTTGACTCGCTCGAATACCTCCTGGTCGATCAGCATCCGAAACGGCATGTCGCTGATGTCTCCAGAAAGAGGACTGCAGGCCGTGATCGGCCCGCCTCAAAAATCATCTCGATCGAGCTATAGCCTAATCGCCCAAACCCAAAAACCCAACCAGCGATCCGGTCTTACTCGCCTTCGTCCTCAGCCTGCGCTCCGTCCGGGTTCATATGGATGACGAAATCCGTGAAATAACCGTTCGCGTTGACGTCGAAGCGCATCTCCGCAAAACCGAAGATCGACGCGATGTTACTGAACATGCTCCCTGGAATGGTGCCAGTCGATTTCAGGATGCGGTCGTATTCGTCGAATAAACGGCCGTAGTCGTAGCCCAATACGAATATCGGTGTCGGCCTGGCCATATCGGACGCCTGTTTTTCTTCCAGCAGCACGGCCAGCTCATCCTGCATCCCCACGCCGATGGACACAGCCAGCGTGTCATCGGTCATCGCGACGTGCGGGACCTTGATGTACTCCTCGGTCTGAAACGGCTTGATCGCCACCGGAACGCCATCCGGCTTGACGCCGACGCCGCTGAACTGAGGCACGAACATCTGCAGTTGTGCGAGCAGCGTCGACGGATTCCGGGTCTCGATCATCGCCAGTGCCTCGATTCGCTGGAGTTGCATGGCCTGCGGGTCGTACTCGATGCGGTGAAGCTCGACGCGCACTCCGGTCATATCGCGCACGAACGGCGGCACCTGGCCCAGGTACAGCGCGGCCTGTTTGGCACTGCTGTTGATATCGCCCAGATTGGTGCAGGCATACGGATTCTGCGAGATGTCGCGAGCCTCTTGTCCCACGACATCCAGCAACGCCCCGATATCGACACCCGCGCCCACCGACGCGAGCAAACCTGCGCCGCCCTCGGAGTAATTCGGCACCTCGGTCTTGGTGTTCGCAAGGCGCTCCGGCAGGTCTGTCGTCGACTCGAGCCCCATCCGCATTGCCATTCGTGAGGGTGTAAAGCCGGTGTATCCGAACACCGCGCGGGGGTGCCGCTGCGCAAAGCCGATCAAGTCCGAGCGGCAACCCGGCTCCATATCGGGCGGCTGGTAGCCTACCGCGTCCAACATCTCTTTCATGATGCCCGTCGGTGGCTCCTCTCCGGAGAGCACGCCAGCCAGCATCCGCGTGTCTGCGTAACCGGCCGCAAAACCCTGAAAGCCGTATTTGGCAATGACGTTCTGAATCTTCTGAGTATCGGCAAGCGACCGATCTGGTTTCTTCTGGCCGAGCATATACGGGAGGAATGCATCGAATGCATCCGGGGGCGCTGCTCCCACGATGAGCTCGGAGTCCGTGAACGCCACCGCCACATAGAAGTCATCGTCCGCCTCGTAAAACCGGTACATCTGGTCGCCGAGCTTCCGCATATCACCGCCGAAACCAGACGACGCCTCCGCCTCCGCGACCACCTGCTCGAGCCTGGCCGGCTCCGCCAGCTCGAGGCGATAGACCGGGTAGATGCCGATGCCATAGACGGCCAGGTAAGCGTTCTCTTTGAACCCGACTGACGCCGGGCCTTCCTCGGAATGCCAGCCATCGACGATACGCCTCGAGATATCCCGGAAGAACACCCGCATGGGAGGCATCTCGCGCATCCCCTGCTTCTGCAACGTCGCCTCGAGCTGCTCCATGAACTCGACGTATTGCCGCATGTAGCTCGAGAACGTCGACAGCGGCGTCGGCTCGACGCCGGCCATCACATACGGGGTCTCCGCCGGGATATTCTCGAAGAAGTCCGGCGGCCCACGTCGCTTCTGCGTCAAGTCGGGCTTCTCGTCAGTCTTCTGCTTTCCGCCACAGCCCACCGAGGAACCGAGCATCGCCAGAGCGAACAATGCGACGAGTAATCGAAACAAAATCGGGCGAATGCTCACGTTGGACTCCCTCTGGGCTGGAGTGCGACCCCTGTAGCGGAGCCGTCGATTTCGACATCACGGCAAGTCTTCAGTTGAGCTGGAAGTCGGCGTGCAGTGCTGCATGGTCGGAGTCGGCCAGTCCGCCACCGGCCTGGCCTCGGACAACCTGCGCACTCGTCTCGATATAAGACCCGCCGTTGGTCCGCGCGACCAACAGGTGGTCGATCGCCTGACGGTCGCCGCGGTAATCGTAGGTCCACATCTCGCTGGCCGGTTTCTCTGCGCCCGCTCGGAGCAAACCGTTATTCGCCGTCAGTGCGTTCAGCGGGTCCGAGCCAGGAGTATCGTTCAAGTCGCCCCCCAGGATCACCAGGGCGTCGGGCTCTCTCGCCGCGGCTTCCTCGACGATTTCGCGCGCCTCCTGCGCTTCCGCGAGCCGCCTCTCCGGATCGTCGTTGCTCTTCGACTTGAAGTGGGCGTTGAACAGCACCACCTTCTCCCCCTCGAACTGCAGGTCGACCTGGAGGAATTCGCGCGAGAACACGGTTTCGCCGCCTCCTGGAAGCTGGAGCGGTCGCGAGTCGCGGTATGAGCGCGTCCCCAACAACTCACCGCGACTAATGATCCCGACATCCAGCGACGCCGCAAAACCGGTCTCCCCGAGAATACCCACGTTGTACTCCCCGGGCATGCGGCTGCGCAGGTCGTCGAGCACAATCGCGTTCTCGACTTCCTGTAGTAAAACCACGTCGACATCCATCTGCGCGATGGCGTCCGCGGTGCGCTGCAGGGTCAGATCGTACTCTTGTTCGCCGGGGACCTCTTCGAAGTCACCCGGGTCGCATCGACCACTATCGCAATTTCGGTCGAACAGCCGGCGAACGTTGAAGGTCGCCACGCGGATGCGCGGTCCGTCGACGACCTCCATCGTATCGGAGACATCGGCGGCATCTGCCGAATCCGCATCCGGCGTCGAATCGATAGGTGGCTCGCACGCCAGTGCCGAGAGGGTAAAGAATAGCGCGAGGATGAGGCGAGTCAGACGCATATACACTCTACTTCGTACCCACTCGAGCCATCTCGGGAGACTCGGCCGCGCGAGCAGTTCCTGTCATGAAAAATGATCTTCGAGTGTATCTTAGTGCTTGAGACGTCTCGGGTCGAATCCCGCTTGCGACGTTCATGCATTCAACACATCCAGCCCCGTGGCCCACGCGTCCTCGAGAGCTCCGATATCAGCCCTGAGCACGTCACCCCAGCCGAACTGCCCGTGCACCGCGACATGCCCGAGCGCCTCGGCGGGTACGGACGCAGCACCAGCCATCTCCAAAACGGTGTCGAGATCGTCGGCCGATACGCTCACGACGATGCGAGACGGGGACTCCGTAAAGAGCCACAGGTCTGCGCGCTCGTCGACCTCGACATCGAGCTCGACGCCCGCGTTCTCCAAATCCGACACAAAACACGACTCGGCGAGCGCGACCCCGAGTCCGCCTTCGGAGCAGTCGTGCGCGCTGTGGACCAGCCCGTCGGAAATCAGCGACCGTACGAGCTTCTGGACGGCGACCTCGCGGTCGAGGTCGAGCTTCGGCGGACGGTCACCGATTTCACCGGTGGCCCGCCACAGGTACTCCGACCCACCCAGGTCTGTCGGGTCGGTCTCCCCGAGCAAGACGATCACATCACCGTCTTGCTGGAACCCCATCCCGGTATAGCCCTCCGCGTCGAGCCCCGTCCCGCTGGGAGGGTGCTCGAACGACCCGACAAGCGCGACACTCGGCGTCGGGTAGATATCCACGTCATTCGACGCATTGTAGAGGCTGACATTTCCGCTGACGATCGGCGTGTCGAGCGCCTCGCAGGCGGCCTTGATGCCGTCGACCGCGCGTGCGAATTGCCACATGATCTCGGGGTTTTCCGGATTGCCAAAGTTCATGCAGTCAGTCGCACCGAGCGGCGTCGCGCCGGTACACGAAATATTGCGCGCGCACTCGGCGACCGCCAGTCGTGCTCCCTGCTCGGCGTCGAGGTAGCAAAAACGGCTGTTATTATCGACGGCGATCGCCACCGCGCGGTCGGTTCCGGGTATGCGCAGCACCGCAGCATCGCCCTCGCCGGGCCTCACGACCGTGCCGACGCCGACCATGTGGTCGAATTGCTCGTAGACCACGCGGCGCGAGCAGATATTCGGGCTCGCCAGCAGATATTCGAACGCCTCGGCCAGGTCTGCCGGCTCGTCGACGTGCGCCGACTCGAGTTCGTCCATATACGCTGGGCGCGCCTGCGGCCGGTCATATTTCGGGGCCGCAGACGTCAGCACCGACACCGGAATATCGACCACGGTCTCGCCCTTCTCGACGACCTCGAAGCGGTCGCCGTCGATGACCTCACCGATCTGGGCCCACTCGAGCTCCCATCGGTCGAAGACGCGAGCGACCTCCTCGGTGCGCCCCTCTTCGATGACGATCAGCATGCGCTCCTGGCTCTCGCTGAGCAGGAATTCGTACGCCGACATATCCTCTTCGCGCGCTGGAATCTTGTCGACGTCGATACGGATGCCGTTGTTGGCGCGATCGGCCATCTCGACCGACGAGCTGGTCAGCCCGGCCGCGCCCATATCCTGAATACCCACGATCGCGCCGGTGCGCATCAGCTCGAGGCACGCCTCCAACAACAGCTTTTCTCGGAAGGGGTCGCCGACCTGAACGGTCGGGCGCTGCTCCTCGGCCTCCTCGCTAAATTCCTGCGACGCCATCGTGGCCCCATGGATGCCGTCACGCCCGGTGCCGCTACCCACGTAGAAAATCGGGTTCCCGACGCCCTCGGCAATGCCCTTGAAGATCTCGTCTTTCTTACAGACACCGATATTGAAGACGTTGACCAGGATGTTGGCGTTGTACGACGGGTCGAAGTAGATCTCGCCGCCGACCGTCGGCACTCCGACGCAATTTCCGTAGCCGGCGATGCCGCCGACGACGCCGTGAAACAAATGCGGCGTCTTCTCGTGGTCGATCGCCCCGAAGCGCAGGCTATTCATGTTGCCGATGGGCCGCGCCCCCATGGTGAAGACGTCGCGCAGAATCCCGCCGACGCCGGTCGCCGCACCCTGATAGGGCTCGATATAGCTCGGGTGATTATGGCTCTCCATCTTGAAGACCGCCGCGTAGCCATCTCCGATGTCGATGGCGCCCGCGTTCTCACCGGGTCCCTGCACGACCTGCTCGCCCTCGGTCGGGAGACGAGCCAGGTGGACGCGCGAGCTCTTGTAGGAGCAGTGCTCACTCCACATCGCGCTGATGACCCCGACCTCGGGCAGCGTCGGGTCGCGACCGAGCGTCTCGAGCGCGCGGTCGTATTCTTCGTCGGACAGGCCATTGGCCTTGGCGAATTCTCGCTTATTTACTTCACCCATGATCAAGCACTCACGGTTTTGTCGGGGAGGTGTGCGTGTCGGACGACTCGTGCTCAGCTGATGCGCTCCAGGGCCGCCTGGAACAACTTCAGTCCATCGGCGCCACCGAGCACCGGCTCCGCCGCCCGCTCCGGGTGCGGCATCATGCCCAGCACGTTGCCCGCCTCGTTGCAGATACCGGCGATATTGGCGACGCTGCCGTTCGGATTGGCCATCTCGACGACCTCGCCGGTACGCGTGGCGTACTGGAAGACGATCTGGTCGTTGTCGCGAAGTCGGTCGAGCCCCTCGGGCTCGATAAAGTAGTTACCTTCGGCGTGCGCGATGGGCATCTCGAGCACGTCTCCCTCGTCGAGCGTCGAGGTGAACGGCGTGCGCGTGGTGTTGCAGCGCAGGTAGACGTCCTTGCAGGTAAAGTGCAGCGACTCGTTGCGCAGCATCGCTCCGGGCAGCATCCCCGTCTCGAGCAGGACCTGAAACCCGTTGCAGATACCGATGACGGGCCCGCCCTTCTCGGCGAACTCCCGTACCGCGGACATCACCGGGCTCATCTTGGCGACGGCCCCCGTACGCAGGTAATCGCCGTAGGAGAACCCCCCTGGAAGGATCACACAATCGGCGTCGCCGAGCTCTTCGTCACGGTGCCAGACGTAATCGGTCGGCGCGTCGAGGACGCGCGAGACGACGTGGAAACAATCCCGGTCGCAATTGGAGCCGGGGAACACGATAACCGCAAACTTCATGACGCCTCCGGCGGGTTCAGTCTTCGAGAAATTCGACCGTGTAGTCTTCGATCACGGGATTGACGAGGAATGACTCGCACATCTCGTCGACGCGAGCTCGGAGTTCCTCCTCCGTGCCCGCTTCGAACTCCACGTCGATGACCTTCCCGACGCGGACGTCGCGAACGTCGTCATGGCCGAGCCGCTCGAGGCCGGTTTGAACGACTTTTCCCTCCGGGTCGAAAACGCCCGGCCGATTTTTGATGAGAATGCGTGCGCGCGGCATCCGTTCTTCCTTCGTTGGGGGGCAGAAGCAACAACAAAAAAAGCCCGCCTTCCGGCGGGCCATGTTCATTACTCGGGGGCGACGATAACACCGAGTCGGTCGGCGACATCCTCGTAGGCCTCGATGAGGTCTCCCTTATCGTGGCGGAAGACGTCTTTATCCAGACTCTCACCGGTGTCTCGGTCCCAGAGTCGCGAGGTATCCGGGCTGATCTCATCACCCAGCACGATCGCGCCGGCCGCGTCGAATCCGAACTCCATCTTGAAGTCGACAAGGCGAATGCCCGCCTCGGCGAAGATCGGCAGCAGGATGTCGTTGACCGTGCGTGCGATCTTTTTCATTCCCCGCAGGTCTTCCGGGGAGCACAGGTCCAGCATCCGGATATGGGCGTCGGCCAGTATCGGGTCGCCCAGCTCGTCCTTCTTATAATAGGTCTCGACGATCGCCGGCTCGACGTCCCCCCCCTCGGCGAGGCCGGTGCGTCGCTTCAGGCTTCCAGCGACTACGTTTCGGACCACGACCTCGAGTGGGACGATCTCGAGCTTCTGGATCAACATGTCCGTACTATTCTCACGGCCCAGAAAGTGGGTATTGACCCCCGCCTCCTCCAGCTTGCCGAATAGATACGACGAAATCGCATTATTCAACTCGCCCTTGCCCTCGAACTGCGCGAATTTCTCGCCGTTAAAGGCGGTTGCGTCGTCCTTGAAGCGCTGCACGTATTGGTCGTCCGCCTCGGAGACCAACAACTGCTTGGCCTTGCCTTCGTATATGATCTCGATCTGATCGCTCATGATTATTCTCCTCCAAAGACGCGCTCGAAAATATCATCGATATGACGGAGCGAGCGCTCGAGGTCGAAACACTCGTCCAGCTCCTCGTCAGTCAAGTGCTCGCGAATCGCATCATCGTTGCGAGCGAGCTTCTCGAAGTCCTGCTCGTTCTCCCAGGCGGCCATCGCAATCGACTGCACGCGCTGATACGCGTCGTTTCGAGACAATCCCTTGCGAATCAAGGTCAGCAATACCCGCTGACTAAACGGCAGCCCTCGAGTCTGCTCGAGGTTCCGCATCATGTTCTCCGGGTACACCACCAGGTTGTCCAGCACTTTGATCAATCGATTCAGGGCGAAGTCCATCAAGCCCGTCGAATCCGGCGCGATCATGCGCTCGACCGACGAATGGCTGATATCTCGCTCGTGCCACAGGGCGACATTCTCCATCGCCGGGTCCGCGTAGCCGCGAATCGTGCGCGCGAGGCCCGTCAGGTTCTCGCTGAGCACGGGGTTGCGCTTGTGTGGCATCGAGCTGCTGCCCTTCTGGCCCTTTCGGAACTTCTCTTCGGCCTCACGCAGCTCGGTGCGCTGCATGTGGCGGACCTCGACGGCGAATTTCTCGACGCTCGAGGCGAGCAGCGCCAGCGCCGAGAAGAACTCGGCGTGACGGTCTCTCTGGATAATTTGACTGGATGCCGGCGCCGGCTTCAGGCCCAGCTTGTCGCAGACGTAGGCCTCGACCGACGGCGGGACGTTCGTGAATGTCCCCACCGCGCCCGAGACTTTCCCGTACGAGACCGTCTCACGCGCGCTCTCGAGCCGACGACGGTGACGCTTTACCTCGTCGTACCAGATGGCCAGCGTGTGGCCGAACGTGGTCGGCTCGGCGTGGATGCCGTGGCTCCGCCCGATCTTGGGGGTCATCTTGAACTCGTGCGCGCGGCGCTCGAGCACATCGAGCAGCTCGTCCACGTCCTCCAGCAGCATGTCGGCCGCTCGTCGCAGCTGCACCGCGAATGTGGTGTCGAGCACGTCCGAGCTCGTGAGGCCGAAGTGGATCCATCGACCGTGTTCCTCACCGACGAATTCCTCCAGACTCTGGACGAACGCGGCGATGTCGTGTCGGGTAATCTTCTCGATTTCTTTGACGCGGTCGACGTCCAGGAGCGCCTTCTCACGGATGTGATCGGCGGCTTCGACAGGGACCACACCTTCTTCGGCCCAACCCTCGACGGCTGCGAGTTCTACCTCGAACCAGATCTTGAGCTTATTCTCTTCGGACCAGAGCTGCGCGAATTCGGGACGAGTGTATCTCGAGATCATGACCTGGGAACCTCTGCGTGCGTTCGGTGGACCCGGTTCGGCCTATCCTCGGCGAGAGTCCTAACAGGTTGAGCGAGAATTTCAATAGTAAAGAAGAACCGGCCCTCGAAGGAGCGCCGGTTCGGGGTGATTCGTCGTTCATTTTTCGCACGAGGGCGAGATGATCTTTGCGAGATCGAAGTCGGCTGAAGCAGGCGTAGCCATAGGCTACGTCGATGCAAGACGACGCAGAGCTCGTGAAAATCAGCCGTCATTCGCGACTGGAGTGGGTTGCCGGATGGGAACTATTTGGGATCGGCGCAGCAGCGAAAGCCGATATTCGGGGCCGAAGAACCCGCGGCCTTCGGTGAAGAATAACGGCACGTTGCGACATCCTCACCGCTGTCGAATCCACCGCCTGCGATCCGCTGCTCCTGCGTCCACTCGTGCGCATTTCCGACCATATCGTACAGCCCCGGCCAACTGCGGCATTTCTTATTGCTCCCCGCCACGGCGAGGTCGCGCTCGAACCCGTCGACATCGACGGTGTTGCACTTATCTGGATCCCATTTTCGTCCGTACGGATACTTCGAGCCGCACGCGCGCTTCCACTCGTTGAGCTTGCACAGCCGCTTGCCCTTCGCCTCACACAGCTGCTTGGCCTTGAACCACGAGACGTTTGTGCGCGGTCGAGCCCCTCCACCCGGGTATTCGTAGCGGTCGATGCAGTAATTGCCGCTGTCCTTTTTGACGAGCGCCATCCCGCCCGGGCAGTCCGTACCCTTGGAGGCGGGCTTCTCTTCGGCTTTTGGCTTGGACCCGGAGCTACTGCCCGAGGGGGCACCGGTACCGGAGCTCCCCTTGGAGTCGCTGGAACCACTCGACGACCCTGACGAGCTGCCGGACGATGGGCTCGAATCACTCGATGACTCTGCTGACGCCAGCGAGGTGGTGTCATCGTCGCCAGCATCCTGGGACCCGGCATCAGGCTCCATCTCCTCTGCGCTCGCGAGCGCTGCTTCGGCCGCTTTGTCGAGACCGCTCTGGGCTTCTGTCAGCGCGGCGGCCGCATTCTCGTCGGCCAAACCCGCGTCGCCTGCATCGGCCTCGTCCTCATCACCTCCGTCGTCTTCGCCGGCGGTCACCTCCAACGACTTCGTATTGTCGGCGATGGTCACCACCTCCTCTTGCGTGTCGTTCGACGATGCTACCCAGAACCCCACACCGATCACCGCGACCAGGAGGACGACGCCCCCGATTATGATGTGCGGCGGCACTCCTTGCGACTCTGCCCCGGCCTTCTTATCGCCCTTTTTATCTTCGGGCTTGGGCTTGACCGCGGTCTTCGTGGTCTCTCGCCTGGAGGTCGAGTCTTGCTCCGGCGGTGGCGGCAATTGCTCACGCCGAACTTCATTGGTCTCGAGCAGGTCACCGAGCTCTTCGGCGGAGTCCTCGTCTCGGTTGTACTCCCGGGTCTCGATATCCTCTTCCGGCGGCTCACCGATATTCATCGGCGTCTCTTCGGCGAGCGGGTCGGCCTTCGGGCTGGACTGGGGAGCCGGCGGCGGGACGCTCGGCTCCGCGCCGAGTTCCGGAAGATCGTGCGTCGAGTCTGTCTGCAGCAATGCGCCGGTATCCACCAGCGTCGCAAAATCCTCGCTGAGCGCCTCGACGCTCTCATAGCGCTCGGCCGGATCGAATGCCGTCGCCTTCTTGCACAACGAATCGATGGCCTGGGCCTTCCGGTCCCCACCGGGAGACCCTGGCGTATAATCTCGCCCGAAGAGCATCTCCCCGATGATGGTGCCGAGGCTGTACACGTCGACGCGGGCGTCGGCAGCATCGGATGGCGTATGGAGCTCCGGAGCGACGTACTGGCTGTCCTCGAGCCGCTCCGCGAAAATCTCGTGCGGGATCGCCGCGTACAAAAACGGGTCGGTGATCTTGAGCGTCTCGGGCATCAGCAGGATATTCTCCGGCTTCAAATCACCGACCGGGAACTCCCGATTGACGTGCTGGAGCGCCAGAGTCACCTGCGTGACGATGGGCTCGAGCTCCTCGATCGAGAAGTGCTCGCCCTTGGCCCGACGCATGTCGAGAATCTTGCGGAGGCTCAGCCCCTCGAGCGCCTGCATCGAGACCCATGCGTGATCGCCATGGACGCCGCTGTCGTGCACGCGCACGACATTTTTCTGGGTCATCTTTCGCGCGCGTCGGGTGGCGTTCAGGAAGTTTTCCTGGTCGCGCGGGTCCTCGACGATCGCCGGGTCGAAGACTTTGACGGCGACCTCGGCGTCGATAAGGGTATCCTCGGCGCGATAGACCTCGCCGAATGGACCCTTCCCGATGAGATCGCGGATCTCGAATCGGTCCGAGAGCATCTCGCCGGGCGGGATCATGCGGTCCTGGACCTTGACGGCCTTGAACTGGCTCGTCATCCGCTTGAGCCCCTCCGACTCGAGCTCGAGCCGCCGAGACTTTCGCTTCAGATCCGCCCCGCAATTCGGGCAGGACGCGTCTTCCGCGGATACCGGACTTCCACACTGATGACAGACCACAGAGCGTCTCCGTCGACGTTCACCTGATAATTGGCGCCGTAAACTGGCGCAAATTCCTCAATTTACACTTACAACCAACCACATTGAACTACCAGATAGGTCCCCCACGCGCAACAAATCGCACCAGACTCCCGCCTCAGACTGCTTCAG
>JBNJFZ010000108.1:0-13416 GCA_051747295.1 Myxococcota bacterium
GCCGCTCGCTGCTTTGCTATGCTCGCCAGGCGCGCCCGCCTTTCACACCAAATTCACATCCAAATCAAACGCGTTTCAGACCGTGTCGCCATCGGTTTCAAAGCCGCCGTCTATAGTCCTGAAGTGAGGTCGGAGGTTGGCTCCGAGCCATTTGGGTAACTGATAGCGGAGTGAAGCGATGAGTACGATTGCGACGATGTTTGAAATCGCGGGTGGTCAACAAAGCGATGTCGAAGCGCACGGCCCGGCCCAGCGAGGGCGGTTGGCGGGGATGACGCTGCTCGGCGCGGTCGTCGGGGCGGCGGTGTATGGCGTGTCGGTGGGGGCGGCCGAGCCGATGATGGCGCTGGCAAACCTCCTCAAGGTGCCCATGGTGGTCGTATTCTCGGTGGTCGCCGCCCTTCCCTCCGGCCTGCTCGCCTGGAAGATCTGCGGCTCGCAGTTGCGCGCGACCGACCTGCTGATGTCGGTGGCCAGCGGCAGCTTCACCGGCGCGCTCGTGTTGGTCGCTGCGGCCCCGCTGGTCGCGCTGTACTACCTCACGGGAAGCGCGTTCGGCGCCCCGCTCGCAATCGGTGCGGCGGTGGTCGCCGGCGTCGCCGGATTCTTCGTCTTCCTGCGTGCCGCCTACAACCGTCTTCCCGAAGGCGCGCGGCGACGCGAGGCGCTGATCCCGGTGGTGGTCATCGGCGGCATCCAGCTGCTGGCGATGCTCCAGCTCATCGGGCTCGCTTCGCCCATCTTGCCCGAGCTGACGCCGTTCAGCGGCGGACTCGATGGCCTGTTTTAGATGCGCTCTGTGCAACGAGGAGGAGAAGATGAATACGAGACGATTGGTGATTTGCGTGCTGACATTTGCGATGACGGTGGCCTGGGTGACCGAGCTGCGTGCGGAGCAGTTCGACGTCGAGGCCGCCGACCATATGGGGCAGATTCAGCCCGACGGGACGATACGATGGACGATCAGTGTGGCGGGGTCTGCACCTCTTCCCAGCGGGCAGACGCGGGTGATGTTTGCGTCACCGCTGGGAGACGGCTGGATGCTCGTCGACAATGAGACTGCGATTCGAGACGACCGCGGCCGGCTCGTCGGGGTCGAGGACCCATCATGTTGCAGCAGGGGAGACGACCGTCAGTTTTATCCGTCGAGATACCATACGATCGTGCTCGAGCACGACGGTGAAGACACGGTCTTACCCGCGCTTTCAGGGGATGCGCCGGAGCGGTACTGGCTGGAAAACGGCAAATTCAAGCCGGCGGATGGCGGGCCGCTGCACAAGCAAATCGGCTCGTTGGTCGCCGGTGAGTTCCCGGAGCGTGACCGTGACCGGCTGGAGACGTTCTTCGGGGAGGTGCCCGTCTCGGCGCGCCCGGTGGTCTATTCGTACGCGTGGCCGAGCGGCTACGAAGACGGAGCGGGCCTGGTGCGCGCGGAGTCCTCGGCGGCGTTTCGGTCGCGGGCAATCTGGTTTGGCGGCGGCGCATTCTTGCTGCTCGTGCTCGGGGTGGTCGGCGCGATGCGCTGGCTGCGCGACGATGCCCGCGCGGAGGCGGCCGAGGCGTATCTTCGCGAATACGACGATGAGATCGCGGCGCTCTAGGCTGGTGCAGGCCGGATTCATGCGCGAAAATTGACGTTCTCAGGTGTATGCCACTAGTATACGGGGCGTCTTTCGTGCAATTTTGAAGCACCCGCTATCCGCGAGGAGCACGGCTTTGGCAAGGATCGTATACACCGATAAATCCAATCAGCAGCACACGGTGGAGTTGTCGCCGGATCAACCCGTGGTTTCCGTGGGCCGTGCGACGGATTGTACCATCCGCTCGAATCGAAAGTCGGTCTCCAGGCACCACGCCGAATTCCGCTACAACAACGGCGACTTTATCATCGTCGACCTGAATAGCTCGAATGGGACCTGGGTCATCGAAAACGACCAGCGATTGCAGGTGTCCCCCAGCGAGCAACTCGCCCCGCAAGACGAGGTCTGGTGCGGCGACTTTATCCTTTATTTTTACGCCGACTCCCAGCAGGGCGTAGGCGGCGCGGGGAACAACGACCCGACGTTTGGAGCCGAGCCATACGGCAACGACGCTGCCTACGACTCGGGCGGTGGGTATGACTCCGGTGGTGGGTACGATTCGGGAGGCGACTGGGAACAGGATGTCCAGGAGCTCGAGGACGGCGACTTCGAGATGATCGATGTCGACGAGGTCGACGATGTCGAGGCCGAGGTCGAGCGTCTCCAGCAAGAAAAGGCGTCCATCGAAGAGCTCGCCTCCCGACAGGCCTTCGATATCGAGGAGCTGCAGGCGCGGGTGCGCGAGCTCGAGGCCGAGCTCGAGGAGTCCTCGGGTGACTCGCAGCGCGTCCAGCAGCTCGAACAGTCGCTCGAATCGGAGCGGCAGCAGCGTCAGCGGCTGGAAAATCAGGTCGACGACCTTCAGTCGCAGGCCAATCGCGCCCAACAGATCGAAGGCCAGCTCGGGGACGCGCGCTCGACCATCGGAGACTTGCGCGGCGAGCTCGAGCAGGTCCGCTTCGACCTTCAAAAAAGCGAGCAGGATGCCGAGGAGCTCCGCTCTGCGCGGGACGAAAAGGACGAGCTCGAGCGAGACCTGAACAGCGCCAACCGGCGCGTACGACGCCTCGAAGACGACGTCGATCGGCTCGAAAAGGCGTTGGACGACGCACGCGCCGAAGCAGGAAAGTCCGAGGAGGCCGACCAGGCGCTCGACGACGCTCAGAAGCGTATCGACGAGATTCAGGACGAGCTCGCTCGCAGCGAGCGACTGGTCTCGGAGTACGAGCGGCGCAACAGCAGGCTTCAGACGGAGCTCGAAGCCGAGCAGGACTCGTCGGATGCGATGCGCGATTCGCTCGAAGAGGCCGAAGGGCAGATCGACGAGTTGCTCGAAGCGCGCGACTCGCTCGGCCAGCGTGTCGAGGAGCTCGAGGACGAGCTCGCCCGAAAGAACAAGGAGCTCGCGGAGCTCGAAGGTGCCCGAGCCCAGGCGTCCGACCTGCGCGCCGAGGTCCAGGGGCTCAAGGAGCGCCTCCAGATCGAGAAGCGACGCGCCGCCGAGTCGAGCGACTCGGCCACCGAGGAACTCGAAGCACAGGTCGTCGAACTCACCGAGCGTATTACCGAGCTCGAGGAGCAGAAGCTCGAGCTCGAGGACGCGCTCAGCGAAGCGCGCACTGGCGCGTCGGATGGTGGCGAATCGGTGGCCGACGACACGGCGGGCGTGCTCCGGGAGCGCTTGACCGAGCTCGATCGCCTGGTCGACGCCATCGAGCGAACCGACCTCGATCCGTTATCGACGGTCGACCGAATCAGGCTGCAATCGGCGATTCGCGAGACCAAGCCCAAGGACACGCTCGGCGAGCTGCTGGAACTGCTCGAGAGCGACTGATCTAGGCCCACGGGCTTGTCGCGATCCACTGGGTCGAGTAGCGTGGGCCGCGCGGTAGATTTACAATGTTGGCAATGCAGGGACTTCCCTATGCGTCGTTTTCGAATCCTCATGATCGCCGGGCTCGCCGCTGGCGCCGTATGCATCGGAATCGGATGTGGCGGGGCCGACGGTGACGAGCCGACCCTGTCTGGAATCGCAGTCGAATGCGAAGACTCGGGTGACGGGGACGTCGGCGAGATCGTCGAGGCCGTGTCCGTGCGGGTCGATGACCCGGATCGCGACCTCGTGAGCGTCGACGGTCGCGTCAACGGTATCCAGGTCACGCTGACTGACGACGACGCCGATGGACGCTTCGCGTGGCGCCCGCCGGAGTCCTCCGAACCCCTTACCTGCACCGGCGACTTTGTCGTCCTGGTCACCGCGACCGACAAAGCCGGAAATACCTCGACGAAGACGGACGTCATCTCCAAGTGACGCCCCGTGCTCGACACCTCGCGGCATGTGTTTCGTCGATTGATAGAATAATTTACCGCCGTGGTTTTGTTTCTAGGGCGGATACTCTCCTCGAAGACGACACATGGATTTGGACTTTCTAAACTACGTCGACAAAAAGAAGACGCCCTCCAGCGGGCGAGAAGAGAAGACCGGCTTCGGCGAGTACGCTTTCTCCGGGGATATTCGCGTGCTTCGAAAGCTCGATCGTGCGACGCCGGTGCGTCTGGTCGCAGAATCGTCGGTGCGCTTCTGGAATGCCTTCGAGAAGAACGAGCTCATGGGCAAGGGCGTCAAGCTGAGCCGCCGGCAATTCCCGGCGCTCTACGACCTGGTGCTCGAATGCGCCGAGACGCTCGATATCCCGCCGCCCGCCGTGTACGTCCAGCAGACCCCGCACATGGCGGCCCACACCTACGGGACCGACCAGGAGGCGTTCATCGTGATCACCTCCTCGCTCATCGACAGGCTCGACGACGCCGAACTCAAATTTGTCATCGGCCACGAGTGCGGTCACCTTCAAAATAACCACGTCGTGTATGCCACCGCTGCAGAGTTCTTGAAGCGGGGAATCGGATCGATCGTGAGCGTTGCGGTCGTGCCCGCCACGATGGCGTTGAACGCGTGGAGCCGCCGCGGTGAGATCACGTGCGACCGCGCGGGGATGATCTGCGCGGCCGATGAACGCTCGGCCATCAATACGATGCTCAAGCTCGCGCTCGGGAGTAAACGACTCTTCGAATCGATCGACCTCGACGAGTATTTGCGCCAGCTCGACGGCGTCCAAGATGGAATCGGTCGCGTGAAAGAATATTTCTCGTCGCATCCGTATTTGCCCAAGCGCATCAAAGCGCTACGGATGTTCGCCGAGTCGGAGTACTACAAACATTATATTGGTGAGCGCGGCGGACGCCCGCTCGATGAAATCGATCGCGAAGTAGAGGAGCTCGTAAAGGTCATGTGATTCATCAGTGCGGTCTGCGTGGCACGTAGTGCCCAGTAGATAGCGCTTCATTGCGCGCCGCGAAGTGGGCGAGTGGCCCGACCAACGTTCGGACCTTGTCGCTGTTCAATACGACCGAGGAATCAACAGGGCGTCCTCGAGGAGGCGTATCGGCCTCGAGCCGATATGCGGACCTCGATTCGATGACCCTGACGACGGCCTCGCGAGGGACAGCGTAAGTGGGATCCGGGCTCGGGGGCCGCCATGCCACACCGAGCGTGACCGCATGGTCGAGGCGCAGACGAACAGCCGGCCACGCAGACCACACCGATGAATTACCCACGAGCTCGTGAAGACGGGAGCTGAGGATGACGGAAGACAAGACCGACCAGCAGCAGGACGCGCCCGAGGACGAAGAATCCGAGGCGAGCGAATCCGGCCGAGATGAAGCGAGGTCCGACAAGTTGGGCGTGCTTCTACGCAACCGCATGAAGGACAGCGAGGAGCGTGCCGAAAAGCTGCGCAGGCTCAAGCAGAAGCGCAAATCTGCGAGCGGATCCGAGGAGCAGGCGGCCGGCGAGACCGAGTCGGGCGACATCGACGTCCCGGAGCCGAACGTGGGCGGCCTGTCCGAAGAAAAGGACGACTACGTGCTCGAAGAGATCTCTTCGGCCGGGGCCGACCGCTCCGCGCCCGAGGACCCCGAGCTCGAAGACGCCGATGAAGCTCGACGCGAGGGCATGTCGGTCGACGACGACCAAGAGGTCAGCGAGGACGAGGAGTACGATACGACCGGCGAACAGCAGGTCGATTCGGATACCTCGGTCGAGTTCGAGGAGTCCCCGACCTCGGGGCGCTACTCCGGTCTCGACGAAGAGTCGAGCGCACCCGTGGAGGACGCTGCTGACGCTGACGAGGTGCAACCGGTCGAGGCCACCGAGGCCACCGGGGACGCCTCCGAGCCCGCCGAGACGGCGCCCGAGGAGCGGATCCTCCCGATCGAGCGCGACCACGTCGAAGACCTGCTCGGCGAGCTGGGTGAAATCGCCGGTGGAAGCGGGCTCAAGTCCCTGAAAAAAGAAGTCGTCGAAGAACGCATCCCGGCGCTGCAGCAGGGCCAGATGTCCGTGGTCGTGCTCGGCGAGTTCAACCACGGCAAGAGCACCGTGGTCAACGCGCTGCTCGGCGAGCCGATCTTGCCGACCGGTATCACGCCGACCACGGCTGTGATCACGCACCTGGTCTACGGCCGCGAGCCCATGGCCGCGGTCAAAGCGCCTCGCGGGGGCGACAAGCGCGTCATCGAGTACAACGAGATGACCGAGCAAATCCGGCGCGTCGAGGAAGAAGAGGGTTCCGAGCCCGACTACGTCGAAATTGCGTACCCCAACGAGCTGCTGTCCGACTCGCTGGTGCTCGTCGACACGCCCGGCGTCAACGATATCTCGCAGCAAAAGGTCGAGATCACTTACGGCTACGTGCCGAAGGCTGACGTCGTAATCTACGTGCTCGACGCTACGCAGGTGCTCAAGAAATCCGAGGTGACGTTCATCCGCGATCGGCTGCTCAAGGCCAACCGCGACCGCATCATCTTCGTGCTCGGTAAGACCGACGCGCTCAGCGACGAGGATGTCGCCGAGGTCGAATCCTACGCTCGCGAGCGACTCGCCGAGCTCATCGGCCCGGTCGAGCTCTTTGGCTTCTCGGCACGTCAGGCCCTCGAAGCGCAGCAGCGCGGTGAGGAACCGTCCGAGGACTTCAAGGAATTCAAGCGCTACCTGCTCAAGTTCCTGCGCGACCACAAGGCGTATATCCTGTTGGATAGTGCGCTGGGCGGCGGGCTGCGTATCGCCGGCCTACTCGAGCAGAACCTCGCGATCAAAAAGCAGGGCTACTTGCTGGAGAAAGAGGAGCTCGAGTCGCGGATTGTGAAGGTCAAGAGCAAGCTCAAGGAGTCGCGCCGACTGATCTCGGAGAACCTCGACCATATCGACGAGCGCATCGGTGGCATCGCCGCGACCGCGCGCCACAACCTCGAGACGTTCGTCGAAGAATTCGAGGAGACGCTGCCCCAGCAAATCGAGCGGGCCGAAGCCAAAGATATCAAGCTGTACCTGTCGGCCTGGATCCAGGACGCGTTCAAGCAGTGGCTCGAAGAGGAAGGCGAGCGCATTGGGGAGAACCTCGAGGAGCTCGCCGAAGAAGTCATCGAGATCACGAACGAGTCCATGCGAGAGACCGTGGCCACGCTTCGCGAAGAGCTCGGGCTAAGCAACCTGGACCTCGACGTCGACACGATGGCGTACGATGTGAGCGTCTTCTCGCTCGGCGCGCTGGGCCTGTCGGCGATCCTGCTCCAAGCCTTCATCGTCGGAAGTATCCTGGCTGCGGCGGCACCGTTGCTGGCCTTGTTCTTCAAGGGCAAGGTCGACGAGAAGATCAAAGAGCGCGCACGCAAAGAGGGGCTACGGGTCATCGACGAGGCGTCGACTCAGATCGAAGACGAGTTGCTCGGCCTGATCTACGACTACGGTGATCGTCTCAAGGACTTCGTCGAGAACGCCGGCGACCGGCTCTACAGCCAGATCGAAGAGGCGCTCGGCCAGGTCCAGCGCGAGATGAATAGCAAGCGCGACCGCGCCGAGCTGGCGCGCGAAGTCGAGCATCGGCTCGACTCCACGCGCCGCGTCGCCAAGCACCTCGAGTCTGCGCGCGAGAAGCTCGAGGCTGCGGTCGATATGGATGCGTAGCAGATGTGCTGCGCCCATCCTGGGCGCGGCGAGCGCATGCGGCCAAGAGGGCCGCATGACACTATTTCGACAACGCCTCACGAACCTCGGGGTTGTTCCGTAGCGCATCGAGCGTGTTCTTGATGAACTCGAGCTGTGCACCGGCGCGAATGACGTATTCGTTTTGCTCCGACGGCTCCAGATCGGGGTCTCGACCCTCCTCGAAGATTCCCTGCAGCAGCTCCACGCCGGTCGGCACCTGCCCCATCGAGACGAGGACTTCGGCCAGGTTGATGGCGGCATTGACGTTTTCATTGTCGATCTCGAGCGCCTTGCGCAGGCAGATGACCGAGTCGCGGAAGTTGTCGCGCCGACGCTCGATGACGCCGAGGAGCGTCCAGAGGTCGTCTCGCTCCGGCAGGTATTTGAGGATCCGCTCGAGCACGGACGCGGCCATCTGGAGCCGGTCGTTCTTGTAGTGGCTGAACGCGAGAGCTTCGGCGCGTTCGAGCATGATTTTCGGCGGCTTCGTCGTCGTTTCGTCTGTCATCTCCATCTCCTTCTCAATAGATTCAACGTGGGTCGTCAGAGTCGTGTGCGTACGGCTACATTCGGATCGACGCGCCCTTGTCGGCGCCGAGCTTCGAGGCGGTGTCGCCGGATGTCGCCGTGAGGAACATGCTCTGGAGATCGTCGACCACCGGGCTGCCGTTCTCGATCAAGCTGAGGATGTCCATCTGTCCGTTGATGAGGCCCTCGAAGATCTCGGGCGCGCCAGCGCTGACGGTTTTGCCGACGACGGAAGCGAGGGTCTTGCCGACACCGCCGAGGATGCCGAGCAGGCCGCGGCTGTCGTCTTCGGCAGGCTTGTCCGCGAAGCGCTCCACGAGGGATGCGACCTCTTCGCCATGCTCGTTTTTGATGTGAGCGAGTGCGTCGTCTTTGTTCGCCGCCAGCGCAAAGGTGGAGAACGCATCCTCGATGGCGGCCATGGTGTCATCGGCCTTCTGCGCATCTGCTTCGGAGACGTCCGGGTGGGCTGCGGCTTCGGCGGCGACCGACTGGCGCGTGGACTCGACGGTCTTGCGACCGGCCTCGACCGTGTCACCGGCCTGGTAGCAGGCGCAGGCTTGGCGGCCGGTCTCGATGCTCTCGGCGGTCTTCTGAGCGGTGTGTTCGGCGTGGTCGACGTCGTGGGCGTCGACCGAGCCACCCTCGTTGTACATGCCGCTGACCTGACCGCTGGCCTCCGCGTAACCCTCGGTCTTGGACTGGCCGATCTTGTCGGAGAGCTTGCCGAGCGCTTTGACGCCGTCACCGAGCGCGTCCATGCCGTTCGCTGCAGCGCCGACGAAGTTGCCGGTCGCGAAGTCGGCGACGCCTCCGGCGATGTCTCCGATCCAATCGGGGAGGCCGAGCGAGTCGACCAGGTTGTTGACCTGTCCGCCCAGGCCCATCTGCCCGAGGCTGCCGACGGTCTCCATAAACCCGCCGATGACACCTCCGATCTCCGAGCCGGTGGGCTTGCCGCCGCTGAACAGGTCTCCGATGGATTCCATCAGACCCACGCCCTTGGACGCGGTACTGTGGCTGGACATGCCGCCGACTTTGTCGACCATGCCCATGACTGAATTGACGATATTGCCGATCTTCATGTTGGGTTCCTTGTTCGAGGACACGTTTTCGATTCACTCGTTTGAGGACGGCGACGTTCGCTCGACCCCCTCATAATGGTTTTCGACCGACCCCCTCGGATCGTTGCGTAAAAAATTTGCTTTAGCCGGCTCGATATTTGATAAGTGGCTGAAAAATATAGGGAAATAAATATCGGGTTGCGGCGCTGGCTCTGATCGGTTTTTCGTTGATGATCTCGCGTGCGAGGTGGTAGTCAGAGACGTCATGTCTTCGAACGAACCCACAGATGAAGCACTCGAGATCCACGCCGAAGCCTGCGCGAGCGGCGAAGCCGGATACCTGGACCCGGAGAGCGGCTTATTCGTGATGACGTCGGTCTATCTAAGCGATCAGGGGGCGTGTTGCGGGAGTGGCTGCCGACACTGTCCCTTCTCGAAGGCCGAGCAGCGGGCAGCGGGTCGACCGAAGGGCGCCCCTGCGTGGCCCTGGTCGGAATCGGCCGACCCTTGACGCCTCTTTGTCGGTAAATAACACGGGAAAATTGAGCGTGGGCACCAGTTGGTGTAGTGTCTGGTCACTGATTTCCAAAAGGACTGGAGCGAGCCGATGGACGGTCGGCGAACGACATACTGCGGATTGTTCGTCTCGATATTGCTCCTCGTCGCGGGCTGCTACGGCCCCGATCTGGAGAGCGAGGATTTCAACTGCTTCGGCGATGAAGATTGTGCGGCGGGTTACCAATGTCGCCTGGTTGGAGAGCAGCAGGTCTGTCTGGAGGACAACTCCGACGACGTACGCTTATGCGAGACCTACTGCGACCAATTCCTCGACAAGTGCGAGCCGACCGACGACAGCACCTACGAGAATCCGTACGACAATCGCGAGGACTGCCTGAATCAGTGTGACGCGATTCCAGCGGACGGGGAGATGGGCGACACCTCGGGCAATACGATCCAGTGCCGCTTCTATCATATCGGCATCGCGGCCCCGGGCGATTCGACACACTGTCCGCATGCGTTTCCGCTCGCCGCCGGCGGCGGATGCACGGGGGAGTGTTTCGACTTCTGCAGCCGTTTTCAGTCAGTTTGCGGGGCATACAACGACGACTCGTCGTCACCCGAAGTCGACCTCGAGGCATGTCGACGAGACTGCAGGGAGCTCGAAAACATTCCGGAAAGCGAGCTCGCCGATCCTCCAGAGAGTGATACGTTCGAGTGTCGGGAGTTCTATCTCGATGCGGCTCAGGAGGCGGACGAGGACAGCACGGAGCGCGATGACTTGTGCGCGGACGCGAGGTCGGAAGCTGGACAGGGAGGGCGGTGCGAATGAAACGCATTAGGACACTGACTATCTGCTTGTTTTCGATATGTCTGACGCTCGGCATATTCACCCCGGAGGCGTCTGCGCAGCAAGGTGACGAAGGCAATGCCAAATCGGAGGCCGGCGGTTCGATCGAGCCGTCTGAGGGCCAGAAAACGCTCAACGACGAGGGAGTTCAAGCGCTCATCGCCAAGGAGTACGAACGGGCGGTGGCGCTGCTGAACGAGTCGTTGGCGCTCGGCGAGCTCAATATCACCTATCTGAACCTCGGGCGCGCCTATCAGAAGCTCGGACAGTGCGTGGAGGCGCAGAAAGCCTACCTGAACGCCGTGTCCGCGCCGGCGGTTAAAGAGCCAGCGCAGCGCATCGTCGACGCCAAGGCCGACCAATACCTGGAAGAGCTGAAGCAAGAATGTGGTGATGAGCTCGACACTGAGCCAACATTCGGCGAGCAGCCCGGGGTGCAATACGGCCTTATCGGCGGCGGGGCGGCGGTCGCAGCATTCGGCGCGTTTGCGCTGTTACGCGGCGCGAGCCTGCGTCCCGGTGAGGGGGATTTCGAGCGAAACAACGAAGGCGTCATTGTCGAGCCGTCCCACCGCGACGCGTTTGAAGCACGCGATAAGGCCAATACGTGGACGACGATCGGGATTTCAGCGGTGACGGTTGGAGCGGTAGCGGCGGGCATCGGGACCTACTTCCTGGTCACCGACGACTCGATGGAGAGCCAGCCCACGGCCGGAATTGGCCCCGATGGAAGCTGGCAGCTGGGCTGGAGCGTACGATTCTAGCTACGCCGGCTCGCTCTCGCACCGGCCTTCCCAGAAGACGTTATTCTCCGAGAAGCCCAGGTTCGAGTACATCTTGATGGCGGGCTCGTTGTCCTCCTGGACATTGAGCGCGATGAGCGAGACGCGGTCGAACAACTCGTCGAGCAGGCGGCCGGTGCAGACCGTGGCCAGGCCCTGCCCGCGCGCTTTCGGATGCGTGACCAGGTTACCGATGACGGCGACGTCGTATTCCTCGCTGACGACGTGGATCCCGGCGATGCTGAGCAGGCTGCCATCGTCGTCGCGCACGCCGAAGTACAGTCCCGTCTCGAGTTGTGAGGGCTCGAAGAAGTTGTCCGGCCAATGGGCGTAAAGCTCCATGATCGCCGCGGTATCGCGGTGGCCGAGTCGCTCGACCTGGGATGTATCGTCGAGCGGCTTGTAGTCCTCTTTTTCCAGCCCCATGCGATGCATCCGCACGGTGTCTTTGGTCTCGAAGACGTGGCGGACGGTGTCGATGTGGTTTTCGAGGACGTGGAAGTGAAACCGGTCGGGCAGGTCCTCTTTGACCTCGGTCAAGAAGTCCTTGAAGTTCGGCTTGGCACCGACCATGAAGACCACTGGAAGGCTCAGTCCCTGATAGATCGCCAGGATACTGCCGATTTCCCCGCTCTCGCGGCGAGCAGTGTACCAGTCGCAAAACTGAAAAACGGCGGGGTCGAGGTTTCCGAGAAGGTAGGCATTGGCCAACTTGTCGCGCATCAAGAAGTCGCGTAGCTCTTCTCGATCCGTGATCTTCTCGACAGCCATCTGATCTCCTGAGTCCAGGATCGGTCTCGGTCGCAGCCGCGTGTTTTGCGCGGCCAATCTGATGGGCCGTTGCTTAGCTTCTCTGGGCCGACAGGTCAAACCTGCCGCAGCCCAAATCCGCCGACGATCGTCGGCGCCCGTGCGTCCGAGGGGACACTCCAGTATAGACCTCTGCGCGGAGATTTCGCAACGCGGTCGACGAACTCGGTTGTCCCTGGCCGATCACGCTCACCTACGTATCCGGAGACCACGGCCTCTCGACTTCATACAACTGATTGAACTTCAAAGATAAATCCCGCTATTATGTAAACTCTGGGTGACAGTCATGCGTCTCAGAAAGGCGGAATGTTGCAGCGAGTACCAGGTATGATCGGGGCGGCGGTGATCGTCGCTGTCCTCTGCGGATGTGGGCCGGAGGTCGAGGACTACAGGAATAACGCGGATACATTTCCCTACTCCGAGCAAGCGCCAGAGTCCCTTGATATCCTCTCCTACAATGTCTTTCTTCGCCCGAGCTCGATAAGCACCAAGGATTCGACCGATTGCAGGGGGCGCGAGATCGGCATGACGCTCTCGGCGCTGGACGCGGATATCGTCGCGCTCCAGGAAGCGTGGCAGGTCAACGCTGTCGCCTCGATGATCGAAGAGTCGGAAGACGCGCTGCCGTTTCGGGTGGTGAACAAGCCGGAGGCGGCGTTGCTCAGGACGTCGTCGGGCGGCTTGTCGATCCTGTCGCGATGGCCGGTCGAGGACGTGCGCACGATGCGATACGACCGCTGTCACGGCGAGGATTGTCTTGCCACCAAGGGCGTGCTCCACGCCATCATCCGTGTCTCGTCGAGCCACCGAATCAACGTCGTGAATACCCACCTGGACTCAGGCGAGGAAAGCGGTGACCGCGAAGCGCGCGCCGACCAACTCGACCAGTTGCGCGAGTTCGTCGCCGAGATCGACCCGTCGACCGGGCCGATCGTGGTGCTCGGGGACTTCAACGTCGACGCGATTGCCGCGGTCGACGAGTACGAGACGCTGGTCTCGCGCTTGCGGGCGAATGAGGACTTCGACCTCGGGTTGTCGACCGTCAATTGCGCGACGAACGTCTCGTGTAATCGGCTGACGGAGCCCGAGCAACTCGACTACGTGTTCACGAGAAACGGCGAGAACCGCCTGTTCCGCTACGAGACACGGTACCTGCCGTTGGCGACCAGCGCCTGCGGCGGCGAGGTCAACTTTTTGTCCGACCACCGCGCGGTGTCGACGACGTACGATGCGTTCTTGCGATAGCGAGCAGCAAAGCAGC
>JBNJFZ010000108.1:13516-18768 GCA_051747295.1 Myxococcota bacterium
CGCGCGGCGACTGCGCGGGCCCCGGCAAACACGCAAAATATGGCGCTTCTAGACGAACTCAACGAACCTCAGCGTCTCGCGGTGGAGCACACCGAGGGACCGCTCCTCATCCTGGCGGGGGCTGGCTCGGGCAAGACCCGCGTCATCACCTATCGGATCTCGCACCTCATCCTCGAGCACGGTGTGTATCCCGAGCAGGTCATGGCGGTGACGTTCACGAACAAGGCCGCGCAGGAGATGCGCGAGCGCGTCGACGCGATCCTCGAGGAGTACGGCGCGGGCATCGACGCCAGCCGCATCTCGGTGTCGACCTTCCACTCGTTTTGCTCGCGGCTGCTGCGCCAGCACGCCCCGGACCTGGGGCTGGATTGGAACTACAATATCTACGACCAGGATGATCAGCTCAAGCTAGTCAAGGAGGTCATGCGCCAGCAGGGGCGGCCGAAGGACCGCAAGGAATCGCGGCGGCTGCAACGCTACATCAACGCCATGAAGAACGAGGCGATGACCCCGCGGCAGGCCCACGAGGAGGCGTACAGCCAGCGTGCGGAGGAGAATGCCGAGTTCTACGAGGCGTATCAGGAGGCGCTACGCGGGGCGAATTGTGCCGACTTCGGTGACTTGATCCTCGGCGTCCTCGAGCTCTTCCGGGGCGACCGACGGCTCGCCGATGGCTACAGCCGCCACTGGCAGTACATCATGGTCGACGAGTTCCAGGATACGAACCCGGCGCAGTACGAGCTGCTCGAGCACTTAACGGGCACCCACAACAACCTGGCGGTGGTCGGCGACGACGACCAGGCGATCTACCGATGGCGCGGCGCGACGGTGAAGAATATCCTGGGCTTCGAGGATCATTTTCCGGAGGCGGAGGTCGTCAAGCTCGAGCAGAATTATCGCTCGACCGGCGTGATCCTGGACGCGGCGAACGACGTCATCCAGCACAACCCCGAGCGGCGCGACAAGACGCTCTGGACCGAGCGCGACGGCGGCGAGGAGATCACGGTGTTCACCGGCAGCGACGACCGGGAGGAAGCGTCGTTCGTCGCCGAGGAGATCACGTCGTTGGTCAAGCGCGGGGCCGAGTACGGCGACTTCGCGGTGTTCTACCGCGTCAACGCGCAGAGTCGTCAGATCGAGGAGCAGTTGCAAAACTGGGGGATTCCCTACCAGGTCATCGGCGGGGTGAGCTTCTACGAGCGCATGGAGATCAAGGACATCCTCGCGTACCTGAAGGTCGCGCTGAACCCGGAAAACGAGGTCGATTTTCTGCGGATCATCGGTACGCCGAGCCGCGGGGTGGGCGCGAAGACCATCGAGAAGATCCAGCGCGCCGCGCAGGTGCCGGGGATCGGCACGCTGTATCGGGCGGCGCGCTACGCGGCCGGCCGGACGGAGCCGGCGAGCGTGGGGGAAGCATCGATCCAGCCGGAGCCGTATGGTCCGGGTGACGAGGAGGCGCTGGAGGAGCTCGAATCGCTCCGTGGGCGTTCGTCGAGCGGCGTCACCGACTTTGTCGAGGTCATCACCGCGCTGCGCGACGAAATCGCCGCTGAAGAGGGGCTGGCAGACGTGGCGCGCTTCCTGGTCGAGCGCATCAACTACTTCGACTACCTGGAGGGCTACGACGCCGACGACTACGAGGATCGACAGTACAACGTCGAGGAGCTCATCGGCGCGATGCAGGAGTTCGAGGACGACTACGACGGCGTGGCGAGCGAGGAGATCAACGCCGATGTGGAGATGGCCGAGGCGAGCGGCATTCTGGCGACGTCGCGTGTCTCGCAGCTCTTGCGAGCGTTCCTGGACCGCTCGGCGCTGGTGAGCAGCACCGACGAGCAAACCGACGCGGGAGCCGTGACGCTGATGACGGTGCACGGGGCGAAGGGGCTGGAGTTTCCGACTGTGTTTGTCGTCGGCATGGAAGACGAGATCTTCCCCAGCGTCCGCAACGACCTCGACCCCGAGGAGCTCCACGAGGAGCGCCGACTCGCCTACGTCGCCATCACACGGGCGGAGGACAAGCTGTACGTGACGAACGCCAAGCGCCGCATGATGTACGGGCAAACGCGCTACACCGACCCGAGTCGGTTTTTGCTCGACATCGACCCCGACCGCTTGAAGGTCGACCGGCGCAGCGTCTCGAAGGAGGTCGACTACCGGAGTCGGAGCAAGCGACGCAGCAGCTTCGACGAGTTCGAGACCGCCACGCAGGAGTCGTTTTTTGGCGACGGCGTCGACAGCGATCTGTGGGAGTTCGATCAGTCCGCCGAGATGAGCCAGGGGCGAGTCGGAAAGGCCGTCAAAGAGAAGATGGCTGAGGAGTCGGGCGGCGGTGATTTCGATACATCGTATGCACAGGTCGACTACTCCGACGTCGACTGGGGCGTGCAGGAAGAGGCGCCCAGGAATGGCGAGCCCGACCGCGAGCTGTTCGGCGCGACCGTGTCCCACTCGCGGTTTGGCGTCGGCGAGGTCCGCGAGGTGTCCGGTGAGGGCGACCGGGCGGTGTTGAAGATCTACTTTCCGACCTCGGGCGTGAAGACGGTGGTGCGGAAGTATGTGAAGGTTTTGGGGTAGTGGCGGGCGTGGTTCAGAATCCGCACGCCCCTCTCCGCGCTTCGCGCGGAAGTTGGCGCGCAGGCTGCCAGCCTGCGTCTACAGGAGATCGTCGGCCCCCACGAGTTGAATATTGCCGACGCCATCCGCTTCCCGCTCGAGCTCCTCGGTGAATCCAGACTTCGAAAACAAGACGAACAGCTCGTCTGCGCCGGCGCCGTAGTCTGTCTTCGATGCGTCATCTCGCAGGTCGCGCAGCACGTTCATGCCGACGGGCGACTCCCACCACTTGCACTCGGCGTACACGACCGTGTCATCGAGCAGGGTAGCGGCGACGTCGATGTCGTAATCCTTACCCCAGATTTTGCCTATCTCACGCGGCGGCGCGGAGAGTACGTCATCGGCATATCGCTCCAGAAATTCACGCGAGATCCACTCGAAGATCTCACCCATATACTGCGAGAGCTGCGGTTCGATGGCGTGGTCGTAGACGTCCTCGGCGTGACCCTTGGCGAGGGCCGAAACATTCGGTAATCCGAAGCGAAACCAGAACTCGAGATATGGGTCTGCGACGTAGTATCGCCGGTTCCTCGCCTTTGGTTTCGCGTCGAGAGACCGCGTGACACGGATGAGCCGGAGCGCCTCCAATCTGTCGATATACGGCGTCAGTTGGCCTCCGTTGCTGATTTCAGCTGTTCGCCCCAGAATGTCTCCGGTCGTCGAACAGCCCGTACCAATTGCCTGTAGTACAGACGCGAAGCGGCGAGGGGTCCTGAGCTCAGACTGCAAGACATTGTAGGCCTCGTTGCCCAGCGGAGCACCCGGTCGGAGCACGGTATCGACGATGTTCTCGCGAAGCCCCAACTCGGAATCGAGAAATTGGAGGTAGTACGGCATGCCGCCGAAGACCCCGTATGCCTCGAGCGCTTCGGTGGCGGACCAGTCGGCGAAAAACTCAGCCGCTTCCTTGTACGGCAGCGGCTGAACGTCCATCTCGAGCGTCTGACGGCCACGAAGTGGGCTCTTTTCGCCCAACATCTCGGTCATAAACGAGATCTGCGATCCACAGAGCACAACGTCGAGCGGTATGTCGTTGCGGTTCACCCTGTCGACGACCTTCTGAACGACCGACGGTAAGCCGTCGACTGCCTCGCAGAGGTAGGGGAATTCGTCGAATACGACCAGCAAATGCTCTTCATGGTCCGCGGCATGATCATGGGCGAGTTGTTCGACGTAGGCGAGCACGCTCTCCCAGTTCGCGAGTCCCTGAAGGAGTGGTGAGGGCTCCCCTTCGAATTTGGTGACCTCCTCCTTGAAGAGCGAGAGGTTGAGCGAGTCGACGACTTCGGTGGCCTGGTAGTAAATCGCGGAACGGTCGGCGCACACGTGGGCGAGCAGCGTGGATTTGCCCACGCGCCGTCGGCCGTAGACTACGACCATGGAGGGGCGATCCCTGTCGAGCTCTCTCTCGAGCGCTTCGACTTCGCTTTTTCGTCCTTTTACGGTGGGCATCTGTGAAAACTGTTTTACTAAACATGGTTATACTAAACATGATTATAATAATCGTAATTAGTATAATTACAATTAGCGAATCACCCTGGGGCCAAACGACGACAAAAAAACCCGCGACGCCAACGCGCCGCGGGTTTTTACTGAATCAGACTCAGGTTACTCGCCTTCGCCGCTTCCGGGCATGCCGGCCTTGCGGGCTTCGATGACGGTGTCGATGAGGCCGTAGTCCTTGGCCTCGTTCGCGCTCATGAAGTAATCGCGGTCGGTGTCTTTTTCGATGCGCTCGTGGGTCTGGCCGGTGTGCTCGACCAGAATCTCGTTGAGGCGCTCGCGGATGCGCAGGATTTCTTTGGCCTGGATGTCGATGTCGGTGGCCTGACCGCCGATGCCACCACGCATCAGCGGCTGGTGGATCAGGATACGCGAGTTCGGCAGGGCGAATCGCTTGCCCTCGGTACCGCCGGCGAGCAGCACAGCGCCCATCGAGGCGGCCTGGCCCATGCAGATCGTCGAGATCTCGGGGCCGACGTACTGCATCGTATCGTAGATCGCCAGACCCGCCGTGACGCTACCGCCCGGCGAGTTGATATAGAGGCTGACCTCTTTTTCGGGGTCTTCGCTCTCGAGATAGAGCAACTGAGCGATGATGCTGTTCGCGATCTGGTCGGTAACAGGCACACCCAGGAAAATGATCCGATCTTTGAGCAGGCGGCTGAAGATATCCCAGCCCCGCTCGCCACGGTGGGTTTGTTCGACGACGTATGGAATGAAGCCCATCTGGATTCCTTCTTGGTTGTTCTCTTCTTCGGAGGTGTCCGACTGCTGGCGTTGCGCCTTCTCGAGAACCGACATCGCTTTTCGATATTCATCCGACATTGGTGAATGCTCCCTGCGAAGTCCCGAGTTCTGTCTCTGCGTCCGCTATCTTATGCGCAATTGCATACCGAACAAGGCGCGATTCGTCCATCGCAACTGATGTGAATAACAAGCTCATCGGTTGAATCGTTCCCCGCTCGCATAACTTGTGATGCTTCAGAGCGTCAGAAGGTGTAAGGTTTCTGCCCGAAAGTATACCGACGCTCGGAAGTCCGTGAGTAAGTCCAGCTCAAAGCGATTCATCATCTTCGCCGTCATCGGCGCGCTCGTGGCGCTCGTCGTCGTCGCGGCGCCGGCGTTGTTCG
>JBNJFZ010000109.1:0-2543 GCA_051747295.1 Myxococcota bacterium
CTTCGAGGCCGGTACGCCTCCCATTATGCCCGCGGTCGGGCTCGGTGCAGCGGCGACTTACCTCCAGAGCATCGGCATGGGTCGCATTGCTGCGCGTGAACAAGAACTGCTCGAGTACGCCACCGACAAGCTCGAGCAGCTAGAAGGTGTCCGTATCATCGGCACCGCGCCCGAGAAGGCGGCTGTCATTTCCTTCGAGGTCGAAGGTGTTCATCCTCACGATGTCGGGACGATACTCGACGACGATGGTGTTGCGATTCGGGCAGGACACCACTGCGCGCAGCCGGTCATGGAGCACTTCAAGGTGCCCGCGACCGTGCGCGCCTCTCTCGCTTTCTACAACAACGAGGACGACGTCGACGCATTGATCGACGCGCTCGGCAGCGTCCAGGATATTTTTGGTCTATGAGTAACCTTCGAGAGCTGTATCAAGAGGTCATCCTCGACCACAACAAAAAGCCCCGAAATTTCGGGGAGGTCGAGCATGCGAATAGGCACGCCCACGGGGATAATCCCCTCTGCGGCGACAAGTACGACGTGACGCTACTCGTCGACGAAGACGGCATCATCGAAGACGTCGCTTTCGAAGGGCAGGGCTGCGCGATCTCCAAGGCGGCCGCCTCCATGATGACCCAGCACGTCAAAGGTGAACCCGTCGAGCACGCCGAGACACTCATCGAAGAGTTTCGGAAGATGTTGACCGGCCAACTTGATCTAGAAGGTGAGCATCATCTGGGCCACCTGACGGTTTTTGAAGGCGTCAGCGGCCGGCCCGAGCGCGTCAAATGCGCGGTGCTGCCCTGGCATACCCTCCATGCGGCCCTCGAGGGAAAGGAGATCATCTCCACCGAGGGCGATAACGACATTGTCGACAGCGACTGAATGCCTCTCGAGGCTGGTACACGAGTCTTATGAAGATCGAAGAGATTGAGTATACGCCGAATCCCGATGCGGTGAAGTTCATCCTCGACCAACCCATCACGATGGGTGGGATGACCCGCTCGTTCGAGAATCTCGAGCAGGCCGAGGGAACGCCGCTGGCCGAAAGAATCCTTGCGCTCGAGCACGTCAAATCGGCGTTCTTCGCCGATCGCTGGATCACGGTCACCCAGGACGGCGAGGCGGACTGGCACGGTCTGCTGCGAGAGATCGCAGAACCGATTCGCGATGCCGATTTCGACGACGCGCAGCCGGCTGTCGGAGCGGGCGGCGGACAGGACGGCGACGATCTCGATCTCGAGGACGCCGGACTCGACGATCCGCGTGTCGAGACCATTCGCGAGGTCATCGGCGAGCAGATCCTGCCGTACCTGCAGGGCGATGGCGGGGGGCTCGAGATCAAAGCCCTCGTCGACAATCAGCTCATGATTCGCTATCAGGGAGCCTGTGGAACGTGCCCCGCGTCACTGTCGGGGACCCTGATGGCCATCGAAAACCTGATCCAGAACGAAGTCGACCCGGACATCACCGTCGTCTCGGTTTGAGGTCTCATGCCTCATCGTGAAAGGGCCGACCTCGAGAGGGTCGGCCCTTTTTTGATGCCTGGTCAATGACTACGATTGGGCGTATCTCGCCCATCTCGCTTCTATGAGTTGCTGAAACGCGTATCCCGGAATCATCATGAGTGTCAGCTACAAAGCCGCCGACAAACCCACCGAGCCGGTCGCCCTCGAGAACGACGTGCGCTTCGTGACTGCGGCTAGCCTTTTCGACGGCCACGACGCCGCGATTAACGTCATGCGTCGTATCCTGCAGTCATCCGGGGCGGAAGTCATCCACCTCGGGCACAACCGCGCTGTGGCCGAAGTCGTTGATGCTGCAATCGAAGAAGATGCGCACGGAATCGCCGTCTCGAGTTATCAGGGCGGGCACATCGAGTACTTCAAGTACATGCACGATCTGCTCGAGGAGCGCGGCGCCGGTCATATCAAGATCTTTGGCGGTGGCGGTGGCGTCATCGTCGACGAAGAGATCGACGAGCTCGAGTCCTACGGCATCTGCAAGATCTTCAGCCCGGAAGACGGCCGGCAAATGGGCCTGCAGGGCATGATCAACTTCATGCTCACCGAGACCGATACCAACCTCGTTGAGGCCGACGAAGCACCAAGCCCCGACGCCATCGAGAGGGGGGACCGCAACGCACTCGCTCGTGCGGTCACCTTTGCCGAGCAGGGCCGCCTCGATGAATTGAATATGGGCGAACCCGCCGAGCGCGCTCCAGTCGTGGGAATCACCGGTACCGGCGGCGCGGGTAAATCCAGCCTGACCGACGAGTTTATCCGGCGATTCTTACTCGACTTCCCGGACAAAAAGATTGGCATCATCTGCGTCGACCCGACACGCCGACGCTCGGGAGGCGCGCTGCTGGGAGACCGTATTCGTATGAACTCACTTCGATCCGAGCGTACATTTATGCGCTCGATGGCCACCCGCCAGACCAAGGGTGAGCTGGCTGGAGCCATCGACGACGCCGTCGATGTCGTGCAGCACGCCGGCTTCGATCTGATCGTGGTGGAGACCAGCGGAATCGGGCAGGGCGATGC